>JADJXH010000004.1:1304435-1630544 GCA_016715895.1 Flavobacteriales bacterium | reverse complement strand
CCCTCCCGAACACGACCACCGATGTCCACCGACCGCTCACGCACCCTCATCGACCGCATTGTCAACACCCACGCCGACCATCCTGAACGCGTTGCGCTCGTCTCCGACGAACTGACCTTCACCGCCGGTGAGATCGGTGCCCGTGCGTCGCGCATCGCCGGGCGTGTCACGGGCCTTGGTGCCGGCCGTGGCACCACCATCGGCCTCTGCCTCGATCGCTCCCCCGAGCTCATCGTATCCGTCCTCGGCATCGTGCAGGCCGGCGCCGCCTACGTGCCCATCGATCCCACCTACCCGGCTGAGCGCATCGCTGGCATGCTGGAGGACGCCAAGCCGCCGGTGGTGATCACCAGCAAGGCGCACCAGCACCTCTTCAAGGGCACCTCGACCAAGGTCATCCTCATCGAGGACGTCGATCTGGAGAACGGCCCCCTGTTCGAAGGCCCATGTCCCGTCACGCCGGACGACCTCCTTTATGTGCTCTTCACCAGCGGCAGTACCGGCCGCCCCAAGGGCGTGGCGATGCACCATGCGCCGCTCACCAACCTGATCGAGTGGCAGCTGCGCACCAGCAACTGCAAGGCCGGTGATCGGACCTTGCAGTTCGCGCCGATCAGCTTCGACGTGAGCTTCCAGGAGATCTTCACCACGTTCGCCCAGGGCGGCACGCTGGTGCTGATCACCGATGAGGACCGCCTGAACAGCTCGCAGCTCCTGCGGAAGATCATCGCCCAGAAGATCAATCGCATCATCGTGCCCTTCGTGGCGTTGCAATACCTGGCCGAGGCCGTGGAGCGCACCGGCGAAGTGCCGTCCACGCTGAAAGAGGTCTTCACCAGCGGCGAGCAACTGAAGATCACGCCCGCCATCGCGAACCTGTTCAAGCAACTGCCCGGCTGCCGTTTCTGCAACCAGTACGGCCCCACCGAAGGCCACGTGGTGAGCGAGCTCGAACTGAAGGGCGATCCTTCCACCTGGCCTGCCCTGCCCAACATCGGCACCGCCATCGACAACGTGAAGCTCTACGTGCTCGACGAGCAGATGAAGCCCGTCGCGAAGGGCGAGGAAGGTGAATTGTACCTCGGCGGCGCCTGTGTGGCCAAGGGCTACATCGGCCGCGATGACCTCACGGCGGAGCGCTTCCTTGCGGATCCCTTCATCCCCGGTGGTCGTCTGTACAAGACCGGCGACCGTGCGGCGGAACTGCCCAACGGCGAGATCGACTACAAGGGCCGCATCGACGGCCAGGTGAAGGTCCGCGGCTACCGCATCGAGCTCGGCGAGGTGGAGGTGGCCATGGAAAAGCACCCTGCGGTGGAACAGGCCGTGGCCACCGTCCGCGAGGACCGTCCGGGCCTCAAGCGCCTCATCGGCTACTATGTCGCGAACAACGAACTGAGCACGAACGAGCTGCGAAAGCACCTCGCCTCCCTCCTCCCCGACTACATGCAGCCCTCCGCCTTCGTGGCCGTGAAGGAGCTACCGCGCACGCCCAGCGGCAAGATCGACCGCAAGGCCCTACCAGCACCTGATGTGAAACGCCCCGACCTCGACGTGGCCTTCGCCGCCCCGACGAGCGCTGTGCAGAAGACGCTGGCGAACGTATGGGCCGACCTGCTCGGCATCGACCGCGTGGGCATCGACGACAACTTCTTCGACCTCGGCGGCAACTCGCTGCTGAGCATCCAATGTGTGGCGCAGCTGGAAAGCCATGGCCTGAAGCTGCCGATCGTGAAGCTCTACCAGCACCCGACGGTCCGCGCATGTGCAGCATTCCTTGAGGGTGATGCGAGCGCTGTTTCACCCACCGACATGGCCAAAGCCCGCGTAGGGGCGAGACATGTCTCGCCCGAAAAGCGGGACGTGGCCATCATCGGCATGAGCGGCCGCTTCCCGGGTGCGGAGAACGTGGAGCAGCTCTGGAAGAACCTGCTCGCGAAGAAGAACAGCATCAGCACGTGGACGGTGGATGAGCTCGACCCGAGCATCCCCGCCGAGCTGCGCAACGACCCCGACTACGTGAAGGCCCGCGGCGTGATCGCCGATGCCGACAAGTTCGACCACGCCTTCTTCGGCGTGAACCCCAAGGTGGCCGCGCTGATGGACCCGCAGCAACGCGTGTTCCTGGAGACCGCCTGGGCCGCGCTGGAGGATGCCGCCTACGATCCCGCACAGTTTGCCGGGCTCATCGGTGTGTACGCCGGCATGGGCAACAACACCTACTTCACCCGCAACGTCATCGGCCACCCCGAGCTCATCGAGCAGGTCGGCGACTTCGCGGTGATGACGGCCAACGAGAAGGACTACATCGCCACGCGCCTCGCGTTCGAGTTCGACCTGCGGGGTCCGGCATTGAGCATCCACACGGCGTGCAGCACCTCGCTGGTGGCGATCGCCCAGGCCTTCAATGCGCTGCGCGATGGCGAATGCGACATGGCGCTGGCCGGAGGCATCGCGATCACCGCGCCGATCAACAGCGGCATCGTGTACAACGAGGGCGGCATGTACAGCCCTGACGGCAGTACCCGCACCTTCGATGCGAACGGCAAGGGCACCTCGTTCAGCGACGGGTGCGGCATCATCGTGCTGAAGCGCTTGGATGACGCGGTGCGCGACAAGGACCACATCTACGCGGTGATCAAGGGCGCCGCGCTGAACAACGACGGCAGCGACAAGGCCAGCTTCACCGCACCGAGCGTGCGCGGCCAGGCCGAAGTGATCGCCATGGCGCAGGCCGATGCGGGCGTGACGCCGGGCGAGGTCACCTACGTGGAGACCCATGGAACGGCGACCCCCCTCGGCGATCCGATCGAGGTGGAGGCGTTGACGCTGGCGTTCGGCGGCAAGACCAACGGCCACCACTGCGTGATCGGCTCGATCAAGAGCAACATCGGTCACCTGACTCCGGCCGCCGGTGCTGCAGGCGTGATCAAGACCGCCCTCGCACTTCAACAGGAAGTGATCCCGGCGAACGTGGGCTTCGAGACACCGAACCCCGCGATCGACTTCGCTAATTCCCCGTTCAGGGTATTGACGGAAAGCGAAGCCTGGCCGCGTGTGCCGGACAAGCCGCGCATCGCCGGCGTCAGCAGTTTCGGCGTGGGCGGCACCAACGCGCACGTGATCCTCGCGGAGCCGCCGGTGGCCGTGGCCTCCAGCGCATCGCGCAGCAAGCAGCTCCTCCTGCTCAGCGCGAAGAGCAAGACCAGTCTCGATGCCATGACGGAGAATCTCCGCGTGTGGCTCGAAGCGCATCCCGAAGCCAACCTTGCCGACGCCGCCTACACCCTGCAGGTGGGCCGCCGCCACTTCAAGCATCGTCGCCTGATCGTAGGCGGTTCGCACGGCGAAGTGATCGAGGCCATCGCCAACAAGGACACCAACCTGATCGGCACGCGCGAGCTGCACGAGGCCGCGCCCGGCGTGGTGTTCATGTTCCCCGGCCAGGGATCGCAGTACGTGAACATGGGCCGCGACCTTTGCGACAGCGAGCCCGTCTTCAAGCAGCACTTCGACCGTTGCTGCGATCTCTTCACGAAGGAGTTCGGCACCGATCTCAAGGCCATCATCTTCCCGAAGGCCGGTGAAGAGGAGAAGGCCGCCGAGCAGCTGAAGCAGACCATCTACACGCAGGCCTCGCTCTTCACCATGCACTACAGCCTCGCGAAACTGTGGATGCACTGGGGCATCACGCCGGATGCGATGATGGGCCACAGCATCGGCGAGTTCGCCGCGGCCTGCCTGGCCGGCGTGTTCTCGCTGGAGGATGCCGTGAAGCTCGTGGCCAACCGGGGCCGCATGATGCAGGAACTGCCCGGTGGCAGCATGCTCAGCGTGCGCGCGGCGGAAGAGGATGTGGTGAAGAAGCTCCCCGCCGGTTGCAGCATCGCCGCGAACAACGGTCCGCAGCTGTGCGTGGCCAGCGGTCCGCACGAGGCGATCGCCAAGCTGCAAGCTGAACTGGAGAAGGACGGCATCACCTGCAAGCTGCTGGTGACCAGTCATGCGTTCCATAGCCCCATGATGGACGCCATCGTGGAGCCCTACCGCAAGGTGGTGGAGGGCGTGAAGCTCAGTGCCCCGCGCATCCCCATCGTCAGCACGGTGACCGCGGAATGGATGAAGGACGACGAGGCCACCTCGCCGAAGTACTGGAGCGACCACCTGCGCGCCACGGTGCGCTTCGCACAAGCCGTGAAGTTCGCGTGGAGCGATGCCGACCGCGTGATGCTGGAGGTTGGTCCTCGCACGACTGCAACTACGCTCGCTCGTCAGCAGAGCACCGACAACAAGAAGCAAGCGGCTGTTCCATCTCTAGGCGACTCCGCCGGCAACGGCAATGAACTGACGCAACTGCTCAAAGCGGTCGGTGGCCTTTGGCAGAGCGGCGTACTCATCGACTGGAGGAAGTTCTACGAGACCGAGACGCGTCATCGCATCTCAATGCCGACCTACGCATTCGAGCGCATCCGCCACTGGGTGGACCCCGTGACCATGGTGGCCGATGGCGGCCGTGCGATCGCCAGCACGACGATCGAGGCCCCCGTTCCCAACAGTGGTGATGCCAACCTCAGCCCCAAGGAGGCGCTGATCGCGCAGATCAAGCACCTGCTGGAAGAGAGCTCCGGCCTTGAACTGGCGGAGGTCAGCAACGAGGAGACTTTCCTGGAGATGGGCCTCGACTCGCTGTTCCTCACACAGGTGGCGACCTCGTTGAGCAAGAAGTTCGGCGTGAAGATCTCGTTCCGTCAATTGAACGAGGAAGTCCCGAACCTGGACAAACTGGCGGACTACATTCTGCCGCATTGGACGAATACAGGGGCAGGAGCAGGTGCAGGCGCAAAAAGCGCGGGTGTTGCTCCTGCGCCTGCCCCTGCCACCTCTGCCTTCGAAGACGCCCCCGAACTGAAGAAGGTCTTCGGTGCCCAGGCGCGCATCAGCAAGGAGAAGGTGGACGACATGACGCCGCAGCAGCGCGCCTGGTTCGACGCCTTCGTGAAGCGCTACGTGGCGAAGACCGCGAAGAGCAAGGCCTTCACCCAGGAGAACCGCAAGCCGATGGCCGACCCGCGTGTGGTCACCGGCTTCAAGCCGCAGACCAAGGAGCTCATCTACCAAGTGGTCGTGGACAAGAGCGTGGGCTGCCACCTGTGGGACATCGACGGCAACGAGTACGTGGACATCCTGAGCGGCTTCGGCTCCTCGATGTTCGGCTACATGCCCGACTTCATCAAGAAGGCTTGCCATGAGCAGCTGGAGCAAGGCATCGAGATCGGTCCCATGCACCCGCTGGCCGCAGAGGTCTCGAAACTGTTGTGCGAACTCACCGGAGCAGATCGTGCAGCGGTGTGCAACACCGGTTCCGAAGCGGTGCTCGGCGCCATGCGCATGGCCCGCACGGTGACCGGCCGCAGCCTCATCATCTCCTTCAGCGGCAGCTACCACGGCATCAACGACGAGGTGATCATCCGCGGCAGCAAGAGCAAGAAGAGCTATCCCGGTGCGCCCGGCATCATGCCCGAGGCCGTGCAGAACATGCTCGTGCTCGACTACGGTACGCCCGAGAGCCTGGAGATCATCAAGCAGCGCTGCCACGAAGCAGCGGCCGTGCTGGTGGAGCCAGTGCAGAGCCGCCGCATGGAGTTCCGTCCGGTGGACTTCCTCCGCGAGGTGCGCCGCATCACCCAGGAGAACGGCACCGCGCTCATCTTCGACGAGGTGATCACCGGCTTCCGCACGCACCCCAACGGCACCCAGGCGCTCTTCGGCATCCAGGCCGACATCGGCACCTACGGCAAGGTGATCGGCGGCGGCATGCCCGTGGGCGCCATGATCGGCAAGAGCGAATGGATGGACGCCCTCGACGGCGGCCACTGGCAGTATGGCGACGACAGCGTGCCGCCCGCCGGTGTGACCTACTTCGCCGGCACCTTCGTGCGCCACCCGCTGACGCTGGCCGCGATGAAGGCCGCGCTGGTATACATGAAGAACGAAGGCCCGGCTCTGCAGGAGCGCCTCAACACCATCACCGAGGACATGGTGGCCCGCGTGAACGGGCTCTTCGACCAGTACCAGCTCCCCTACCGCTGGGTGAACTTCGGCAGCGCCTTCAAGACGAAGTACGACGAGAGCGTCAACTACACCGAGCTCTTCTTCATGCTGATGCGCTACCACGGCGTGCACGTGCTGGACTTCCCGCACTTCATCACCACCGCGCACACCACGGCGGACATCGAGTTCATCATCAACGCGGTGGAGAAGACCTGCAAGGAGCTGCGTGAGAGCGGCTTCATGCCGGAGCGCACCTATCCGATCCCCACGGTGAACAGCGTGCTGGGCGGACTGATCCGCCCTGCGCATGAGCGCCTCCAGGTGGCCGGGAAGCCGCCGCTACCCGGAGCCCGACTGGGTCGCACACCGAAAGGTGATGCGGCGTGGTTCGTGCCGGACCCTGAGCGACATGGCAAGTACCTGATGATCGAAGAGGACTGATCGAAGCACCCCCGCCGAGGCATCGGCGTCATGACATGGAGAAATTCGTTCCCGAGATCCGCCTTCTCAGCACCGAGCACGACCCGTTCGTCGGGCCGTCCGTGCTGCTGACCTACCCCACCACCGGGCCGCAGCGGGAGGTATGGACAGCCTCGCAGCTCGGCGACGAGGCCTCCTGCGCATACAACGAGTCCGTGAGCCTCACGCTGCAGGGAGCGCTCGATGAGACCGCCATGCGCGCGGCGCTCAACGAGCTGGGCGTTCGTCACGAAGCCCTGCGCACCGTGTTCGACAGCAGCGGCCAACGGGCGCTCGTGCTGGAGTCGGTGCAGCTTCCCTTTGACCTGCACGACCTGCGCGGCCAGGACGAGCAGGAGCGTTCGGCCTGGCTTGACCGGTTGGACGCCGACCTGATGAGGCGGCCGTTCGACCTGTTGAACGGCCCACTGTTCCGCTTCGTGCTGCTCCGGCTGCGCGACGACCTGCACCGTCTGCGGATCGTGGGGCACCATGCCGTATGCGACGGGTGGAGCCTGGGTGTCCTGATGGCCGACCTGAGCCTGTTGTACAATGCGAACCTGGACCCGGCTTCGCCGGCCGCCCCGGTGGCCGAGGCCTACAGCACCTTCGCCGAAGCACTGAACGACTTCCACCGCTCGCCGGAAGGTGACGCGGTACGAGCCTATTGGAGGACGCTGTACGCGGACGGTGCACCCATGGTGGACCTGCCCACCGATCATCCCCGCAGGCCGGAACGCAGCTTCACCGCCGATCGGATCGATGTGCCGCTCGACCCTGCGCTGGCCCATCAGCTCCGGCAGCTGGCCACGCGATGCGGAGCCACCTTCGTCACCACCCTGCTCGCGGCCTTCGAGGTCTTCCTCGCAAGGCTCACCGAACAGCAAGACCTGATCGTCGGCCTTCCCGCCGCCGGCCAGAGCGACATGGGCATGACGAGGCTCGCCGGCCATTGCGTGTCGCTGCTGCCCCTGCGTGCCCGGGTCGATCTGAACGCCCCCTTCAGCGCCCACGTGAACCGCAGACGGAGCGAGGTGCTCGATGCCTTCGACCATCAGCGCTTCACCTTCAGCGAACTGCTGCAGGAGCTCCGCGTGCCTCGAGCGCCCGACCGCGTTCCCCTGGTCCCCGTCATCTTCAACGTGGACATGAACATGGACGACGGGGTGTCGTTCGCCGGTCTTCGCCACCGGTTCAGCAGCGAACCACGCGCCTATGAACAGTTCGAGCTCACGCTGAACGTGGCCGGTGGTGGCAACGACCTGGTGTTGGAGTGGACGTTCAACACCGATCTGTTCGACCACGCCACCATCCGCCGGTGGTGCGATGACCTCGTCGCACTGATGCACCGCACCTGTGCCGCCCCCGACGCACCCATCCTTCAGCTGTTGGAGCCCCCCGGTGAACCGGTGCCGGTCGAATGGCATGGTCGCACGCACCCGCTGGACGCCTCGCTCACCGTGGACCGGATGTTCGATGCGGCCGCACGGCTCCATGCCCAGCGCACCGCGCTCGTGCACGGCGAACGGAGCCTGACCTATGCCGAGCTGCGCGATCGGGTGGACACCCTCGCCGCGCACCTCATCGAGCTCGGCGCCGGTCCGGGCGGCCGGGTGGGGATCTGCGCCGGATCGTCGCCGGAGCTCATCATCGGCCTGCTGGCCATCGTGCGCAGCGGCGCCGCCTTCGTCCCCCTGGACCCCGGGCTCCCGGCGGAACGCCTTCATCTGCTGCTGAACGATGCGCGGCCGCATCTTCTCCTGGCCGATCCATCGACACAGGACCTCCTGGGGGGGATCGAACCGCCGGTGATCGACCTCGCGCGAAGTGCGGACCTGCCGGTGAGGCATCGGCGACCGGAGTTCCGCACCACACCCGAAGGCCCGATCTACCTCATCCATACCTCCGGTTCCACAGGAACACCGAAAGGGGTGGTGGTGCCTCACCGGGGCATCGTGCGGCTGGTCACGGATCAGGACTACTTCACGTTCGGTCCTGAACTCGTGTTCCACCATCACCTGAGCATCTCGTTCGATGCCTGCCAGATCAGCATCATGGGCGCGCTGCTGCATGGGGGCACGCTGGTGATCGGCACCTCGGAGCGGCCCAGCATCGCGGAGATCGCAGAGGCCCTGCGCACGCGGGGCGTCAACACGCTGGTCACCTCCTCGGGGCTGTTCAAGCTCCTCGTCGAGGAGGAACCCGGGTCCCTGCGCGGCGTTCGGCACCTGATGGTGGGCGGCGATGTGCTTCCCCTTGCCCAGGCGCGTGCCGCCTACGACATCGTCGGCCCGGGCGTGCTGGTCAATGGCTACGGACCCACCGAGGTATCGGTGATGAGCACCACGTTCACGGTGACCGACCGGTCCGAACTGGACGCTCCCGTTCCGATCGGCCGCCCCCTGCGCAACGTCACCGTGCATGTGCTCGACCCGTATCAACGCCCCGTAGGCGTGGGCCGAAAGGGCGAGCTGTGGCTCGGCGGTCCCGGTGTGGCCATCGGATACTGGAACCGACCTGACCTGACGGCCGAACGCTTCGTGGCCGACCCGTACTCCACCGCGCCGGACGCGCGGCTGTACCGCACCGGCGACCTGGTGCGCTGGCGCGCCGATGGCGCGATCGAATTCGTGGGCCGGATCGACGACCAGGTGAAGGTGCGCGGGCAGCGGGTGGAACCCGGCGAGCTGGAAGCCGCCGTGAACGACATGCCGACCGTGACCGACCGCACCGTGGTGGCCCTTGATGCCCCCGGAGGGGACAAGCAGCTGCATCTGTACGTCGTGCCCCGCGATCCAGCCGTCGCCGGGGATGAGGCGCGCCGCGCGGCCTTCGCGGCGGAGGTCCTCGCCCATGTGAGGCCCCGCCTTCCCGAGGCCCTGGTGCCTGCGACCGTGAACCCGATCGCGCGGATGCCGCTGACGGCGGCCGGCAAGCCCGACCGCAAGCGCCTTCCCCGACCGGCGGCCTTGACGGTCCACCGCGCCTCGTTCACCGCGCCGAGCAGCCCCACGCAGCGCCTGCTGGCCGAGCTCTGGTGCCGCGTGCTGAAACTCGACCAGGTGGGTGCGCACGATAACTTCTTCTCGCTCGGTGGGCATTCGCTCCTGGGCATCCAGCTGTTCGCGCAACTGGAGAAGCGAACGGGGCGGCGGCTGCCGATCCGCACGCTCTTTCAGGCGCCAACGCTCGCCGAACTGGCCGCCGCCCTGGACGGCGAGGCCGTGGGCCCGACGGGATGGAAACACCTGTCGGCCATCCGCCCGGAGGGGTCACGCATCCCCTTTTTCTGCGTGCAGGGTGACGAGGCCCATGTGTTCCTCCCGAAGCTGCTCGGCGACGACCAGCCGTTCTATGGGTTCGGGCACCAGGGCGAGGACGGCCAGACCATCGAGCACACCACCGTGGAGGACATCGCCGCCACCTACCTCAAGGAGCTCCGTGCGGCACGGCCCCACGGGCCCTATGTGCTCGGCGGATACAGCTTCGGCGGCATCGTGGCCTACGAAATGGCCCGGCAGCTGGTGGCGCTTGGAGTGGCCGTTCCCCTGCTGGTGCTGTTCGACACCTATGCCCCGGCGGACGGCCTGCGCAGCGCCACCGCCGAGGAGCGCCTGCACATGCCGCTGAAGCGCTGGGTGATGCGCCGCCTGACCGCCCGCCATCTTCGGCGCGGGACGACCATACCGCCCGCCCTCCGGCACTTCCACATCATCGACACCTATGGGAAGGCGACCCGGGCCTATGCCCCCGGCCCTTACGCGGGCAACGTCCTGCTGCTCCGGGCGCAAGCCTCCCCCGGCCCTGCGGACCTGGGTTGGGGCGCCCTGGTGAAGGGTGGTCCGGAGGTGCGGACCCTTCCCGGCGACCACTATGGCCTGATCAAGGAACCCCAGGTGCGCGCCCTGGCCGAAGCGCTCCGCAGCGCGCTGGGCACCGTGGCCGGCAGCCTCCAGGGCACGGCCGCGGCGTAATGAACAGGGCGGCCCCCGAAAACCTGTCCCGGATGCCCGTGATCATGTGCCACACGCGATGTTCCTTCGCCCTGCGAAAACGGTCCGGCGGAACCGGTCGATGTTGGTGAGCGCCCCGTCGCAACGACGCACGCATGGAGAAATTCATTCCAGAGACGCGGTACATCCCCGTGGACTTCGACCCCTTCTCGGGGCCGGCGGTGGAGCGTGCGATCCCCACCACGGAGGCGCAACGCGAGGTGCTTGCCGCCGCGGAGATGGGCGTGGAGGCCAGTTGCGCCTACAACGAGAGCGTATCCCTGGAGCTCACGGGGCATATGGACCGCGTGGCGCTGGAGCACGCCATGAACGCCCTGGTGCGGCGGCACGAAGCGCTGCGCTCCACGGTGAACGCCAGTGGCACGCGGATGCTCATCGCCGATGAGCTGCACCTCGCACTTCCGTTCACGGACCTCTCCGACCTGCCCGACGCGGAACGGTCGCGGCGGCTGGACGCCATCGCGCGCACGGACATGACGACGGCCTTCGACCTGAGGAACGGACCGGTGTTCCGCGCGCAGCTGATCCGCACCGCCGCGGATGCGCACCTGCTGCGCCTCACCGGCCACCATGTGGTCTGTGACGGCTGGAGCCTGGGCATCATGATGGCCGAGATCAGCGCGCTGTACAATGCGGCGCGCAGCGGCGAGGCGCCCCAGCTGCCCCCGCCCAGCGCCTTCAGCGACTACAGCCTCGGCACCATCGACTTCGCCGCGAGCCCCGAGCACGCGGCGGTGGAGCGCTACTGGCTCGACCTCTACAAGGGGCCCATCCCGCGGCTGGACCTTCCCTCGGACAGGCCCCGGCCGAAGCACAAGACCTACACCAGCGACCGCCTCGACCTGCCCTTGCACCAGGACCTGGTGCGCGGGCTCAAGGAAGTGGCCACGCGCAGTGGCGCCAGCTTCGTCACCACCCTGATGACCGCCTTCGAGGTGCTCCTCCACCGGGTCACCGGGTCGGACGACATCGTGGTGGGCCTGCCCGCCGCCGGACAGAGCGATACGGGCATGAAGCACCTCGTGGGGCACTGTGTGAACCTCCTGGCCCTCCGCAGCCGCATCGACGAGGAGAAGCCCTTCATCGAGCACCTCCGCAGCCGGCGCACCGGCGTGCTCGACGCGTTCGACAACCAGAGATACACCTTCGGCACGCTGCTTCAGCGGTTGAACGTGCCGCGTGAGCCCGGTCGGATCCCGCTGTGCCCCGTCGTGTTCAACATCGACATGAACATGGACGACGGGGTGGCCTTCGACGGCCTGAAGCACCGCTTCATCTCGAACCCGCGCGCCTTCGAGAACTTCGAGCTCTTCCTGAACGCCACGGGGAACGAGGGGCACCTGACGCTCGAGTGGAGCTACAACACCGACCTCTTCGACAAGGCCACCGTGCTGGGCTGGATGGACCGCTTCGTAACGCTGATCAAGCGCGTGATCGGCCATCCCAACGCGACGATCGCGGAACTCGCGGGCGATGCGGACATCGCCGATGCGCAGCGGATGCCGCTGCCCGAATGGCACGGCCGCACCACCCCGTTCCCGCAGGTGGATGTCGGCGGCCTCTTCGACGAGGTGGCCACGAAGCAAGCGGATCGCACGGCTGTGGAACTGCGCGACCAGAAGCTCAGCTATCGTGAACTGCAGCGGCGTGTGCATGCGCTCAGCAGCGCCCTGGTCCACATGGGCGTGAAGCCCGGCGAGCCGGTGGGCCTGTGCATGGACCGCAGCTTCGACATGGTGGTGGCGATGCTCGCCACCCTGCGTGCGGGCGGCTGCTTCGTGCCCTTCGACCCGGCCTATCCCGCCGACCGCCTCGCCTTCATGTTCAGCGACACCGACGTGCGGGTGATGCTCACCCAACGGCATCTCGCGAACGCCCTGCCCAGCCATCGGGCGAAGGACATCTTCGTGGATGAGGTGATGGAGAAGGGGGATGCGGTCATGCCGGCCGTGCGGCCCGATGCCCCCGCGTACATCATGTACACCAGCGGAAGCACCGGCACACCGAAAGGCGTCGTGGTGCCGCATCGGGCCATCATCCGTCTGGTGCGCGGGCAGAACTTCGTCGCCTTCGGCCCCGACCTCTGCTGGCTGCAGCTCTCGAACATCAGCTTCGATGCGAGCACCCTGGAGATCTGGGGCGCGCTGCTGAACGGTGGCCGGCTTGTGCTGCAGCCGCAACAGAAGCCCACCCTTCCCGAGATCTGCGACACCATCACCGCACACAAGGTCACCAGCGTGTGGTTCACGGTGGGTCTGTTCAACATGCTGGTGGATGAGCAGCTCGACCGCCTGCGCGGATTGAAGCACATCCTCACCGGCGGCGATGTGCTGAGCGTGCCGCATGTGAAGAAGGCCCTGAAGGCGCTCGGCCCGAACGTGCTCATCAACGGCTACGGCCCCACGGAGAACACCACCTTCACCTGCTGCTTCCCCATTGATAGCGAGGCCGGCATCACCGACAGCGTACCCATCGGCTTCCCGCTGAACAACACCACGGTGCACGTGCTCGATGAGCAGGGCGCTCCCGTGCCCGTGGGCCGAAAGGGCGAGCTGTACACGGGCGGCGATGGCGTGGCCCTGGGCTACTGGAAGCGCGACGACCTCACCGCGGAGAAGTTCATCGACGACCCCTTCAGCGGGAGGAGCGGCGTCAAACTGTACCGCACCGGCGATGTCGTGCGCTGGCAGGATGACGGCAGCATCGCCTTCATCGGCCGGGCCGACGGGCAGGTGAAGATCCGCGGCTTTCGCATCGAGCTGGGTGAGATCGAGAACGCCCTCAACGATGTGGCCGCGGTGAAGGACAAGGTGGTGGTGGCCCGTCAGGACGGCCCGGGTGAGAAGCAGCTGGTCTGCTACGTGGTGCCCACCGATGCCCGGGACCATGGGGACCCGGAACGCCGTGCCGCATTGCTCGACCGCGTGCGCGAGCACCTGCGCGGCCGCCTGCCCGGCTACATGGTGCCGACCGCGTTCGTGGTGATGGCCGACCTGCCGCTCACCGCCAACGGAAAGATCGACCGACGCGCACTGCCCGCACCGGCCGAACAGCCCAGGGCCCGCAAGGAGGAACGCACCGCGCCCCGCAACGACCTCGAGCGCGCCCTGGCCGGGATCTGGGGCAGGGTCCTCCACGCGACCGACATCGGGATCCACGACGACTTCTTCGACCTCGGCGGCCATTCGCTCATCGGGATCCAGCTGCTCGGGCTCGTGGAACAGCAGTTCAACAGGACGCTGCCCCTGAAGTCGCTCTTCGAGGCGCCCACCATCGCGCAGTTCGCCGAACTGCTCCGGGGTGATGGCGCGGTGGACGACTGGAAGAACCTCTCCCTCATCCAACCGGAAGGCGCGGCCCCGCCGCTGTTCTGCGTGCATGGCGACGAGGCGAGCCACTTCCTGCCCAGGTACCTCGGCAACGAACGTCCCTTCTACGCCTTCTTCCACCAGGGCGAGGACGGCAGGGTCATCCATCACACCACGGTGGAGGACATCGCGCGCTTCTTCATCTCCGAGCTGAAGCAGGCGCGACCGCACGGCCCCTACCTGCTGTGCGGCTATTCCTTCGGCGGCATCGTGGCCTACGAGATGGCGCAGCAGCTCACGGCGATGGGCGACGAGGTGCCCTACCTGGCCGTGATCGACGCCTACTCGCCGGCCTTGCATGCCGAGGCCATCGCCAGCGACCTGAAGTTCTACGACCCCATCAAGAAGGCCGTGCTGCGTGCACTGGTGGCCCGCTTCCTGCGCAACGATGGCACCGTGCCCGAGCGGTTCAGGAACTTCCATATCATCGACACCTATGACCGTGCGGCCATGGCCTATGTGCCGCGGCCCTATGCGGGAAAGCTCACCGTGATGAAGGCCGAGCGCTCGTGGGGCCCCCGGCAGATGGGCTGGGAACACCTGGCCAAAGGCGGCCTGGAGGTGCGCATGGTGCCCGGCGACCACTACGACCTCATCAAGGAGCCGAACGTGGGCGCCCTGGCGAACGAACTTCGCCTCACGATGGAACGGGCCACCTCGGGTTCCGCCGTCGTGCTGTGAGCATGCGCGAACGCGACCTCACCGTGCATTGCGCGCCTCTGCGCACGCTGGAGCGCACACCACCGCTCGCGGCCTCCGCACACGTAAGGCTGTGGTACGCCACCGTCACCGCACTCCTGCCGCATCTGCATCGGTTGGGCGCCGTGCTGGACGACGAGGAACGGCAGCGTGCCGAGCGGTTCCGCTTCGCCCCCGACCGCGAACGCTTCATCGCCGGTCATGGCCTGTTGCGCATGCTGCTGGGCGGTGCCCTGGGCGTGGCCCCCGAGGCGGTCCGCATGGCGCGCGGTGCGCACGGCAAGCCCCATCTGCCCGACGGAGGTCCGGCCTTCAACCTCAGCGACACCAAGGACGCGCTGGTGGTGGCGATCGGCGGCACCGATGAGCTCGGGGTGGACATCGAGACCGTGGAGCGCCGCACCGACCATGAGCTGGTGGCCGGCCATTACTTCACGCCGGACGAAGTGTCGCACATCCAGGCCGGTGGTGCGGAAGGCAAGCGGCGTTTCCTCACGCTGTGGACCCGGAAGGAGGCCGTGCTGAAAGCCAGCGGTGTGGGCATCATGGAGGACCTGCACGCCCTGCGGGTACTGGACGGCACGCAGGTGCTCACCATCCGCCACGAGGTCTTCGTGCGTGAGGCCGCCCCGGTCTATCATGTGAGCAGTTTCAGCGTGGGCACCGACCACCTGATCGCCCTGGCCACCCCGCGGCCGCACGCCGGACCCGCCCTGCACGACGCGTGCATGGCGATCAACTAATCCTCCTCCCCGAAGAACCGCGGGTGGAAGTTGAGCAGGTAGAGCCTGTCGCTCGCACGGGTGACGGCGGTGTACAGCCAGCGCACGTACTCGGTGTCGATCATCTCCTCGGTGATGTAGCCCTGGTCCACGAACACCGCCGGCCACTGTCCACCCTGCGCCTTGTGGGCGGTGACCGCGTAGGCGTACTTCACCTGGAGCGCGTTGGCGAACGGGTCCTGCCGCAGGATGCTCAGGCGCGCGCCCTTGCCGGTGACCGCATGCGCGGCGAGCACGTTGTCGTTCAGCATCCGGCGACGGGCCATCGGCAGGGAGGGCGCGTCGAGGGCCAGCACATCGAGCATCACCAGGAAGTCGCCCACGCGCCGCTCGTCGCCGCTCCACCAGGCGGCCTCGATCCAGCAGAAGCGGTGCCCGTGGCGCTCCTCCACATCGCGCCGACGCAGCACCTCCATGGGCTCGCCATTGGCGATGAGCTCCGCCTTCCCATTGCGCCCCGCCCAGTAATAATCGTTCTTCACCACCATCAGCCGGTCGCCCGGCGACAGCTCCTCCTCAAAGCCCAGGATCCGTGCCCGCACCTGCTGGCTGTATTGGTATGCCCGTTTGTTGCTGCGTGTGATGAGGCACACGTCCTCGCCGCCGTATCGGGCGTAGCAGGCCTCCAGTTCATCCTGAAGCTCCATGCCGGTGATGCGCACCACGTCAGGGTGACCCAGGATGAACCGCGGCGCGGGCTCGTTGGCCACGACCTCGGCCCGCAGGGCGGTGGCGTTGACGAGGATGCCGCTGGCCTCGGCCTGCCGCACCACATCGGTGAGCTCCACGGCGCCGGCGGTGAGCCCGAAGCGTTCGTGGAGATGGGCGGGGTCCAGCGCGGGGCTGTGGACGCTGCCCACGGGCGGCAGCTGCGCCGGATCGCCGATGAGGAGCAGCCGCGTGCCCGGGGCGGAGAACACATGGGTGAACAGATCGCCCAGGAGGTCGCGGTCGCCGAAGCCGCCTTCGCCGCCGATCATGCTCGCCTCGTCCACGATGAACAGGGCGTGCGCATCGCGGTTGGGCGTCACCGACATGCCGGCGAAGCCCTCACCGCCGGGGTCCATCCGATAGATGCGCCGGTGGATGGTGCCGGCCGCGGCGCCGGCATATGCGCCCAGCACCTTGGCCGCGCG
Source organism: Flavobacteriales bacterium (assembly GCA_016715895.1). Lineage (NCBI taxonomy): Bacteria > Pseudomonadati > Bacteroidota > Flavobacteriia > Flavobacteriales > Flavobacteriales bacterium. Next base: position 1,614,036 of record JADJXH010000004.1, on the reverse strand, counting down.
GCCCGTGGGGGCGAGCAGCACCACCGGACGGCCCTGCGCGCGCAGCACCCGCACCAGGGCACCCACCAGCGTGGTCTTGCCCGTTCCGGCGTAGCCCTTCAGCACGAGGGTGGCCCGCTCCTTGGTGGTGCCCAGCAGGCGGTCCAGCGCCGCGATCGCCCGCTCCTGACCGGCCGTGGGCGTATGGCCGAGGGCGGCGCGCAGCGCTGCGGAAAGACCGGGCTCGGGCGGAGGCATGGGGTGGCGAGGCGGCGCCACGGGACCATGGCGGCGGGTGAAATTATCCACCTTTGACCCCGTTCTCCGGAAGAGCGCGACATGGCGAGGACCACCGACACCGATGCACACCACCTGCCGCGTTACGACCGCGGGGCCGCCGGGCTTCACCTGGGCATCGTGGTGCATCCGGACGGGCTGGCGTGGAGCGCGCATGACCGGGCCGACGGCCGATGCCTGATGCTGGCCCAGGGCCGGGGCGCCGCCTGGCCTGCGGAGGAGCAGCTGCCCCACCATCCGGCCACCGTCAGCTTCTGCGCGATGCCCGAGCTGAGCACGCTGGTGCCCGAGAGCACCCTGCGCCCCGGCACCGAAGCGGACCACTTGAGCCTGGTGCATGGTCCCCTGCCCACCGGGCTGCTGCGGGATGAACCCGTGGAAGACCTCGGCGCCCGGTGCGTGTACCTGCACGACGAAGCCATGGAGCATCAGGTGCTCGAGCGCTTCCCCGCAGCGCGCGCCATCGCCCTGCGCAGCCTGCTCGTGCGCTCCGTGCTCGCCCTGGGCCGCCAGGGACCCGCGCTGGTGGCGCACCGCGTGGGCAAGCGCATGGACGTGGCCCTGGCCGACCGGGACGGCCTGAAGCTCAGCAACGCCTACCACTGCGCCACCGGCACCGATGCGCTCTACTACCTCCTGCACCTACTGGACGCCATGCATCAAGACCCCGCCGTGCCGGCCGTGCGCTGGTGCGGGCCCGGTTGGACCCCGACCGACACCGAACTGGTGCGTCGCTATCTGCCGAACGCGGCACCGGCGGTGACCGGCACGGACGCGATGCTGGTCGGACTGGACGCCCCATCACCGGAGTCCTTGTGGGCGCTGCTCGAACAGGCCGCATGCGCATCGTAGGAGGCCGGCACCGCAATCGGCGCATCGATCCGCCCAAGGGCATCGAGGCGCGCCCCACCACGGACTTCGCGCGGGAAGGCCTCTTCAACATCCTGCAGCACTCCATCGCGCTCGAGGGCATCCGGGTGCTGGACCTCTTCGCCGGCACCGGTGGCATCTCCGCGGAGTTCCTGTCGCGCGGCGCCGCGCAGGTGATCAGCGTGGAACAGGACGCACGCCTGTTCGCCCACCTGCAGCGCCTGGCCCGCGAGCTCAACGAGGCGGGCTGGTCCCAGGTGCGCGCCGACGTGTTCCAGTACCTGCGGCATGCCACCGGCCCCTTCGACATCGTGTTCGCCGACCCGCCCTTCCATCTTCCCGGCACGGAGATGCTGCCCGGGCTGGTGCGCGATGGTGGGCTGCTGGCCCCGGACGGCCTCTTCATCCTGGAGCATCCGCGCGGGATCGACCTTGACGCCGACCCCTGGTTCCGCAAGCGACGCACCTACGGTTCCGTACATTTCAGCTTCTTCAGCCCCACCCCGCCATGAGCCGCCCGATCGCCGTCTTCCCCGGATCGTTCGACCCGGTCACCATCGGCCACTGGAGCATCGTGCAGCGTGCCCTTCCGCTGTTCGCCACCATCCACGTGGCCCTGGGCGTGAACACCACCAAACGCGGCATGTTCGACCTGGACAGGCGTGAGGCCTGGTTGCGGCAGGCCTTCCAGGACATGCCCCAGGTGAACATCATCCGCTTCGAGGGCCTCACCGCGGATCTCTGCCAGCGGCTCGGCGCCAGCTACATCGTCCGTGGCCTGCGCAACAGCACCGACCATGGCAATGAGCGCAGCATCGCCCTGATGAACCATGCGCTGCGTGGTGTGGAGACCCTCTTTCTGCCCGCCCTTCCCGAACACGCGCACATCAGCAGCACCATCGTGCGCGAACTGATCGCCAACCAGGCCGACGTGCGCGCCTTCCTCCCGACCGGGGTCACGCTATGAGGACCCTCCTGTCCGCCCTCACCGCCCTGCTGGCGCACGCCGCGCCGGCGATCGCCACCCTGCAGATCGAAGCGCCCGAACGCGCCGGCCAGCAGGTGGTGCTGCACCGCATGGACGACCTCTTCACCCTTCGCACCACACGCGTGGACGGCACGCTGATCGGTGCGGACGGGCGTGCGACGCTGAAGGCCGAGGTGCAGGGCACCACGAAGGCGCTGCTCATCGTGGGCGGTCACCGCGCCGAGCTCTTCCTGCGCGACGGCGCCACCTACCGCGTGAGGCCGCTGCCGCCCGCACCCGGGGCCCGACCGGTGAAGGGTCACCTGCCCATCGTGCTGGAGTTCATCGACCTGCCGCCGCTCGACATCAACGCGCTGATGACCGACCTCTACGAGCGCCTCGATGGCTTCGTGGCGGAGGACCTGGCCACCGACGAGGCCGCCGGCATGCAGGCCGTGGACGTGCTGCGCCGCGAGGGCGACCGCACCCTGCAGGCGGACAGCGTCAAGCGCCCGGCCACGCTGTTCTACACACCGAGCTGGTCGCAGGCCCGGTTGGACAGCTTCGCCTTCAAGCTGAAGCGCTTCTACGCCGATGTGGACGACCCCTGGTTCCAGCGCAATGTGGAGCTGGGGCTGTGCGGCCTGTACCTCGGCCCACAACAGGAGCCTGAGGCCCTGCATGTGCGCTGTCTCTCCGGTCATGAACCCGACATCGACAAGCCCGAGTTCGTGCGCCTGTTCCGCAGCCTGTACGAGGACCACCTGATGACGCATCCCTTCCGCACGGACGAGCGCCGGCTGGTGGACGGGGTGAAGCAGGCCGCCACCGACAGCCTGATCGCCCTCGTGATGGAACACCCGCCCTTCCGGCAGGACCGCGCGCTCGCCGAACTGCTGTTGATCGATCAGGTGTACCTGGCCCGTCCCGGCAAGGTGCTGGACCGCGGCGGGATCGAGCGCGTCCTGGCCGATGTGGCCGCACGCAGCGGATACCCGGGCCATCGCACCCTGGCGGCCAACATGCTGTGGGACCTCACCGCCATGCGTCCCGGCACGGGCCTGCCCGACCTGGCGCTGAACGACCTGCAGGGCACGCCCGTACCGCTGGACAGTGTGTTCAGCGGACCCGTCTGCCTCGTCCTCACCACGGTGGGCTGCACCTATTGCGAGCAGGAGCTCCGCGCGCTGGCGCAGCTGCAGGAGAGCTTCGGCGATGTGGTGCGCTACGTGGTGTTGGTCCTCGACAGCGACGCGGGTGCCGCGGTGCGCCTCTCGCGCAGCATCGGCGGCACAGGCTGGACCTGGCTGCAGGCGCGCGACCCGGAGCGTGCCCGGGAGCAACTGCGCGCGCCCACCGCGCCAGCCTTCCTGCTGCTGAACGACCGCACGCTGGCGCAGAGCCCCGCCCCAGCACCGAGCCAGGGCCTCGCAGCGGTGCTGCATGGGATGCGCACCCAGCAGGAGGAGCGCGACCGCATCAAGTTCGGGAGCGAGGCACCGCCTCCTCCCAGGCGCTGATCACCGCACGCACCGTGGCGTAGGTGCCGGCCTTGACGCGCTGCACGCCATCGGCGTCCATCCAGGCCACCTCGCGGATGTCCTCCTCGTGCTGCGGCACGAGCCGTTCCGCGCTGGAAGCGCGCATGAGGAACCAGGAGGTGCGCTTGAGGTGACGTTCGCCACCGCGCTCGTAGGTGTGCCAGGTCTCGCACAGCGGTCGCACGATGCTCACCTCGCGGAGCCCGCATTCCTCCTTCACTTCGCGCACGGCGGCCTCCGGCAGCGACTCACCGGGATCCACCTTCCCCTTCGGCAGGTCCCAACGGCCCAGGCGATGGATGGCGAGCAGGCGTCCGTGCTCATCGGTGACCGCGCCACCGGCCGCCTCCACCACAACGCAGGTGCTGCGGAACCGGTCCCAGGTCGCCGCCGGATCGGGCACCACCAACGTGAGGCGCTCGACGCCGGGGATGCGGCGCGCCCGCTCCACCAGCGCGTCCACCCCCTCGGCCGCGGCGGCCTGCACCACCAGCCCTCCCGCTTGGGGAGCCGCTGCGGGCGCGTGTTGCGTGAGCACCACGGCCAGCCCGTCGATGGAGACTTCGTAGTTTTGCGCCATGAACGACCGCCTTGATCCGGCCCTCAAAGTTGCCGAATTGCTGCTGCAGATCAAGGCGGTGAAGCTGAGCCCCTCAAAGCCCTTCTCCTGGGCCAGCGGCTGGAAGAGCCCGATCTACTGCGACAACCGGAAAACCCTGTCCTACCCGTCGGTGCGCACCTTCATCCGGCAGCAGTTCGTGCACCTCATCCAGAGCGAGTTCGGGCGGCCGGACATGATCGCCGGGGTGGCCACGGGCGGCATCGCCCACGGCATGCTGGTGGCCCACGACATGGGCCTGCCCTTCATCTATGTGCGCACCAGTGCCAAGGAGCACGGCCTGCGGAACCAGGTGGAGGGTGACCTCTCGGTGGGCCGCAATGTGGTGGTGGTGGAGGACTTGGTGAGCACCGGAGGCAGCAGCCTGCAGGCCGTGAACGCCTTGCGCGATGCGGGCCTCGACGTGAAGGGCATGGTGAGCATCTTCACCTATGGCTTCGACGTGGCCCGCGCGGCCTTCGAGGAGGCCCGCGTCAAGATGCACGCGCTCACCAACTACAACATCCTGCTGGACCAGGCCCTGCGCGAGGGCTACATCACCGAAAAGGACCTGGCCCCGCTGAACGCGTGGCGCAAGGATCCCGCCACCTGGAACGCCGCCGTGCAGGCGTAAGAGGGCGTGACGGAACGAGCGGACGGAACGAACCCATGGGCATGACACGCATCGAGAGCAAGCAGGTGACGATCGGCCGCGGCCCGGACGAGCTGTACACCTTCCTTCAGGACATGAACAACTTCCAGCAGCTGCTGCCGCAGGACCGCATCAGCGACTGGAAGAGCGACGGCCGGTCGTGCTCCTTCAAGGTGCAGGGCGCGGCCACCATCGGGCTGGAGCTGGCCGGTGGCGAAGCACCGGGGCTGGTGCGCATGAAGGCCACCGACCGGAGCCCCTTCCCGTTCACGCTGGACGTGCATCTGCAGGCCGCCGATGGCGGCACGCGCGCCTGGCAGGTCTTCGAGGCGGACCTGAACCCCTTCATCAAGATGATGGTGGAGACCCCGCTGCGGAACCTCTTCGACCACATCGCCGACAAGATGGTGGCGCTGCACGGGTGAGGACCCGCCGGCGACAGTGACCATGGCCTCCCGCCGCCACCGTTCCCGCTACAACGATGCGAAGCCGGCCAAGCTGGACCGTGCGACGCTGCGCAAGGCCCTGCGCCTGTTCCGCTACCTGCGACCCCACCGCTGGACCTTCGCGGCCGGCCTGCTCTTCCTGATCGGCACCAGCGGTCTCAGCCTGGTGTTCCCGGGGTTGATGGGCAAGCTCATCGACTCCACCAAGGGCGAGACCTCCTTCAGCGCGCCGCTGTTCGACCTCACCAACACGGACAGCATCTTCCTGCTGCTCCTGCTGGTCTTCGCCGTGCAGGCGGTGCTCGGCTTCTTCCGCATCGTTCTCTTCGCGCACGTCACCGAGCACATGCTGGCCGACCTGCGGCGCGACACCTATGCCCACCTGCTGCGGCTGCCGATGTCCTTCTTCGCCAGGCGGCGTGTGGGCGAGCTCAACAGCCGCCTCAGCGCCGATGTGGCCCTGCTGCAGGACACCTTCACCACCACGCTGGCCGAGCTGCTGCGCCAGCTGATCATCATCGCCGCGGGCATCGTGCTCCTGGCGCGCCTGTCGCCGGAGCTCACCCTCACCATGCTCGCCTCCGTGCCGGTGGTGGTGCTCGTGGCCGTCCTCTTCGGCCGCTTCATCGGCCGCCTCAGCCGCCAGGTGCAGGACCGCATCGCCGACACCAACGTGATCGTGGACGAGACGCTGCAGGGCATCCAGAGCGTGAAGGCCTTCGCCAATGAAGCTTGGGAGAGCGTGCGCTACGGCCGCAGCGTCCTCAGCGCACGCGCGCTGGCCATGCGCGGCGCACGGTGGCGCGGGGCCCTCGTCTCGTTCATCATCCTGTGCATGTTCGGCGCCATCATCCTGGTGGTGTGGCGCGGGGTGAACCTGCAGCGCGAAGGGCTGCTCACCAACGGCGAGCTCGTCACCTTCATCATGTACAGCGTGTTCGTGGGCGCCAGCATCGGCGGCATCCCCGAGCATGTGAACACCGTGCTGAAGGCCATCGGGGCCACCGAACGGCTGATGGACCTGCACGACGAGCCCGGCGAGCCGGTGAGCCTGGACGCGCGCAAGCAGCGCATCGAGCTGCGGGGCCGCATCGCCTTCGAGGGCGTGAGCTTCCACTACGCCACCCGCGCCGATGTGCCGGTGCTTCGGGATGTGTCGTTCACCGCCGAACCCGGCCAGCGCATCGCGCTCGTGGGCCCCAGCGGCGCGGGCAAGAGCACCGTCGCCTCCCTGGTGCTGCGCTTCTTCGACCCGGTGCAGGGCACGGTGCGCATCGACGACCGCGACGCACGCGACTATCCGCTCACCGCGCTCCGCGACCGCATGGCCATCGTGCCGCAAGAGGTGCTGCTGTTCGGCGGCAGCATCCGCGAGAACATCGCCTACGGCCGTCCCGATGCCACCGATGCCGAGGTGGAGGCCGCGGCCCGCCGCGCCAACGCGCACGACTTCATCGCCGCCTTCCCCGAGGGCTATGCCACCGTGGTGGGCGAACGCGGCATCCAGCTCAGCGGCGGGCAGCGCCAGCGCATCGCCATCGCCCGCGCCGTGCTGAAGGACCCCGCCATCCTGATCCTGGACGAGGCCACCAGCGCGCTGGACAGCGAGAGCGAACGCCTGGTGCAGGAAGCGCTCGAGCAGCTGATGAAGGGCCGCACGAGCCTGGTGATCGCGCACCGCCTCAGCACCATCCGCGATGCGGACCGGATCCTGGTGCTGGACAAGGGCGTGATCGCCGAAAGCGGCACCCATGGCGAGCTGATCGCCGACGTGGACGGGCTGTACCACAGCCTGAGCCGACTGCAGATGGAAAGCTGAATGTTCAAAGCTGAAATATGAAAGCTGAAAGTTGAAAAGGCCCCCGTTTCAACTTTCAGCTTTCCACTTTCACATTTCCACTTGAACCACCTTCTTGGTGGCGAAGAACTCCTCCTCGAAGACGCGTGACAGCTCGTGCACGCGATAGCGCTGCCTGACCGGGAGCAGTTCATCGGCCAGATCGCCCCCCTTCAGGGTATAGAGCCGTCCGGCGCCTTGGACGACCAGGTGCTTCGTGTCGCGGATGAACTCGGGCAGCGCGCTGACCGCGCGGCTGACAATGACGTCGTAGCGCTGCCGGTGCCCGGTGCTGCGCACCTGCTCGGCGGTGCAATTGGTGAGGCCCAGGCCCTGGATGATGCCCTGCACGGCCGCGATCTTCTTGCCGATGCCGTCGATGCCGTGAAGGACGCAGTCCGGGAAGAGGACGGCCAGCGGGATGAGGGGGAAGCCGCCGCCGGTGCCCACGTCCACGATCCGTGTCCCTTTCTTGAACTGGACCACCTTGGCGATGCCGAGCGCGTGCAGGATGTGCCGTTCGTAGAGGTGCTCGATGTCCTTCCGCGAGACCAGGTTCACGCGCTCGTTCCAGTCGGCGTACAACGGGCCCATGCGCGCGAACCGGTCACGCTGTTGCGCCGTGAGCTCGGGGAAGTACTTGGTGAGCAGTTCGGTCATGTGCGCATGCGACCATGTGCTCATGTGCACATGTGCACATGGGCACATGCCCCTCAGATGGCCTCCTTGCTGTTGTTCAGCATGTTCATGAGGAACTCGCGGGCGCGGAAAAGCTGCGCCTTGACGGTGCCCAGGGGAAGGTCGAGCTCGTCGGCGATCTCCTCGTAGCTGTACTCCTTGTAATAGCGCAGCTCGATGAGGGTGCGGTAGCGGGGCTTGAGCTTGTCCACCACCTCGCGCATCACCGCGCTCTTCTGGTCGCGGATCACCACATCGGCCGGGTCGGGGCCGTGGCTGCGGATCTCGATCGTCATCTCGTCCCCGTCGTCGGTGCCGATGGGGTTGTCGATGGAGAGGGTCTTCTTCTTCTGCTTGCGGATCCAGTCGATGCAGTTGTTCGACGCGATCTTGAACAGCCAGGTGCTGAAGGCGTAGTTGGGCGTGTACTGCTTGAGCCGGTTGAAGGCCTTGCCGAAGGCCTCGATGGTGAGGTCCTCCGCATCGTCCTTGTTGTTGATCATCTTCAACAACATGAAGTAGATGGAGTCGCGATAGCGGCTCATCAGCTCGGCGTACGCCTTCTGGTCGCCCTTGTCCACGGCGCGGCGCACGAGCACGTAGTCGTAACGCGCCTTCTCGGAGAGGTTCTCGTTCACTTCCATCGGCGGGGCTTGATGACCAGGGTGCTGAGGTAGATCAGCGGTTCCAAAACTAAGAACAGCCATTCCAGGGGGAGGGCCAGGGTGAGCAGCAAAGGGCCGGCCCCCAGCCGGCGCATGGCCAGCAGGGTGACGGGGAGGAAGGCGCCGACCTTCACGGCGAGGCCCGCACCGGCCTCGCGCACGGCACCCAGGGCGAACAGGGCCGCACAGGCGACCCAGAACACAAGGCGCGCCAGGGGCAGCAGGGTGAGCAGCAGCTGGTGCCCGAAGCGGTAGTAGCGCGCCGTGGTGTAGTGGCGGCGCTTGCGCCGGATCCAGGTGGCCAGCCCCTCCGTGGCCCGCGTGACCATGAAGGTGCGCGGGTCCGCCACCGCCGACGTGTTGCGCGCACGCGCCACCTCGTTGATGAACAGGTCGTCGTCGCCGCTCATGAGATGGTGGTGGCGCCGCGGGCCCTTGGCGTTGAAGAAGACCTCGTGCGTGTAGCCCAGGTTGCGGCCCACGCCCATGTAGGGCAGGCCGGCCTTGGCGAAGGCGATGAACTGCACGGCCTTGGTGATGCCGTCGAACCGCTCCAGCAGGTTGGTGAGCCCGGGCCTCACCTCGGAGGGGCTGTGGCCGATGACGATGTGGCGGCGCTCACTGAACCCGCTGGCCATGCAGCTGATCCAGTCGGGCCCCACAGGGCGGCAATCGGCGTCGGTGAGCAGGATGTGCGGATGCTTGGCGGCCCGAACGCCCACGCCCACGGCGATCTTCTTGCCGTAGCTGAACTTCTCATCGGCCTGGATATTGACCACGCGCAGCCGGGGGAAGCGCGGCTTCATCCACTCGAGCACCTCGCCGGTGAGGTCCTGGCTGCGGTCGTTCACCACCACCACCTCGAACTCGCGGTGGTCCTGCTCCATGAGCTCGGGAACGAGCTTCTCCAGGGCGGGCGCCTCGTTGCGTGCGCAGATCACCACGCTCACCGGCAGGTCGCGGTCGGGCGTCACCACCTGGCGGCGGAAGGCCAGCCTGCTGAAGATGAACGCGTGATAGCACAGCAGCACGGCGAGCGCACCGCCCATCGCGAACACGAGCATCTGGACCATGGACAGGATGGCAGCGAAGCTACCGGGCGCCTCCGCACGCCTCCGGACCGCCCGGGGCCGGTTATGAACAGGCTTCCGGGGGCAAGTGCCGCCCGCCCGGGCCGTCCCATCTTTGCCCCGTGCATTTCGAGCTTCTCCGCACCGATCCGGCCGGCCACGCCCGTGCCGGGGTGCTCCACACCGACCACGGCCCCATCCCCACCCCCGTCTTCATGCCCGTGGGCACCCTCGGCGCCGTGAAGGCCGTCCACCCGCGCGAGCTGCGGAACGACCTGGACGCGCCCATCATGCTGAGCAACACCTACCACCTGTACCTGCGGCCCGGTACGGAGGTGCTGGAGCATGCGGGGGGCCTGCACCGCTTCAACGGGTGGGACCGGCCCATCCTCACCGACAGCGGCGGCTTCCAGGTGCACTCCCTCAGCGACATCCGCAAGATCACCGAGGAGGGGGTGAAGTTCCAGAGCCACATCGACGGCAGCCGCCACCTCTTCACCCCGGAGGGCGTGATGGACATCCAGCGCAGCATCGGTGCCGACATCTGCATGGCCTTCGACGAGTGCACCCCCTGGCCCTGCGACCTGAAGTACGCCACCGACAGCATGCACCGCACGCACCGCTGGCTGGCCCGCTGCATCGCGCGCTTCACCAGCACCGGACCGAAGTACGGCCACGAGCAGGCGCTCTTCCCCATCGTGCAGGGCAGCACCTTCCCCGACCTGCGGAAGCAGAGCGCCGAGCATGTGGCGGAGCAGGGCGCCGTGGGCAACGCCATCGGGGGCCTCAGCGTGGGCGAGCCCGAGGAGGAGATGTACGCCATGGCCGAGCTGTGCTGCGGCATCCTGCCCGCCGATCGGCCGCGCTACCTGATGGGTGTGGGCACCCCGTGGAACCTGCTGGAGAACATGGCCCGCGGAGTGGACATGTTCGACTGCGTGATGCCCACCCGCAACGGCCGCAACGGCATGCTCTTCACCCGCCAGGGGGTGCTGCAGATCAAGAACCGGCAGTGGGCCGACCACCACGGCGCCCTGGACCCCGACGGGCACAGCTGGGTGGACACCGCCTACAGCCGGGCCTTCGTGCGCCACCTGTTCGCCAGCAACGAGATGCTGGGCCAGCAGATCGCCAGCCTGCACAACCTGGGCTTCTACATCGCGTTGATGCGGGAGGCCCGCACGCGCATCCTGGACGGTAGCTTCACCGGCTGGAAGAACGCCCTGCTGCCCGCCCTCAAGCAACGCCTGTGATGGACAACGCCGCCGAAGGGCCGATGTGCTGACCGAACGAAGGACGCCATGCTCCGCCTCTTCGACCGCTACATCATCCGCCAGTTCCTGGGCACCTTCTTCTTCATCCTGGTGCTCATCATGGCCATCGCCGTGGTGTTCGACATCAGCGAGAAGACGGAGGACTTCGCCAAGATGAGCGCCGGCGTGGGCGAGATCGTGCGGGAGTACTACGTCAACTTCGTGATCTACTACGCCAACTTCTTCAGCGGTCTGCTCATCTTCCTGGCGGTGATCCTGTTCACCAGCCGGCTGGCGCACCGCAGCGAGGTGATCGCGGCCCTCAGCAGCGGCATCAGCTTCCCGCGCCTCATGTGGCCCTACTTCCTGTCGGCCACCTTCCTGATGCTGCTGGCCCTGGCCGCCAACCACCTGGTGCTGCCGGCGGCCAACAAGGAGCGCCTGGCCTTCGAGGAGGAGCACATCCGCGTGGCCTTCCAGGTGAAGGGCAAGAACATCCACCGCGAGATCGCGCCGGGCACCATCGCCTACGTGGAGAGCTTCAACGCCCAGAAGCGCACCGGCTACCGCTTCAGCCTGGAGCACTGGGCGGACGGCCGCCTCACCCGCAAGCTGATGAGCGAGCGCGCCATCTACGACAGCCTGACGGGGCGCTGGCGTGTGGAGGACTGGACCCTGCAGGAGATCGACAGCACCGGCGGCAGCCTCCGGCAGGGCAGCGTGATGGACACCCTGATCCCCCTGGTGCCCAAGGACCTCGGCCAGCGCAACGAGAACGCCATGAGCATGACCACCGCCGAGCTGGACCGCTTCGTGGCCGAGGAGCGCATGCGCGGCAGCGACACCACCGCCTTCTACCTGATCGAAAAGCACCAGCGCACCTCCGCCCCCTTCGCCACCTATGTGTTCACCCTCATCGGCGTGAGCATCAGCAGCCGCAAGGTGCGCGGCGGCACCGGCGTGCACCTCGCCCTCGGCGTGCTGCTCGTGCTGCTCTACATCTTCAGCAGCAAGATCACCACCGTGGCCGCCACCAACGCCGGGCTGGACCCGCTGTTCGCCGTGTGGCTGCCCAACCTGATCTTCGGCGCGGTGGGCGTGTGGCTGTACCGCACGGCCCCCAAGTAGCCAACGGTCCATCACGATCCGTTCATCGGCATTTACCGATGATCTCCTTTTCATCGTAATATTGCGATCTATTCACGATCCTCCATGGGCGTTACCAAGGCCGACCTCTTCACCGCGCAGCAGAACCAGCTGGCCACCTGGGCCAGGGTGCTGGGCCACCCCGCGCGCATCGCCATCCTGCAGTACATGCTGAAGGAGAACACCTGCATCTGCGGGAGCCTGGTGGAGGAACTGGGGCTTGCCCAGGCCACCATCAGCCAGCATCTGCGGGAGCTGAAGGACGCCGGCCTGATCAAGGGGACCGTGGAAGGCACCAGCGTGTGCTACTGTATCGAACCCAAAGCCTGGGCCAGGGCGGAGGCCGCCTTCGCCAAGCTCTTCGCCACCTACACACCCATCGACAGCTGCTGCTGAGTGCGGGCGAGGTTCACCTCGCCCGAGTTCACGAACAAATGCATGGGCAAGGTGAACCTCGCCCCAACAACCAATAACGCCATGAACACCGCACAAGAGACCAAGGACCTCGTCCGCGCCAAGTACGCCGAGATCGCCCGCCAGGACAAGGCCACCAACGCCAGCAGCTGCTGCGGCGCCGGGGGCTGCAGCACCGAGGTGTACACCATCATGACCGATGATTACACCCGAGTGGCAGGCTACAACCCGGACGCCGACCTGGGTCTGGGCTGCGGGCTGCCCACGCAGTTCGCAGGCATCAAGAAAGGCGACACCGTGCTCGACCTGGGCAGCGGTGCCGGCAACGACTGCTTCGTGGCGCGCCACGAGACCGGCGAGGACGGCCGCGTGATCGGCGTGGACTTCACCCCCGAGATGATCGCCAAGGCCAGGGAGAACGCCCGCAAGCTGGACCACCAGAACGTGGAGTTCCGCCAGGGCGACATCGAGGCGCTGCCCCTTTCCGCCTGCATGGTGGACGTGGTGGTGAGCAACTGCGTGCTGAACCTGGTGCCCGACAAGCGGAAGGCCTTCAGCGAGGTGCTGCGCGTGTTGAAGCCCGGCGGGCACTTCAGCATCAGCGATGTGGTGCTGGTGGGCGAACTGCCCCCCGCGATCCAAGGCGCTGCGGAGATGTACGCCGGCTGTGTGAGCGGCGCCCTGCAGGAAAGCGAATACCTCGGCATCATCCGCGAGCTGGGCTTCGAGGATATCACCGTGCAGAAGCGCAAGCCCATCGTGGTGCCGGACGATATCCTCTCGAACTACCTGAACGCCGAAGAGCTCGTCACCTTCAAGGCCAGCGGCACGGGCATCTTCAGCATCACGGTGTTCGCCCGCAAGAGCAGCGTGGACTGCTGCGCGCCCAAAGGGCAAAAGCAGGCCCTGAAGGACCTCACCCCCGCCAACCCCGAAGGTGTGCACGCCCTGCCCGGTTGCGACCTGGGATCGGGCTGCTGCTGACCCCAACACCCCGATCAACATGCTGTTCCCCACGCTCCTCCTATCCCTGCTCACGCCTGACACACCCATGGACCGCGCCCTGCACCCCGACCTGCACCGCTACGTGGACGAACGCGTGGTACCCGCCATGGCCGCCATCCCTGCCGAGCGCAAGGAGCGCCTCGACCTCATCGCGGCCTTCGTGAAGGAGCGCAAGGCCGCCGGCGCCACGGCCGACCTCACCTTCATCTGCACGCACAACAGCCGGCGCAGCCACCTGAGCCAACTGTGGGCCGCGACCGCCGCGTGGACCTTCGCCCAGGACCATGTGCGCACCCACAGCGGCGGCACGGAGGCCACGGCCTTCAACCCGCGTGCCGTGGCGGCGGTGGAGCGCGCAGGATTCCAGGTGGTGAAGCCCGAAGGGAAGAACCCGGTGGTCGAGGTGTCGTTCGCGAAGGACCATGCCGCGGAACGCTGCTGGAGCAAGGTGTACAACGACCCCGCCAATCCACAGAAGGAATTCTGCGCGGTGATGACCTGCTCGGAGGCGGACAAGAATTGCCCCATCGTGTTCGGTGCCTTGGACCGCATCAGCCTGCCCTACAACGACCCCAAGGAGGCCGATGGCACGCCCGAGGAGGCCGCGCGCTACGATGAACGCTGCCTTCAGATCGCGGCGGAACTGTGGTACGTGATGCAGCAAGCGGCGCGATAGGACAACCACGGATGGACACTGATCCACACAGATGAACTACCGCCTCTGCCTCCCCCATCCGTGTCCATCTGTGTTCATCCGTGGTTGAACTGAACTGATCAATGTCCCAGACCGCTCCCACCATCGGCTTCTTCGAGAAGTACCTCACCGCCTGGGTGCTGCTCTGCATCGCGGCAGGCCTCGCGCTGGGCCAGGTGGCCGGCAGCGGCATGCAGGTCATCGCCGACCTGGAGGTGAACACGGTGAACATCCCTGTGGCCCTCCTCATCTGGCTGATGATCTACCCCATGATGGTGCAGGTGGACTTTGATAGCGTTCGCAGGATAGGTCCGCAACTGAAGGGGCTCGGCCTCACCGTGGTGGTCAACTGGCTCATCAAGCCCTTCACCATGGCCTTCTTCGCGTGGATCTTCTTCACCACCCTCTACGCGGCCTGGATCACGCCCGAGCTGGCGCAGGAGTACATCGCCGGGGCCATCCTGCTGGGCGCCGCGCCTTGCACCGCCATGGTCTTCGTGTGGAGCTACCTCAGCGGTGGCGACCCCAACTACACGCTGGTGCAGGTGAGCGTGAACGACCTCATCCTGCTGGTGCTCTTCATCCCCATCGTGCAGCTGCTGCTGGGCATCTCGGGCATCAGCATCCCGTGGGAGGTGCTCAGCACCTCGGTCATCGTCTTCGTGGTGATCCCGCTGGTGGCGGGCTACCTCACCCACCGCTGGCTGATGCGCAGCAAGGGTGAGGCCTGGTTCAAGACCCGCTTCCTGCCCGCGCTGAAGCCGCTCTCCATCACCGCGCTGCTGCTCACGCTGGTGCTGCTCTTCGCCTTCCAGGGCCAGAAGATCCTGGCCAAGCCCTTCGACATCCTGCTCATCGCCATCCCCCTCACGCTGCAGACCTACTTCATCTTCCTCCTCAGCTGGAAGGGCGGCCGCTGGCTGGGACTGAACTACCGCACCTGCGCACCGGCCAGCATGATCGGGGCCAGCAACTTCTTCGAACTCTCGGTGGCCGTGGCCATCGCGCTCTTCGGATTGAACAGCGGTGCCGCATTGGTGACCGTGGTGGGTGTACTTATCGAAGTGCCCATCATGTTGCACTTGGTGCGGATCGCGAAGCGTTGGCGATACACATGACCACCCTCGGCCTCCGCGCCAACTGGAAGCAGTTCACCCTGCTCGTCATCGTCAACGCCTTCGTGGGCGGCATGGTGGGCATCGAGCGCACCGTGCTGCCGCTGCTGGCGGAAGCGGAGTTCGGCATCGCCTCCCATGCCGCTGCGCTCAGCTTCATCATGGCCTTCGGCATCAGCAAGGCGCTGGCCAACTACTTCACCGGCCGGCTCGCCGGACGCTACGGCCGCAAAGCCTTGTTGGTGATCGGCTGGAGCCACGCACTGCCCGTGCCCTTCCTGCTCATCCACGCCGATGCCTGGGCGTGGGTGGTGGCGGCCAACATCCTGCTGGGCATCCACCAGGGCTTCGCGTGGAGCAGCACGGTGGTGATGAAGATGGACCTCGTGGGCGAGAAGGACCGCGGCCTGGCCATGGGCCTCAACGAGTTCGCCGGTTACCTCGCCGTGGGCGGCATGGCCTTTCTCACCGGCTACCTGGCCGCACATCACGGTCCACGGCCGGTGCCCTTCCAAGTGGGCATCGGCATCGCGGTCATCGGTCTGTTGCTCACGCTGCTCTGGGTGAAGGACACCGTGCACCACGTGGCCGCTGAGGGCGCCACCAGCGTCCTCCCCAAGCTGAAGCGCGTGTTCGTGGAGACCAGCCTTACGCACCGCACGCTGGGCCCTGTCACCCAGGCCGGACTGGTGAACAACCTGAACGACGGCATGCTGTGGGGCCTGCTGCCCGTGCTGCTGCTGCACGAGGGCCTCGGCCCCGAGCGCATCGGCCTCATCGCCGCCGTGTACCCCGCCGTGTGGGGCCTCGGCCAGCTCTTCACCGGCAAGCTGGCGGACCATGTGAACCGCCGCTCCTTGCTCATCATCGGCATGGTGCTGCAAGGCATCGCCATCCTCGGCCTGCCGGTCGTGCACGCACAAGGCGCCTTCATCGCGCTCAGTGCCGCGCTGGGCCTGGGCACGGCGCTCGTGTACCCGACTTTCCTCGCGGTGATCGCCGCGCACACGCATCCGCAACAGCGCAGCGAGGCCGTGGGCGTGTTCCGCCTGTGGCGCGACCTGGGCTACGCGATCGGCGCACTGCTCACCGGCCTCATCGCGGATCGCTTCGGCATCACGGCCTCCATCCTCGCCATCGGCGTGGTCACGGTGCTCAGCGGTCTGCTCGTGTGGCTGCGCATGCCCAGCGAACGCGAATGCCTGGAACCAGAGGACCTGAAGCCGCTGCTGAACAGCCCCGGTGTGCGCGTGGTGGATGTGCGCAGTCCAGAAGAGTATGCCAGCGGACATCTTCCGCACGCGATCAACATCCCGCTGACCGAGCTGCTGGAGCGGGCGCGCAGCTGGTCGCCCCGTGAACGCATCATCACCGTGTGCGCCACGGGCGGCGGAAGAAGTGCTCAGGCCGCACAGGTGCTGCGGGACATGGGTTTTGGAAGGACGTGGTGGTTGTGCGGGGGGATGGTGGGGTGGCGGTGAGGAAGGTGGCCATCGGTGAAGGCCGAACGAAATTATCCGTTCAATTGGGTCTGTTAGATAAAGTGTGTCATCATCGTTATTGCTGATGATGTTGATGTTGTTGGGTTTTGAACGAGGGGGTCCGGGGGAGACTCAGAACCTGTTGATCGGTGTTGATCGCCTGTGGATCGAAGCGTGGGCCGAAGAGCAGGCGTAGCTCGGCGGCTATCTCCCTCCAAGCGAAGATGGGCTTGGCGGCCATTTTCTCCACGATGCGCTGCTGGGCCAGATAGAGCAGCTTGAGCAGGGCCATGTCGTTGTCGAAGACGCGCTTGGTCTTGGTGTACTTGCGCAGCTGAGCGTGGAAGCCCTCGATGGGATTGGTGGTGTAGATGAGCCGCCGGATGCGCTCGCTGTAGCGGTACTGGCTGGCCAGCAGCGGCCAGTTGGTGTGCCAGGAGCTCACCGCCTGCGGGTAGCGTTCCCCCATTTGTCGCTGAAGACCTCCAGGGCATGCAGCGCTTGCTGCTCACCAGGGGCCCGGTAGATGGCCCGCATGTCCTTGACCACCTCCTTGTAGTGCTTGTAGCTGATGTACTTCAGGGTATTGCGCACCTGGTGCACGATGCAGAGCTGGATATCGCTCTGTGGGTACACCAAGGAGATCGCGTCGGAGAAGCCGCTCAGGTTGTCGATGCATGCGATCAGCATGTCCTCCACGCCGCGTTGGCGCAGGTCGCCCAGCACGCCCAGCCAGAACTTGGCCCCTTCGCTCTGCCCCACGTACAGGCCCAGCAGGTCCTTGTGGCCATCGGGGCCAACGCCCAAGGCGGTGTATACGGCCTTGTTCACCACGCGCCCTTCCTGCTTCACCTTGAAGTGGATGGCATCGAGCCACACGATCGCGTAGCGCGCCTCCAGGGCCGCTGCCGCCAGGTCTGTACATCGGCGATCACCTGGTCGGTCACCGCGCTGATCGTGGCCTCGCTCACCTCGATGCCGTACAGGTCCCGCACATGGTCGCTTATGTCGCGCTGGCTCATCCCAAGCCCGTAGAGCTTGATGATCTTCATGTCCAGCTCGGCGTTCAGCACGCGCTCGCGCTTGGGCAGCAGCACCGGGTCGAAGGTTCCCTCACGGTCGCGCGGCGTGGCGATCTCCACCTCTCCGTGGGCGGTCTTCACCCGCTTGCGCCCATGTCCGTTGCGCCGGTTACCTCCAGGCGGCTCCTCGGCCAGGTGAGCGCTCAGCTCGCCCCGTAGCGAGGCCTCCATCAGTCGCTTCACCAGCGGGGTCAGCACCCCATCGCTGCCGCTCAAGGGCTTGCCCAGTAGCAATTGCTTCATGGCCTCCTTCTCGAAGGCTTCGTAATCGAACTTGTCCGTCTTGTCCTCCATGGGTCAGGTGTTGAAGTTCGCAATCCGGCCTGACACACTTTACTGAACAGTCTCGTTCAATTCCACCGGCCGCACGTTGTGCTCCTCCATATAATTCTCCACCTCCTTTACCTCATTGCTTGGCACCACAGTGTATCGGCTCTGTGCGCGGAACGCCTTCCACGTGGCATGTTGCTTCGCATGCGTGTTCGCATCCGGCTCATCGCCCACCACGTAGGCCTTGCCCAGCTGCTTGTTCGCACTGATGGCGCGCTGCACATCGTTCAGCTCGTACAACTGGTTCTCCAAATGGTAGTTGGGCCGCTCAAAGTCCACCACCTCGCCGATCACGTCCAATTCGTTGCGGCCGTGGAAGCCGATGGTGACCGCAGGCATGAGCAGACCGGGCAAGCGTGCCTGCGTGAGCGTTACCTCCCATGCCAGCCGCTGAGCGGTGCGTGCGCGCAAACCTTCCCGCACTTCATCAATGTCCGAGGTGGCCGGTTTGCTACTTGGCTCGTGATCATCCACCAGCAGCTTGAAGAGGGCTGCGAACCGTGCTTCATCCGCTTCCACTTCAATGCGTGTGACCGGTCCGAAGGTGAGCAGATTACGGCTGTATCGGCTCAGGTACTCGAAGTAGGGCTCCTGCAACAACTGCCCTGCCAGCTCTCCGGCCTCCACTTGGCTGAACAGCCCGGCGCTAAACTTCGCATCCGCCTGGGTCTCCCGGGCCAGCGCCTTCAGGTTCACCACCAGCATGCGGTGGGCATCGCGCCCCAACAGGTCGCGCACCACGCCCACCCTGTTGCGGCTCCAGGCGAAACGAGGCCCTTGCGCACCGCGCATGAAAAGCCCCACGGCCAGCTTGTCGCCGGCCACGGGATTGATCCCGGCATGGACGATGGAATAGAAGCTGCTCATGGGTTCGGCGCCGAAGCCCGGCGCAGGCGTGGGGTCAACATTGGGCCAACAAGGCGTGGAAATGGTCCAGAACGGCGGGAAGGCGCTGCGGATCGAAGAGCCGGTCCTGCAGCCGTTGGCGCAAGTTGGCTACATCGATGCCCCAATCGGCCGGAAGCCGGGAAAGGATCTCATCGGTGCGCTGTTCGCATTCATGCACCCAAAGGTAGGCATCCTGTTCGGCGTGGGCGATCAACGCGCCATCCCTGCTGATGCTGGAAGCGATGGGGCGCGCAGGTGGTAATGCAGATCACCCTGCAGTAGTAATGTATCCTGCTTTGTTCAGCTCATCCGAAGCGACCAAATATCCCGGGCCTGCTTAGCAAGCTGCTTCTGACGTTTGGAGATCTGCTCCTCACCCCACTCGGAGTAATGCTCGGCGATGGCCCGGGTTATCCCGAATGTGCTGCCCTCATAGAGACCACGCTTTTCCGTGTAGAGCTTCGAACTGGCATCCTTATTTCGTGATGCCTCCAACAGCGTCAGGTTTCCCAGCCTGAAGACGCACCTCTCGTAGACGTCATCGTCGATTCCCCAGTCCTCGACGGCCGATCTTGGCATGACATGCTCGATGGACATGCTCTCACCAAAGGGATCCACCTCTGTTTGGTGCTTCCTCCGCTCGACAGAGGCCAGCAGATAACGGACGATCTTGTTGTTCCTAGAGGTGTCTTTGAAGGCGACGTTGGAGAAGGTCGTCTCGAAACTTTCATCGTCCGGATAGACCTCCTGCAACCAGCTTAAGGCAAACTGCTTTTCCTTGTGGATCCGCAAGGCAGCATCGTTATAAACCCGATCCTGTTCGTTCGGGTTCAAACCGCCGATCACATTGTAGCGCAAGGAGATGACACTGCAGGCCTCCAGGACCTTGTGGAAGCCAGCCTTGTCCAGGGATTCGTGAGCGGACATCAGCAAGGGCAGATGCTGGCGCACTTGGAAC
Organism: Flavobacteriales bacterium; assembly: GCA_016715895.1. Lineage (NCBI taxonomy): Bacteria > Pseudomonadati > Bacteroidota > Flavobacteriia > Flavobacteriales > Flavobacteriales bacterium. The sequence continues at coordinate 1,594,070 of JADJXH010000004.1, read as the reverse complement.
ATGCGCAACTCCTCCAGGTGGTATTGTATAGGCCGGTCGGCCTTCCAGAGCTCATCTTCCGGGTTGCGTAAAGCCATGAACAGATCGGCCGTGCGGCGCAGGTCCCGAAGCAACGCAAAGGCTTCGCCCTTGTGCCGGATGTGTTTCCGAATGACCTTGAACAGCTCGTTCTTGCGCACATTTTTCCGACGGCTATTCCAGTAGACCCGCAGGAATTCCTCGAAGCGCTGATCGCCGAGCGTGCTCATCACTTGCGCCCACAGCTCTTCAATCTCCCGCAACTCGGATGTATGACTGCCTTCGGTGTCCACCACGGAGAACAAGTAATTCTTCAGCAGGTCTGCAGCGGAGAGCTGCACACCCCGTGCGTTCAGCGTCTCGAACACCTTGAAGGCGTTCAAGTCGTCCCCCACTGTAATCACCGTGAACACGAGCTTGTCCACGATGGTATCCACCAGTCCGGCCAAGGCCTCACCAGTGGTGTACTCCCTACGCAACCGATCATGGAACCAATTGAAGCACTGGCGCATCAACTTTTCGGAAGCATTCGTGTTGCGGATCTTCAGCTGGTCCAACGGTACCAAGTAAGTCCTGTAGTAGTCGTCGTTGTTCCGGTTCAAATGGATCTTGTTGGACGCCACAAGGGTAACCGGGTCCAGATAGCCGATGTAGGAGTTCCGCAGCGCCTCCATGCGCCGCTTGTTGCGGTCCGGGTCCACACCGCTTTCAATTAGGCCGTGCAGGCTCTTGAGCACGGCCAAGATCAGGATGCTCAAGGTGGTGAGCCGTTGCTGCCCGTCAATCACTTTGAACACCTTGTTGTTCTCGGTCTGCAACACCAGGTAGCCCATGTAATGCCCGGGCTCGTCACCACGCAACACTGACTGGATGTCCTGCCAGAGGTCATCCCACTGCTCGGAAGTCCAAGAGTAATCACGTTGGAATTTGGGTATCACATAGGTGAGCCCGTTACCGAACAGTTGCCGATAGGTGTTGCTTTTGGTATCCTGAATGCCGGTCATGGTCGTCGTGTATGCAAAGCTACCCTGAGAAGGGAATTTCCTATCCCCCTCTCTCAGCGACCCACCCCACGCCGCCAGCGACTCCAGCCGCGCCTACAGTTCGTTCAGGTGCCTGGGGATTCACTTGCCTTAGAAGTGGCCGGTAATGGTGAGCACATTCGTGGGGAGCAGGGCGGTGAACATCATCGGTGTTGCTCCGGATCATCTCTACATCCGTTCACACCACCCCCACCTTATCCACCTCCTCCATCACCCGCCCCGTCTCCGTCAGCGCCACGATCATGCGCTGGTAGTGGCGGATGTCATCGAAAGTAAGCTGCCGCCCCACGCGGTCCTTCAACCACTTCTGGGCGGGCTGGTAGCCACCGATGTAGAAGCTCCAGGCCACCTCGGGCACGTCGGCGAAGTACTGCTGGTCGTTGATCCATACACGGCCCAGGCCCTTGCCGGTGGCCTCGAAGCCGGGGCTCTTCGCCGTCATCTTGCGGCTCACCGTGTTGTCGCCCGCGGCGGGGTACTTGGTAATGAACTGCTCCACCGCCGGATCTTCCAGCAGGTGCAGTTGCCTCAGGCGGGCGCCCAGCTTCACCAAGGCGCGGAACTTCTTGGCATCCGTGGGGAAGGGAATGCGCGGGAAGTCGCTCTTGAGGAACTCCTTGTACTTGGCGCGGTAGGCCGAATCGTACAGCACGGCTACCAAACAGCGATATTAATAGGTCAGCAACAGCCTATCAGCAACTAACTCTGTTTCGAGCGTACTGCCCTCCAATTGAAACCGCCGGAGCATAGACCGACCACAATTGACAAAGATCTCGCGAGCAAACAAGCCTTCTGGAATGTCCAGGGCACACATTACGCTGCCCGACTTCTTGTTCCCATCAATGCTCAGAGCAACTCGGGCACCCCTTGAACGTGCCTCTTCAATACACTGCAATAATTCAGCAAGTCGGAAGGTTTGTGCCCCGTAGAGAATAGTCTGGCTATGTGAGTAAGGCGGGTCACAATAGATAAAGTCTCCCTCGCGGGCATCGGCAAAGGCTTCTCTGTAGTCCCGATGAATGAACTGGACATTCCTCATTCTGTCACCCCATTCCTCAACACGTGCTCGGAAGGCCTTTGGGGTGATCGGAGCGTGAGCGCCGCATGGTGTGGACATAAAGCCATCGCGTTTTCGAAACCGGACTACTCCCCCATAACACGTCCTCGAAAGGAAAAGAAGATCCGCGCCGTTCGGATTCTCGTTGTAGGACCGAAGGACTTGCGCATAAGCCTCCTCCTTACCAACCTGTTCAATCAGATTGTACCGATTAGCGTACCACTGCACTAATTGTCTGGGCTGCTCGGATAGCGCAGTCCAAATCTGAATCAGTGGCGCGAACGCATCCGAACCGACGCCGTGGTCTGGCGCTACAGTAGCCATAATTGCGCCGCTCCCAAGGAATGGCTCAACGAACCGTTCAAAGTCACTGGGGAAGTAGTTCGCGATCTCGCGCGCAAACTTCTGCTTGTTCCCAATCCACTTCAACAACTGCGTTCGTGGTGGCGCATACAACCCCACCTCCGTTCCCATCATCAACTGCATGAGGACAAACATACCCTCTACGCGACCTGACTCCGCCATATCCCGAAATGGGATATCAACAATCGTGCGTCTACTTTGCCCCTGTGAGTCAATCAACTGTCAAACGCGATTACAGAGCCCTTGCCCAAGTAGTGCGACAGAGCCGCGAGGTGGCAGGGTTAACCCAAGAGGAGCTTGCCGAGAAACTTGGCAAACCTCAATCATTCGTGAGCAAGGTGGAGAACGGGGACAGAAGCTTGGACGTACCTGAGCTGCGCGCGATTGCCCACGCAACGGGTTTAACGCTTGTGGAAATAGTTACTCAGTACGAAGCTCTTCTCAATGCGCGCAAATGAACGCTTCCGGCATCAAGGCCTAGACTTCTGGGCGGCGGTCAAATTGGTTAGCCAAGAGGTTGGCTATACCATGAAGAAGACCAAGACCATTCGCGTCCCAACCATAGATGAAATCGTTGGGGTGTTGGAAAAGCGGGGTCTGCGTAAGGACAAGGTGGTGTCTAGGCACGGGATCATGGCACAGGGTCAGCTTCTCTTGGATTACTTCCAACATCGGGCCGATGTGCTGAACAATCAAGTGCAGCACAGCCTGATGAGATTGGAAGAGGCACAAGCCTTGTATGCCGATTTGCGAGCCATGCATAGTCCAACATGGCCCGTTCCGATGAACAAGCAGAAGGGCGAGAAAAAGCAACCCCTTATCCTCACCGGAATGGTGAACGCACTCCTTGAGGCGCACCTACAAGGCAAACCTTGCGCCCACAACCCAGGAGAGCTAATCACCTTCGTTAGTGACGGCCATGTGCATAGGACCTTATCCCGCCGAGTAGACGGTGCTTTTCCGGGTACTACGGAACCAATCGCCATGTGGGAAATCAAGGAGTACTACTACACCAAGACTTTCGGGAGCCGGGTGGCAGATGGTGTCTACGAGAGCTTGCTTGATGGGCTTGAATTGCGTGAGGTGCGCGAATCATTGAACCGGTCCGTTGACCACGTGCTCGTGGTAGACGACCACTTCACTTGGTGGATAAAGGGCAAGTCTTACCTGTGCCGTATCATAGACATGCTTCATATGGGCGTCGTATCCGAAGCGATATTCGGTCGCGAAGTGGTTGAGCGCATTCCGGTCCTTGCGAATGAGTGGGCTAATAATGAAGCCCTGCATACTAGACCCGACTACTAGTCAAAGCGCAGTGGTGCGGCCAGTTTGTGCGTGCATTGCGTGAGCGATTATTCTATGACGTTTGCAAGGGGTGTTCGTATCTCGTAGGGTACTCCCTTCCGGATCACTGCACAGACACGGTGGATGAGCTTGTTGCGCATGGCGTTGAAGACGAGCATCTTGTGTTTGCCCTCAGCCACTTTGCGGTCATAGTAAGCGCGGAACTCACCGGGGAACCGGATGAGCCCGACCACCGAGACATGCAGCAGGGCCTTGAGCGTGTGGTTGGCATTGTGCGATACGCGGGTGCGCCCTCTGATGCTGGTGCCCGACCTGTTCTCGAAGGGTGCGCATCCGGCATGGCAAGCTAGCTGTCGCGGTGAGGTGAACCGCGTGAAGCCGTCGGTGAGGGCCAGCAGATGTGAGCCCAGGATGAGCCCAACGCCTTCCACAGACCTCAGCAGCTCGAAGCGCTTGCTCAACTCGGGCTCCGCGTTGATGGTGTCTTCGATCATGCCTTCCAGTTCCTTGATCACCTTGTCCAGCGCTTTGATCTGTGCCTTGTCGAACCGGGTGAACGGCCCGCGCAGGTCTTTGTCCATGAGCTTGTTCATGTCCTTGATCTGCCGCTGGTGCATGGTCTTGCGCATCACGTAGTTCTGGCGCTTGCTCAAGAGCTGCTTGAGCTTGTTCATCTTCAGCTGGTCAGCCGTGAACAACCGTGACTTGTCCTGGAAGCGACGGGCGTAGTCGGCGATCCTGAGCGCATCTACCCGGTCGCTCTTCCCCCGGGTCATGCCAATGCTCTGCTTGATGTCGTTGGGATGAGCAAGCCAGGTGGGGATCTCCAATTCCACCAACACTTCCAGCAGCGCATGGCCGTAGTAGCCCGTGGGCTCCAGGCACACCAGGTATTCTCCTTTGACCAGTGTGAACTCCTTGGTCCATCGGCGCAGTAGCGCCTTCACGCTCCTGGTGGTGTTCTCCACCTTGATCTCTGCGGCCAGTGTCCCGCGTTCATCCAACAAGGCCACATCCAAGGTCGCCTTGCTCACGTCGATCCCGATCCAGTGCTTCATGTTCGTTTACTTTTGGGTGACACACGATCCCCTGGGGGAGCGCTGAGCATCGGGTCCTGAACTTGACAACTCTAGTAGGCCGTGAGCCTCACATTCTATCCAAGCCTCAGACCTGAGGGACCGCAGGTACCGATAATCGCTATAGGTCATCACACCTTCGCAGCGGACTGGTTCACCTGTGATCCTGCTCAGCCTCCTTCGGAGGAATTGTTCACTTCGAAGATGCTTCATCTTCCAAGCGTCCAAGTGTAGAGTTGGAGCGGGTACCCCGCAGCGCCGAAGGAGCGAGGAGTAAGAGCGGAAAGCGCGACCCGAGGCTTTTGCGAGGGGCACGCCCAACCTTGCTCAGGATGTCATCCACCGCGCGCACGATGAAGCGCACCACGGCATCGGGGGTGTACCACACGCCGCGGCTCTTGCGCAGCTTGGGGTCGTATTGCGCGAGGAAGTCCTCGTAGAAGTGCATGAAGGCATCCTCGCGGCCGCTGCCCTTGCCGAAGCCGCTGAGCAATCTGGCGATGTCGGTGGCGCGGAAGATGTCGGCCAGCGCATCCACGATCCACACGATGCGGTCGTCCAGGTCGGGCCCGCTGATGCTGTGGAAGAGCTTGCGCAGGAAGGGGTTGCTCTTGGGGATGAGCACGGCCGCCTCCATCCGGTTGAAGCTGTCCAGGCTGGGGTCGTGCAGCCGCGCGGCGAACATGCCGTAGGCGATGGTCTGCGCGTAGAGGTCGGCGAAGGCCTTGGGCGTGATGTCGTGGATGAGGATGTGCTTGAAGGCTTCGAGCTGGTCCTTCAGGTCGGTGTTGGCGCGGCTCTCCTCGTCGCTGGTCACGGCCTTCTCGATCACATCGGCCAGCAGGCGGGCCTTGCCGGCCATCATGCCCGCGAGCTTCTTGGGGCTGGTGATGGTCTGCCCCTGCCACGCCACGAAGTCGGCGATGAGCGCGGTGAAGGGGTCGAAGGCCGCAGGCAGGGGCTTCACCTTGCCGCCGCTCACCTCCCCGATGCGCACGGTGCTGGTGGGCTCACCGTTGCGGTAGAAGCGGAACTCGAGGTAGTCGGTGATGATGAGGTTGTCCAATGAGCCCCGGTAGCGGTCGAACTGCTCCTTGAGGCTCTTGCTGTCCATGTCCACCCCGATGTCCTTGGCCTCGATGTAGCCGACGGGGATGTCCTTCTTGGTCAGGATGTAGTCCGGTGCGCCGCAGGCGATGCGCTGGGGTTCGTTGGTGACCGTGATGCCTGAGCAGAGGGAGGACAGCAGCTGTTGGAGGTCGCCCCGATAGCTGTGCTCGGTGGCGCGGCCGCTGGCGTGGAGCTTGGCGAGGGCGGAGAGGTAGTCGGGGATGGTCACGGGTTCAAGCTAATGGGAAAAAATGCACGATTGAAGGGACTGGGAATCAGGCACTGTCGCTCGCTGCGCACATCTCCCTGTTCAAAAGGAGCGGGCCAGGTTCTGGGATGCCGAATAGCCGGAGCCAATACCTTCGACTTGGAAACCGAAGAAGGCCACGACATTGAGGCTGCTAACCTCGACACCTGGTTGGCGAATGAGACCAGCAGGCGCCTGCCGTGACCGACTTCCCGTATCGCGACGTTGAGGCCTTCACCCTCGATGCTCGGCTGGTTCATGAGGCCAGTGAGCACCCGTCCGTCGCCCAACTGAAGGGACCGTTGCCGCGGTCCCTTCGACCATTTCTGGTGTCGGGCTTTACAAAGGTGGAACCCGCTGAAGCCCGCTACAAGGATCGCCTTCGGCTTTGTTTCCGAAGTTGTTCACACGCTCCGGTTCCTTGCGGTGGCAGGGGTTTGAAGAACTTGCCGACGGTGCAAGTATTTTCTATCCACGATCGATCAACAATGCACGGACCGCCCAACTCATGGACCTACCCGTGTGTCCTCCTGCAGCTTATCCAAAGACTCGGGAGGTCGAACCGCGGTGCGCACGTGCTCTTGGCAGCAGTTCCCGGCTATTCAGGAACGACTTCTACCTGTCATGAGTTCCACGGTGTGAGCAGTGGTTCACCTGCACTTCCGCCCGTCGACCTACGATCACGCCTCCGCACCCGGCCGCAGCCAGAACGGCCCCGACATCAATCCCAACATCCCCGCGATCGTCCACCAGCCCCACAGCGCGTGTGGCTTCTCCGGGTCGTGGAAGAAGTGGTTGAGCAGGTCGGAGAGCAGTTGTTGGAGAAGGCGCACGAAAGGTGGTCAAGGACTGGGGCCCCAGGTGGCCGGAGGCCCTGGGTGGGTTGGTCTGCAGGCCCGAGGGAAAGGCTCAAGCATCAAGGTTCAAGGCACAAGCGTCAAGGCTCAAGCATCAAGGCACAAGCCTCAAGGCTCAAGCATCAAGCCTCAAGGCACAAGGCACTAGGTGGCGCAGCCAAAAGGCCTGGGGCCTGTATACCTCCATGCCACTCCGCCTCCGGCGGCCGGAACAAGGCTCAAGGCTAAAGGCACTAGGTGGCGCAGCCAAGCGGCCTGGGGCCTGTGGCCTGAATACCTCCAACCCACTCCGCCTGCGGCGGCCCCCCTGCCCTAGCTGACCACCACCACCACGTGGTGCCCCACGAGTTGGGCCTGCACATGGGCCGGGGGCACGGGCTGCCAGTGGCCGGTGGGGCGGGTGCGGCGGCCGGTGCGGGGGCAACGGCGGGGGGCGCGGAGGTACACGGCCACTTTGTCCAGCAGGCGCATGCAGGGGGTGATGGGCACCACCAGGGCCACCTGCACGCCGGCGGCATCGGGGGTGCCCTGCTGGCGCAGCAGCTGGTGGCGCACGGCGTTGGGCAGCGGGAAGGCCTGGAAGCGGTCGCCGCCATCGGTGCGCAGGCGGTGGGGGGCCAGCACGCGGCGCTGAACGTCCTGGGCCCAGTCGCGGGCGCGCCCGACCAGCTCACGGGCCTCCTGGGGTTGGCGCAGGGCCAGCCGGTCGGCCTGGGCGCGCACGGCCTGCACATGGCCGCGCAGCAGCGCGCGCACGGCGCGCACCAGGCGGCGGGGCGGGCACAGGCGCCCGGCGCAGGGGCCGGCGGTGTACACCGGGCGGCCGTCCACCATCACCAGCAGCAGGCTGTCGGCCGGCGGGCGCCGCCGGCAGGGCAGTTCCAGACCGATGTGGCCGGGGCTCTCCACGCCAACCGAAAACCTAAGGGCGCCGATGAGCCGAGGGTGCGGGGGCCGGGCCCCACTTTTCCACAGCGATCGTCCAATTCGCCTTCCTTCCTATTCCATATGGAATACGCCAGTGGCCCATGCAACCCGTCCGGGCGCCCCCCTTCACCGGTGCCCGGCGCACGCCCCCGGGCAGGCCATGCACCTGGGCGGGATGGGCGCGGACCGGCGCGTGCACGCGGCGCATCGGCCCGGTAGGATCCCGGATCAGCGCAGGAACATCGGCCACACGCGCAGGTGGATCGGGCACACGGGCGTGATGAGGGCCGACCTGCGGAGGAACGCGGTTCACCTGCCCGTGATGATCGGGAACATGCGCATGATGATCGGGAACATGCGCGTGATGACCGGGGACCTGCGCGTGATGCCGGCGGACATGCCCGTGAAAAGAGTTTTCCTGCGCATGTTCTCTCCAACCACGGACCTTATCGGGATCATCACGCCCGTGTTTGTGTTAAAACGGAGGGGTGCACGAAAATTTTTTCGCCTAGGCGGTAGCGGGGTCGGCGAGGTTTTCAACAGCGGTCGCGATCCGTGCCGGGGTACAGGCCCGTTGAAACCCCCGGCCAGCCGGATCAGCCCCCGGGCGGATGGGCCGAGGCCGAAGGAAACCGGAAGCTCTTGAAGTCGGACGGAACACGAACACACGCCATACCATGAAACTGATCAAGGCAGGTACCACGGGATTGAACGCGGAGGCGCTGATCGCCAAGGCGGAATATGTGGAGGGCATGCTCTCGGGCAACGCCCACTTCCCCACCCCGAACCCCTCGATCGCCACGGTGACCGCGGCGCGTGAAGCCCTGGTGGCAGCCGTGGCGCAGGCCGAGAGCCGTGCGATCGCGGACATTGCCGTGCGCAATGCGCTGACCAACGTGCTGCGCGAGCACCTGGTGAACCTGGCGCGCTACGTGAACAACGTGGCCGGCGGGGATGTGGAGAAGGCGCTGAGCAGCGGCTTTGAGCTGGCCAAACGGCCCGAACCCAGCACCAAGCTGGAGGCGCCGATGGGGCTGGAAGTGCGCCTGAGCGACTTTGAGGGGTGCCTCAACCTGAACTGGAAGCCGGTGGAGGATGCGCGGATGTACCAGGTGTACATCTGCGACACCGACCCGAGCGACCCGCAGGCCTGGAGCGTGGTGGCCGTGAGCAGCCGCACCCGTACGCGGATCACGGACCTCACCCCGGGCAAGTTCTACTCGTTCCGCGTGACGGCCCTGGGCCGCGTGGGCGAGGGCCCGGCGAGCGAAGTGAGCGGCCGCCGCGCCGCCTGAGCGCCACCCTTCTTCGCCTGTTGGACATGGCCCCTGGGGATCCCCGGGGGCTTTGTCGTTTGGGGCGGTCGTTCAACGCTGCCGGCGGTCGCTGACCGCGCCTACCGCAATTGGGGTATTGCCCCGCCCTGACCGCGCCTTCACCTTCGCAGCCCGACACAGTGACACGCGGCGCATGCGCACAGGACCAGAAGGAACAAGCAGGAAGGTGGTGAAGGGCGGACGCCTGACGGGCGCGCTGGCCTTCGTGATCGTGCTGCTCTTCATGCCCATCGGCCACGCGCTGATGGTGTTGAACGAAGCGGTGCTGGGGGCCTCCAAGCTGGTGGGAGCGGGCACCTTGGGCGGGCTCGGCGCCCTGCTGCTGCTGCTGGGCGTACGTCTGAACCGGAACGCGCTGAGCGCCACCCTGCTCGGCCTGGTCGCGGGCATCCTGGTCTGGACCGGCTGGGTGGAGTTCTCCTTCGTATGGATCGCGGAAAAGCACGGCGTGGCCCCCCTGATGGATGGCGATGAGGTGGCCACCCGGCCGGAGTATCTCGTGATGGTGTCCTCCCTCGGCCTCCTGGGGTGCATGCTGCTCTTCTTCCTGTTCACCACCACGCGCTGCACCCTCTTCCTGTGGTTCCAGCGCCTGCTGCGGGTGAACCGGCCGGCCGGTGCGCGCAGCGGGTCCGGCGCAGGACGACCGGTGGCGCTGGTCACCTTCATCGAGACGGTGATGATCATCTGGACCTTCTACCTGCTGCTCTTGCTGGCGTACGACCCGGGCCTGGCCGGCGATCGGCATCCCCTCACCTGGCTGGTGGCCTTCGGCTCGCTGGCGTGGTCGGCCTGGCTGATCGCGCGCCTGCTCCGCATCCACGCGTTCGACCACGCGGTGCGCTATGCCGTGCCCACGGTGGTGATCTTCTGGAACTTCGTGGAGGTGGCCGGCCGCTGGGGCCTCTTCAAGGAGATCTGGGTGCATCCGCTGGAGCATTGGGTGGAGAACAGCCTCATCGCGCTGGCCCTCCTGCTGTTCATGGGCCGGTACGTGCTGGACCATGCGCGCGGCCGGCGGCTGCGGCCCACCGGACCCGCAGGGCCGGCGTGACGATCTCGCCCTGATCCGGACGGGTACAGGACGCGTACAAGCCCCCTCCTGAGCAGCGAACGCTCGCTGCTCCGCACAAGGAGGGGTACGGGGTGGTTTCCGCTTTCATGAAGAATACGGCGTGACTGAGTTGGCACCTCCCCCAACCCCTCCTTGCACGGCGCGTGGAGCGATCCACGCGCAGGAGGGGGGTTCATGGCGTGCGGGTAGAGTCGCGATGACGACGTGGAAAGGGAGATCGCTTCGCCCGCAAAGCCGGTCTCGCGATGACGTGTCTGGAAGAGCGCGGAGCATTTCCCAACCGTCATCGTGAGCAGCCCGAAGGGATGCGTGGCGATCTCCCTGGCCAGTGATCAGTTCTCTACCGGGGAGATCGCTTCGCCCGCAGAGCCGGGCTCGCGAAGACGACGTGGAAGGGGAGATCGCTTCGCCCGCAGAGCCGGTCTCGCGATGACGTGTCTGGAAGAGCGCGGAGCATTTCCCAACCGTCATCGTGAGCAGCCCGAAGGGATGCGTGGCGATCTCCCTGGCCAGTGATCAGTTCTCTACCGGGGAGATCGCTTCGGCGCCAAAACCCGCCTCGCGATGACGTTGAAGGGAGTGGAGATCGCTCCGGCATCGGAGTTGCGCCGTCGATGACGCCCCGGGGGCCCGTGCGTCCTCAGCGCGCCTCCCACTCCGCCCAGCTGGTGGCCGTCTCCTGCAGGCGGGCCGCCGCCAACACCACCCCGGACGGCATCTGCGGTGCCAGCTCCTCCACGATGGCCAGGAGGATGTTCTCGCAGGTGGGCTGGACCGGTGTGAAGATCACCCGGCCGAACAGCGGGGCATCGGTGCGCACCGCCTCGCGCTCGCTCTCATGCAGAAAGAGCGCGTGGTCGTAGCGGTCCACGATGGGCTTCACCAGGCGCTTCAGGTCGGCGAAATCGATCACCATGCCGTCCTTGGGGTGGCCGGGAGTGTGGGCGGGGGTGCCGGCGATGGTGATGTCGAGCACATAGCTATGGCCGTGGATGTTCGCGCACTGGCCATCGTGGCAGCGCAGCGCATGGGCCATCTCGAAGGTGAAGCGCTTGGTGACGCGCACGACATGGTGGATGCTCATGGGTTCCGGACGAAGGATGCCCGTTGGGGCCCGCGAAGATCGCAAGCGGTCGCGGTCCGCCGTTCCTTCGCACCGCGATGCGGCGCCTCCTGCTCCTCCTTTCCCTCGGTCCGTTCGGCCTCGCGGCCTCGGCCCAGCGCGTCACCAGCCCGAATGCCAACCTCTGGTTCTCGCACTGGGGCGACCACCGGCTGGCCGCGCGGTGGAGCGTGCACACCGAGGGCCACTGGCGCCGGGCCGGGTTGGGCGAGCACGCGCAGCAACTGCTGCTGCGGCCTGCGGTCAACTTCCACCTCCACGACCAGGTGCTGCTCACCCAGGGCTACAGCTATTACGAGAACTACAGCTACGGCACCTTCCCTATCCGCTTCGCCAACCACGAGCACCACCTCTACCAGCAGGTGCAGCTCACCCAGCCCATCGGCCGCGTGGGCCTGCAGCACCGCTTCCGCATGGAAGAGCGCTTCATCGCCCGCATGGTGCCGTCGCCGGATGACCCGAACGCGGCCGCGTTCGACCGGTATGTGTACCAGAGCCGCTTCCGCTACCGCGTATGGGTGACCGTGCCGCTGAACCGCCCCACCGCAGAGCCCGGCACCTTCACCGCCAACCTGTACGATGAGGTGTTCCTGAACTTCGGCGACAGCGAGCGGCTGGACCTGATCCAGCAGAACCGCATCTCGCTGCTGCTCGGCTACCAGGTGAACAGGCCGGTGAGCGTGCTGCTGGGCTACCTGTACCAGACCATCCAACGGCCGGGCGCGGCCGGCGGTGCGGACCTCATCGAGCTGAACAGCACGCTGCACCTGGCCGTGGTGTGCAACCTGGACCTGCGGAAGGTGAAGCGCGCCCCGCAGGCATCCACCTATTCCTCTTCCCCGCTGTTCTTCAAAGCGGAGAGCAGGCTGTAGGCGCCCTTCACCACCACCGGCCGTTCACGGAGCACGGCGGAAGGGTCCACCAGCTCGAAATAGCCGTACTCCTGGGCGCCGGTCGTCACCGGCATCATGGTAAAGCTGCCATCGGTATTTGCGATGAACACGGCCTGCCCATCACCGCTGCGCACCACGGCCCCCTCGGGCACGCACCACACGGTATCGGTCCGGCTCTCCAGCGTGGCGCTCATGGCCATGCCGGGGACCAGGTCCTTCGGCGTCCTTGTGAAGTGGCAGTGGACGACCGCGCTGCGATCGGCATCGAGGCTGCGGCCCACCAGGATCACCTCGGCCTCGTACTCATCGTTGGGGTGGGCGGTGGGGCGCGCATGCACTTCCTGACCGATCCGCACGTTGGGAAGATCCTTCTCGAAGACGGTCAGCGCGAGGTGGATGTCCTTGGGGTCCACCAGCTCGAACAGCACGTCCGTTGGTTGCACGTAGCGGCCGATGTTCACGTTCACGCTGCTCACCCACCCATGAATGGGCGAACGCAGGGCCACGCTGCGCGAGATGCTCTCCGCAGTGAGCGCTGACGGGTCCACACCGATCAGCCGCAGCTGTTCCGCCAGCGAGCGCAGGGTGACCTGTTGTGTGTTCAGTTCGGCGGTCACCTCTTGGAACACCTTGTCGCTCGTCGTCTTGGTGGCGTTCAGCGCCTTCTGTCGCTCGAAGTCCTGCCGCAGCAGCTTCACCCGGCCTTCTGTCACGAGGTAGTCCTGCTGCAGTTGGATGAAACGCGGGTCCTCCAGGATGGCCAGCGTCCGGCCTTTGTGGACCTCCATGCCGGGGAGCAGGTCGGTGCTGCGCAGGTAGCCACCGAGCGGTGCGCTCACGCTCACGAGGTTCTGGGGCGGAACGTCCACCACGCCCTGCACGGGCATCAGCACGCCCAGCGAGCGGCGTTCGGCCTTGCCGGTCACGATGCCGGCGTTCTTCAGCTGTTCCGGTGTGAGGGTGACGTTGGTCACCGAAGCAGGTGCGGCGGTGGGGTCCGCAGGTGGTTCGGTCGTCGTGCAGGACGTAAATGCCATCAGGATGGCGATGGTGCCGATGAAGGGCACCTGTACGATCGACCCACCGGGTCGACCGATGATCGGTCCAGACGGAGTCGTGATGGGTCGACCCGGCGAAATTGAAATGTGTTGACGCATGATCTGCGGGTGCTTAGAATTCGTTGAAGGCGTTGAGCTCGATGCTGGCGCGGCCGAGGGCCTGCAGGGCATTGAGGTATTCCATGGACAGGTTGATGGACTGGCCGGTGAGCAGGCTCCATTCGATGCGGTCGATCTGGCCGTTGCAGTAGGCCTCCTCGGCGGACCGACGCAGGTGTTCGGCCTCCTCCGTTGCACCCTGTTCCAGGGTCTCCACGCGGGCCATCTGCGCCGTGTAGCGTTGGCGGGCTTGCTGCAGCTGGGTGCGGATCTCCTGCGTGAGCGCCTCGGTCTCGCTGTTCGCCCGGTCCACGCCGATCCGCGCCGACTTGTTGCGGGCGCTCTGGGCACCGAAGAAGAGCGGCACGCCGATCCCCGCACGCACCATGGTGAAGCGATCGCCGCTGCCGTAGATCAACGCGCCATCGGGTACCGAAGGCGACTGGTTGAGCGTCATCGAGGCCACGCCCAGGGTCAGGTCCGGGAGCAGGATGGACCGCTCCATCCTCCAGCGCGCATCGGCGGCGGCGGCCTGTTCGTTCGCAGCACGCACCAGCGGATGGTCCAGCACGGCGGAGTCACCCGGGATCATCGTGGCCACAAGCTTCAGGGGCATGGCTTCGGGACGCAGGTCGGCCTTGGTGTTCAGCAGTTGGGCCAGCCGCGTCCGGGTCTGTTCCAGTTCAGCGTTCACCTGCTGCGACCGGGCACGCATCAACATGGCCTGGGTGCGGGCCGTGGCGCGCATCATGGTATTGCTGGAACCCAGGTCGAAACGCTGTTCCTCGCCCGCGGTGGCCGCCGTGTAGATGCTGTCGGCCTCGCGCAGCAGCCTGACCTGTTCACTGAGCACGAGCACCTCGTGGTAGGCCTGCCTCACCTGGATGCGCACCTCACGCTCGCGGAGCGCCTGTTCCCAGCGGACACCGGCGGCGGTGTGCTTCAGCATCTTCCGCCGCTGGGTATAGACCGTGGGGAAGGCGAGGCTCTGCGAAAGGCCGATGCGGTCGTCGTTCACGTTGGTGTTGATCTGACCGTACTCGAAGTCGACGTTGGTGCGGGGCAGGTCCCAGGCGGTGCCGATCAACTCGTCCTCCGCCTCGCTGCGCAACGCGGCGCCCTTCAGGTAGAGGTTGTTGCGCATGGCGCTGTCCACCGCCTGTTCCAAGGTGATGGGCTGCACGGTCGATTGCGCGTGGGTGGACATGGGTGCACCGACCCACGCGAGGATGATCATCGCCGCAGCCGCAGCCTTCCCCTTGGAGGTGCCGTTCCTTCGTTCGCGGAAGGTCAGCATGTAGAGCGAAGGCAGCACGAAGAGCGTGAGGAAGGTGGCGGTGATGAGGCCCCCGATGACCACGGTGGCCAGCGGGCGTTGCACCTCCGCACCGGCGCCGTTGCTCAGGGCCATGGGCAGGAAGCCGAGCGAGGCCACGCTCGCGGTCATGAGCACGGGGCGCAGGCGATTGGCCGTGCCGGTGCGGATGCGCTCCCGGATGTCGGTCATGCCTTCCTTCCGCAGGTGCTCGAACTCGCTGATGAGCACGATGCCGTTGAGCACCGCCACCCCGAAGAGTGCGATGAAGCCCACGCCCGCTGAGATGCTGAACGGCATGCCACGTCCGGCCAAGGCGAACACGCCACCGATCGCGGATAGCGGTACGGCGCTGAACACCAGCAGGCTCAGCTTCAGGCTGCCGAAGGCGAAGTAGAGCAGCAGCAGGATCAGCAGCAGCGCCAGCGGTACCACCACGCTCAGCCGTTGCTTCGCCTCCACCAGGTTCTCGAAGGCTCCGCCGTAGGTGGTGTAATAGCCGACGGGCAACTTCAACCGGGCATCCACCTTGCCCTGCAGCTCTTCCACGATCGATTGCACATCGCGGCCGCGCACGTTGAAGCCGACGGTGATCCGGCGCTTGGCATCCTCGCGTTGCACCTGGTTGGGACCGTCCTCGATCCGCACATGGGCGAGCAGGGAGAGCGGCACGGGCTTGCCCATGGGCGTGGGCACCAATAGGCGTTGCACATCGCTCAGGTCCGACCGGCTTTGCGAACGGGCGCGCACCACCAGGTCGAAGCGGCGTTCGCCTTCGAACACTTGTCCGGCCACGCTTCCCGCGAAGGCCGTACGCACCACATCGTTCACCGCTTCCACGTCCAGCCCGAAACGGGCCAGCGCGGCACGGTCGTGGGTCACGATGATCTGCGGCAGCCCGCCCACGCTTTCCACGTAGAGGTCCTTGGCGCCCTCCACGCTGCTCACCAGTTCACCCAGCTTGTGGGCATACGCCGCGAGCGTATCAAGGTCCTCGCCGTAGATCTTGCACACCACGTCCTGGCGTGCGCCGGTCATCAGTTCATTGAAGCGCATCTGCACAGGGTATTGGAATCCGAAGGTGACACCGGGCAACACGCTCAGGGTGCTTCCCATCTTCTCGGCCAGTTCATCGAAGGTCTTCGCGCTGGTCCAGTCCTTCTTGGGTTTCAGGATCACCATCATGTCCGCCGCTTCGATGGGCATGGGATCGGTGGGGATCTCGCCGCTGCCGATCTTGGCCACCACCTTCTCCACTTCGGGATACTGTGCCTTCAGCATGCCCGCCGCCTTCTGGCAGGTCTCCACGGTGTTGGTAAGCGAGCTGCCGGTGAGCAGGCGCGTGTCGATCGCGAAGTCGCCCTCCTCCAGCTCGGGGATGAACTCACCCCCCATGGAGGCCATGATGCCCCCGGCCACCACCAGCAGCACCACGGCAGCCACCACCAGCCGCAAGGGCTTCCCGATCGCCTTGTTGAGCCAGGTTCGGTAGGCGTGCCCGAGGCGCTCCATCATGCGGTCGGTCCACGTGGCGGGCGGGTCCAGCTTCTTGCTGAGGAAGAGCGCGCTCATCATCGGCACGTAGGTCAGCGAGAGGATCGCAGCGCCCAGCACGGCGAAGGCCACGGTCTGCGCCATGGGCTTGAACATCTTGCCTTCGATGCCCGACAAGGAGAGGATGGGCAGGTACACGATGAGGATGATCACCTGCCCGAACATCGCCGAGTTCATCATGCGGCTTGCCGAACCGCGCACCACCTCATCCATCCGCTGCTGATCGAGCCTGCCCGTTCCCAAGCCATGCCCGTGGCCATGGAGCCGGTGCAGTACGGCCTCGACAATGATCACCGCGCCGTCCACGATCAGCCCGAAGTCCAGTGCGCCCAGGCTCATCAGGTTGCCGCTCACACCGAACAGGTTCATCAGGATGATGGCGAAGAGCATGGCCAGCGGGATCACGGAGGCCACCACCAGGCCCGCCCGCAGGTTGGCCAGGAAGAAGACCAGGATCAACACCACGATCAGCGCGCCTTCCATCAGGTTCGTCTCCACCGTGTGGATGGCGTTGTTCACCATCTTGGTGCGGTCCAGGAAGGGCTCGATCATCACACCTTCAGGCAGTGTCTTTTCGATCTGCGCGATCCGCTCCTTCACCTTCTTGATGACCTCGCTGGAGTTGGCCCCCTTCAGCATCATCACCACCGCACCGGCCGCTTCGCCTTCGTTGTTGTAGACCATCGCACCGTAGCGGGTGGCTGTGCCCAGGCGCACTTCGGCCACATCGTGCAGCAGCACCGGGGTGTGATCGGGCAGCACCTTCACCTGGATGGTGCGGATGGCCTCCATATCCTCCAGCAGGCCTTCCGTCCGGATGAAGAGCATGGATGGACCGGTCTCGATATACGCCCCGCCGGTGTTGGCGTTGTTGCGGGCCACGGCATCGAACACATCCGCGATGGTGATGCCCATGGCACCGAGCCGCTCAGGGTCCACGGCGATCTCGACCTGCTTCAGCTTGCCGCCGAAACTGCTCACGTCGGCGACCCCTTCGGTGCCGATGAGCTGACGCCGCACGATCCAGTCCTGGATGGTGCGCAGTTCGGTGGCGTCGTATCGGCCTTCGTAGCCGGGCTTGGGCCTTACCACGTACTGGAAGATCTCGCCCAGTCCGCTCGATACCGGCCCGAGCTCCGGTCTCCCCAAGCCCTCGGGGATGGCGAGCTGGGTGAGGCGCTCGGTGACCTGCTGACGGGCCCAGTACACATCCGTGGCGTCGTCGAACACGATGGTGACGAGCGACAAGCCGAAGCGGCTGAAGCTGCGCTGTTCGATGATGCCCGGCACGTTGCGCGTGGCCTGCTCGATGGGGAAGGTGATGAGGCGTTCGATGTCCCCGGCACCCAGCGCGGGGCTCACGGTGATCACCTGCACCTGGTTGTTGGTGATGTCCGGCACGGCGTCGATCGGCAACTGGGTGACGTTGTAGGCGCCATAGCCGATGAGGCCGAGGACGAGAAGTCCCACGATGAGCTTCTGCCTGATGGAGAATGCGATGATGCGGTCCAGCATGGGGATGCGGATATGTGTGGAAGGCACCGGTGCACCGCATGTGGCGGTTCATCGGTCCGGCCGGACCAGCAGGAACAGGAAGGTGCGGCCTGGGATCAGGCCACCGGGCGGGGAGGCCTCAACAGCCCACCCACATGGCCGCGCATGGGCGCCATCGGCCCGGACAGCGGCTGGTCACGGTCCGCCATGGACAGCGGAAAGCTCACCAACGCCACCGCCTCGGAGGTGATGACCTTGGTGGTGCACTGGTCGGCCATCATGCCGTGATGATGGTGGTGATACGGTAGTGAGCCGTGCTCGCCGCGATCGCTCTCCTCGTGGCCATCACCGGCGTAATGCTTCACCAGGTAACCGGCGAACGTGAGGCCCTGCTCCTGCTGAAGGTGGTCGGCAAAGTGGAGGAAGAGCATGGGCAACCGACCCAGCTCCGGGCTCAACAGATGCGCCTGGAGCCAGAGAACGAGGGCGATGCGGAGCCAGGGGGACATGCGTGGCAAAGGTAGGTGCGCGGAACTTGGCGCACCGCTGACCACCATCAGTTCATGGGTCCACTGCAGAGCATGTGGCTCGTGGGCATGGCGATGGGCGGTGCGGCCGATCGTGCGCGTCCGCCGGAGGTCCGGACGTTGCTCATGGAACGACGACGCGCGCCGTGGACCGGTGCGCACCATCATCGACCACGAACAGATAGACACCCGCCCCAAGGCCGTTGAACGATACGCCGTTCGCGCCTCGTGCGGTCCCAAGGTGCCGCCCCTGCATGTCGAACACCTGCACCGTCGATGTTCCGGATGCCCCTTGCGGCAGGTCCTCCACGTGGACCGTGTTTAGATCCACAACGAAGCGCGCCCCGGATCCGGCCGTGGCCGGATCCTCCATGGTCACCATTCCGCTGGCCGTGTTCCAGTTGAGCCTGGTCACGAACCCATCCTGTGATCCGCCGATCGATGACTGATGCGAAGGATTGGTGGCCACGTTGGTCTCTGAGAACGTGGACCCTCCCACGATGATGCTGACGTCCGAACCACTGGTACGCAGGCTCACCGCCGCGCCCTGGTCGGTCTGGTCGCCGCCGATGTACCCCAACCAGAGCTTCGCCCCGCTGCTGGAATAGGCGCCCACGAAGGCATCCTGCGAACCGTTCCACGTAGGGTCCCACGAACCGGACGTGCCCAGCGATCCACCTGCACCGCCGGTGATGATCGCGGTGCCATCGCTGGTGCCCACCACATCATTGACAAGGTCGTCGACCGCGGTATAGTAACTGCCGACGTAGGTGGCCCATTGGCGTGTGCCGCTGATCGAGAAGGAGGCCAGATAGCCATCGCCCACGCTGCCGCCGATGTATCCCGGAGTGGATTGAGCCACGCCGGACGTTCCCAGCCCGGTGGTGGATGTGGTGCGCCCCACAAGCGCGATGCGGTCCAAGGCGAGGAACGCCGCACTGGTCCCGGTCTCTGCGCCCGGACCGCCGAAATAGGTGCACCACTGCATCTGGCCGGAGACGCTCAATCGCGCCAGGAAGGCATCGGACGAGCCTCCCAAGGCGGTGTCCCACGCACCGGTGGTGGCCACCCCCGCAGGTGACGATGTCGTGCCCGAAACGATGATCGACGTGCTTCCCAGGAACGTACGCACATTCACTCCCAAGGCCTCATCGCTCTGGGTGCCGCCGATGTACGTGCTCCATATCCGCCCGCCGGCATCGTCGAAGCGGGCCACGAAGGCATCCGTTCCGCCGCCGAAGGTGATGTCGCCCGTGGTGGCCATCCCGCTGGCGTTATCGGTGCTTCCGACCACGGTGCTCACGCCGCTTCCGTTCAAGGAGATGTCATGGATCAGATCGTACGCGGGGCCACCATAGTAGGTGCACCATTGCAACGCACCGGAGCTGCTGAAGCGGGCGATGAACCCGTCCACCGTTCCGCCGAGGGCGGGTTGAAAGGTGCCTGCGGTGCCCAGGCCCGAGTTCTTCGTGTACCCGGCGATCGCCACGCTGGTGGAGTTCGCCGAGCAGGTGACCGCACGACAGGGCTTCCCGCCATCATTGCCGAAATAGGTGGCCCACTGGCGGATGCCGTTCGCATTGAACTTCACGAGCATCGCTCCGGGGAAACCCGAAAAGAACTGGTCGAACGCACCGGTGGTGGCGATGTTGTTGGGCGAATAAGTCTCGCCCGTAGCGTAGACGTTGCCCGATGGGTCGTTCGCCACACCAGCGACATTGTCCGATTGGCTTCCGCCGTAGAAGGTGCTCCAGCTCACCACGGGTACGGGATCGATCACCAATGTCCCTGGCCGATCATCCGCACGAACGAATCCGAACGAGCCATCCTCATGGACCCGGTATCGCACATCCGCGCGGGTCTTCCGGCCGTTCTCCTCGGTCCAGCTCACCGGCAGCACCTCCCGCATCCGTCCTTCCTCCCACGCGAACACCAGCGCACCGTCGGTGTCCAGGGACAGTCCCGCACCGTCAACCTTGAAGCGCACATCGCTCAACCGGCCTCCGGGATGCACGATGACCTCGTACTTGAACCGATCATCCTCCAGCATGCAGCGCACATCGACACCCGGCCAGGGAGCGGTGTAGGTCACCGTGGAGCAGTGGCGGACATCGGTCGCGCCTCCCTCACCGATGGCTTCCGAGTAGAAGTTCAAATACTCCTCGCTCACGCCACCGGGCTCCAGGACGACATGAGGATCACTGTTCACGAAGCGCAGGTCGATGCGATGAAAGCGGAAGGTCCGTCCGGAGCTCTCATCCAACGGCTCTGGATCCGTGGTCGTTCGATCCTCCACCGTGTAGGTATCATAGGTGATCCCATCACGCTGAAGCCGCACGTTGAGGCCGGGCCGCGCGAGCATGTACTGCACCTGGGGCACAGGTTCCAGGTCCTGATCGCGCACTTGGCCATGGTTGGCCATGAACCCCTCATGCTGCCCGTCGGCCTGTGGGACGGTGAGAAGGAGGAACATGACAAGGGAAGATGCCTGCGCAGCTGAACGGTCCATGGGGTGCTGGGTTCTGGGCCACGAAAGTGTGGTGCGGCGACCGTGCGCACCGGTCCATCCGAGCGAGCGGATGTCCTGTTGAGGGAACGGCTTCGCTGGCTGTTGTCCGCACTCCCATCCGTTCACGACCGCTGCGGTACACATGCCTCGGACGGGGGTAGAACGGTCCGCCATCCGGGTCGGTGCCGCCTGGCGGCGCTCATCCCGGCGCGGGGAACGATGCGGGCCCTGCGTCGTGCACCTAGGCCTCCGGGAACGGGGAAGCCCCGGCCTTCCGACCGGGGCTTCTCATGCGTTCAAGGACCGCTCAGAGCAAGGTGGTCGGGCACACGTACTCCGTCACCTTCACGCCGGCCTTCTTGATGCCGTTGAAGCCGGTCTCCACGTCCACGAAGTCGTCCCACCCGCGCTGCTTCAGGATGCTGGCGGCGATCATGCTCCGGTAGCCGCCGGCGCAGTGCAGGATGAAGGGCTTGTCTTTCGGGAACTCGGCGAGGTGCTCGTTGATCCGGTTGAGCGGCACGTTGATGGCGCCTTCCACGTGCTCGCTGTCATACTCGCTCTTCTTGCGCACGTCGAACACGAGCGGCTTGGTGATCTGGCGCTTGGCGAACTCCCCGGCACTGATGCGCGACACCGTGTCCACCTCCTTGCCCGCGGCCTTCCAAGCGTCGAACCCGCCGGCGAGATAGCCGATGGTGTGGTCGTAGCCCACCCGGCTGAGGCGGATGATGCTCTCCTCCTCCTTGCCCGGCTCGGTGACCAGGAGGATCGCCTGCTTGATGTCCGGGATCATCTCACCCACCCACATGGCGAAGTTGCTGTCCAGCCCGATGTTGATGCTGTTGGGGACAAAGCCCTTCGCGAACTCGGCCGCTGGACGCGTATCCAGCACCAACGGGCGCTCCTCATTGGCCACGACCTCGAAGTCGTGCACGCTTAGCGCACGCTTGCCGCGCTCCATCACGGTGTCCAGGCTCTCATAGCCCTGGATGTTCATGAGCACGTTCTTGGGGAAGTAGCCCGGCGGCGGCGTCAGGCCGGTGAGCAGCGCCTTCTTGAACTCGTCCTTGGTGAGCGCCGGGTTGAGCGCATAGTTGGTCCGCTTCTGGTTGCCCAGGGTATCCGTGGTCTCCTTGCTCATCATCTTGCCGCACGCACTGCCGGCCCCGTGGTTGGGGTACACGATCAGGTCATCGCTCAACGGCATGATCTTGTTGCGCAGCGAGTCGTAGAGGTGCCCCGCGAGCTTGTCCTCCGTGAGGTCCGCGATCACATGCTGGGCCAGGTCGGGGCGTCCCACATCGCCGATGAAGAGCGTGTCGCCGGTGATGATGCCGTGCTCCCTGCCGCTCTCATCGATCACCAGGTAGGTGGTGCTCTCCATGGTATGGCCGGGCGTGTGGATCGCCTTCACCTTCGCCCTGCCCACCTGGAACACCTCGCCGTCCGTGGCCACATGCGCCGCAAAGCCCGGCTTGGCGGTGGGGCCGTACACGATGGTGGCGCCCGTCTTCTTCGCCAGGTCGAGGTGTCCGCTCACGAAGTCGGCGTGGAAGTGCGTCTCGAACACGTACTTGATCTTCGCCTTGTCCGCCGTGGCGCGGTCGATGTAGGGTTGTACTTCGCGGAGCGGGTCGAAGATGGCCGCCTCGCCATTGCTCTCCAGGTAGTACGCTGCGTGGGCGATGCACCCGGTATAGATCTGTTTGATGGTCATGGTGCGGGATCGTTGGGCCACCCGGGATGGGATGGTGATGCAAAGCTGCGGCCGGCCCGGGCCCGGTTCCAGTGACAATGGTCACCCTCCCGCACTACCTTTTGCCCATGCTCGCCGACCGCCTGCTCCGCCACGTGATGGACCTCAGCCTGGACGGGGTGACGCTGCCGCCCGGCGTGGGGGTGCTCGACCCCTTCAACGGCCCGAACGCTGATGAGGTGCGCCGCATCGTCACCGCCTTCCACATCAAGTACTACAGCGACGACCGGCCGCGCACGCTCATGCTCGGCATCAACCCCGGCCGACTGGGCGCCGGCAGCACGGGCCTGTCCTTCACCGACACCAAGCGCTGCGAAAGCGACCTGGGCATCCCCGTGCACGGCCTGCGCACGCACGAGCCAAGCAGCGACTTCTTCTACCGCATGATCCGTGCGGCGGGCGGGGCCGAAGCCTTCACCGGCCGGGTCTACGTGCATGCCATCTGCCCGCTGGGCTTCGTGACGGACGGTCCCAACGGCACGGCCATCAACCTGAACTACTACGACGACAAGGCGCTGGAAAAGGCCGTGACCCCCTTCGTGAAGAACTGGCTGCGCACGCTGGTGGGCTGCGGCATGCGCACCGACACCGTCCTCTGCATCGGCACCGGCAGGAACGCGACCTACTTCAGCAAGCTGAACGAACGCCTGGGCCTCTTCGACCGCATCATCGCGCTGGAGCACCCGCGCTATGTGATGCAGTACAAGGCGCGGAGCATCGAGGTCTATGTCGACAAGTACCTGAAGGCCCTGGCCGAGGTGGGGTGAGCGGCCTCACCGGATGTCCTTCACCACCTTCCCGTTCTTGATGATCACCGTGAGGTTGCGCTCCGGATCGGCCAGCAGCTCCAGGTCGCGCAGGGGGTCGCCGTTCACCAGCAGCAGGTCGGCCCAGGCGCCGGGTTCGATCACGCCCAGCCTGCCGGGATAGGGATCGCGCGCACCGGAGAGCTTCATCAGTTCGCCGTTGTCGGCCGTGGCCATCTTCAGCACCTCGAAGGGCGTGTACCAGCGGGTCATCTTCACCAGCTGCGCCCCCTGGTGCGTCGCACCGCCAGGGCTGTGCATCACATCGGTGCCCCAGGCGGTCCGCACCTTGTACTGCTTCGCCAGGGCATAGGCGCGGTCGGTGCCCTCGGCCACCATCAGCTGCTTCTTCCGCGATTCGCCGGTCTTGGGGTTGGCATGCTCGTCGTCCAGGAAGGGCTGCAGGCTCCACCACACCCCTTTGGCGGCCATCAGCTTCACCACCTCCTCGTCGGCCAGCTGCCCGTGCTCGATGCACTTCACCCCGTTCTCCACCGCAAAGCGGATGGCCCGCGGCGTGTAGGCATGCACGGTGACATAGGTGCCCCAGTTCTCCGCCGCCTCCACCGCCACGCGGAACTCCTCCGGGGTGTATTGGGTCACGTCCAACGGGTCGTACAGCGAGGACACGCCGCCACCGGCCATCAGCTTGATCTGCGAAGCCCCCAGCGCCAGCTGCTCACGAACGCGTTGGCGCACCGCATCGGGCCCATCCGCGATCATGGCGATGCCCTCCTTCTCGATGAGCGCGGGCGACGAGCCACAGCCGTCCACGATCTCGTGCGGCATGCGGAAGTCGCCATGCCCCCCGGTCTGCGAGATCATGGCGCCACTGGGATAGATGCGCGGCCCCTTCAGCAGGCCCTGGTCCACGGCCATCTTCAGTCCCATCGTGGGGCCGCCCACATCGCGCACGGTGGTGAAGCCGCGCATCAGCGTGGCCTCGGCCTCCCTGCCGCTCACATGGTGCACGTACGAAGAGGGCGCCGTCATGGCCGCCACCATGGGGATGGCCGCCAGGGTGAGGTGCACGTGCGCATCGATCAGCCCCGGCATCAGCGTGCGGCCGCCGCCATCAAGCACGACCATGCCCTGCGTGGGGTTGGGTCCGGAACCCACCTGTGCGATCTTCCCGTCCACCACCAGGACGGCGCCCGCCTTCAGCTCCGGCGAGGTGCCGGTGAAGATGCGGACGTTGGTGATGAGCAGGCTGTCCTGGGCGCGGAGGCACAGGGGAGCGAGGAGCAGGCAGCAGATCGGGACCAACGGACGCATGTGTCGCATCATCAGGGGAACGGCATGGAAGCCGGACGGAAGGTAGGCCGCAGCAGCGGCGAACGGGATCCGCGTCCGTTTTGTGCGATCTTCGGGACCACAGGCACACCCCTCATGACCGTCACCCGCCTCTTCGACGTCCCCGAGCACCAGCTCCTCCGCTTCCCCAAGGACAAGGCCATCGCCACCAAGGAGGGCGGCCAATGGCGGGGCTACAGCACGCAGGAGCTGATCGACACCGCCGAACGGATCGCCCTCGGGCTCATGGCCCTGGGGGTGAAACCCGGCGATACCGTGGCCATCGCCAGCGGCAACCGGAGCGAATGGTGCCTGGTGGACCAGGCCGTGCTGCGCATCGGCGCCATCGGTGTGCCCATCTACCCCACCAGCAGCGCCGAGGACTACGCCTATGTACTGATGCACAGCGGCAGCCGCGTGTGCTTCAGCGCCAACGCCGAGATCCACGCCAAGGCGCTGGCGGCCATGACCACCGCCCCCGCCCTGGAACACCTCTTCACCTTCGAACGCGTGGACGGTGCCCGCCACTGGTCCGAGCTGCCCGCCCTGGCCCGCGAGGACGACCGACCCGCGCTGCAGGCCTACAAGGACCGCGTGAAGGCCGATGACCTGGCCACCATCATCTACACCAGCGGCACCACCGGACGGCCCAAGGGGGTGATGCTCACCCACCACAACATCCTCAGCAACGCCATCGCCAGCACCACCCGGTTCCCGGTGGACCACCACGCGCGCGCCATCAGCTTCCTGCCCCTGTCGCACATCTACGAGCGGATGCTGATGTACCTCTACATGTACACCGGGGTCAGCATCCACTTCCAGGAGTCGCTGGACGACCTGGGCGATCGCATCCGCGAGGTGGCGCCCGACGTGTTCACCGCCGTGCCGCGCCTGCTGGAGAAGATCTACGACAAGATCGTGGCCAAGGGCGAGACGCTCACCGGCATCAAGCGGAAGCTCTTCTTCTGGGCCCTGGACCTGGGCCACCGCTACGAGGTGCACGGGCGTGGTCCGTGGTACGACCTGCAGCTGGCCGTGGCGCGCAGGCTCATCTTCAGCAAGTGGCAGGCCGCCCTGGGCGGCAAGGTGCGCGTGGTGGCCAGCGGCAGCGCCGCCCTGCAGCCCCG
The DNA here is from genome assembly GCA_016715895.1 of Flavobacteriales bacterium. Taxonomy (NCBI): domain Bacteria; kingdom Pseudomonadati; phylum Bacteroidota; class Flavobacteriia; order Flavobacteriales; species Flavobacteriales bacterium. The sequence goes on along the minus strand of JADJXH010000004.1, from coordinate 1,568,098 downwards.
CCTGGCCCGTGTGTTCAACGCCGCCGGCATCGCCGTCATGGAGGGCTACGGCCTCACCGAGAGCAGCCCCGTGGTGAGCGTGAACGACCTGCGGAACGACGGCCTTCGCTTCGGCACCGTGGGACGGCCCATCCCCGGGGTGCATGTGCGCATCGCCGGCGACGGCGAGATCCTCGTGCAGGGCCCCAACATCATGCAGGGCTATTACAAGGAGCCCGCGCTCACGGCCGAGGCCATCGACGCCGAAGGCTGGCTCCACACCGGCGACATCGGCGAGATCACCAAGGAGGGCTTCCTGCGCATCACCGACCGCAAGAAGGAGATCTTCAAGACCAGCGGTGGCAAGTACGTGGCCCCCCAGGTGATGGAGAACAAGCTCAAGGCCTCCCGCTTCGTGGAACAGGTGATGGTGATCGGGGAGGCCCGCAAGTTCCCCGCCGCCCTCATTGTGCCCAACTTCGGCTTCCTGCAGGACTACTGCGCCCTGAAGAGCATCCCCTACGGCGACCGTGCAAGTGTGGTGCGTGAGCCCCGCATCCACGACCGCATCATGGCCGAGGTGGAGAAGGCCAACCAGGGCCTGGGCCAGTGGGAGCAGGTGAAGAAGATCGCCCTGCTCACCGCCGAATGGACCGTCGACGGCGGGGAGCTCACCCCCACCCTCAAGCTGCGCCGCAAGCCCATCCTGGCCAAGTACGCGCGGGAAGTGGAGGACCTTTACGCCGGCAGCTGAACGCCGGTCCTTTACGATCGCTTAACATCGCGGCATGCGCGCCGCCCCCCCCTTCCTGCTCGCCTGCCTCACCCTGCTTTCCGCCTGCTCCAAGGAGCCCGGGGAGGGTGGCAAGGCCCTCATCCGCGGACAGGTCTACGCCGTGGGCTACAACGACAACACCGGCCAACCCACGGGGGATGCGTACTACATCCCCGAGTACCGCGTGTACATCCGCTACGGTGACGGTTCCTTCTACGACGACGACACCCGCACCGGACCCTCCGGCGAGTACGAGTTCCGCTGGCTGCGACCGGGCAGCTATACCATCTTCACTTACAGCGAGTGCCCCAACGACTGCGAGAGCGGTGTGGAGCTGGTGTCACGCACAGTGGAGATCGGTGGCAACCGGGACGCCGTGGACGTGCCCCTCATCACCGTGGAGGTCTGGTGATACACGTGCTGCGCCTGCTCTGCGCCCTGGCCCTGGTGCTGCCAGCGGTGAACACGGCCGCCCAGGAGCGTTCGCCCCTGCGCCCCCGCCTGCTCAGCGAGGCCTGGGGCTCGATCGGCGTGCAGTTCCGTCCCTTCCGCAACAACACCCGGGTGAAGGAGCCGGACTTCAACAAGCGCTTTCGCATGGGCGTGGAAGCGGGCTATCGCAGCGACGAGAACCTCAGCGGAGGCCGGCAGGTCTACCTCGACCTGGGCGCCCGCTACAAGTTCCACGACCTGCTGCGCGTGAACCTCGAACATCGCTTCAGCTTCCGCGGCGCCGACCGGCGCAACAGCCAGCGCACCTCGGTGCAGGTGCAGTCCTCCCAGGACCTGGGGCGCTTCACAGCGGAATACCGGTTCCGCTACCAGCATGAGTTCCTGGACCCTGGCGAGGTGCGCGACCAGCTCCGCAACCGCCTCGGAATGGTCTACGACATCCGCAAATGGAAGCTGGACCCCGAGGTGTCCGTGGAGTTCTTCACCTGGGCCGGGAACCTCGGCTGGCGCTACATCGGCACCCGGTACTCCATCGGCACCACCTGGCGCCCCGGCAAGAAGCATGAGGTGGGCATCACCGTGATGCACGACCGGGAGCGTTACGTTTACGCTCCGTCATACCGCTTCATCTACGCCCTCAGCTACACCCTTGAGCTCAACTGAACCCGATCCCGACCGCGGCCGTCCGCTGCTCGTCCGGCTCGTCCTCTTCGCGGCCATCTTCCTGATCGCCGTCGTGGCCGGCTATTTCCTGCTCCGCGGCGACGACCGCCTGCCCGTCTTCCACCCCGCCCAGCTCGATCCCCGCCTGGTGGACCCCGCCGTGCGCCGCGCGGAGGGCGAGCACCACATCAGCGATTTCGCCCTGGTGGACCAGGCGGGCGACACCCTGCGGCTCGCCGGTCTCGAGGGCCGCATCGTGGTGGCCGACTTCTTCTTCACCACCTGCGCCACCATCTGCCCCAAGATGAGCATGCAGATGGCCCGTGTGCAGGAGGCCTACCGCGAGGAGCCGCGCGTGGCGCTGCTCAGCCATTCGGTGACCCCGGAAATGGACAGTGTGCCCGTGCTCGCCGAGTATGCCCAACGCCATGGCGCACTGCCCGGCCGCTGGTACTTCCTCACCGGCGACCGCCGGCAGATCTACGCCCTCGCCCGTCGCAGCTACTTCGCCGCACTGGACCAGGGCGATGGCGGTCCGGACGACTTCGTGCACACGGAGAACTTCGTGCTGGTGGACCCGCAGCACCGCATCCGCGGCTTCTATGATGGCACCAGCACCGCCGACGTGGACCGCCTGATCGCCGACCTGCGGAAGTTGCTGGCTGAAACGCCCTGACCGGCGCGGTGGACCGGCCTACCTTTGCCGCCGCTTCAGGCGACCCCCATGCGCAAGTGGCTCGATCGATACTACGGCAGGCTTCGCACCATCAAGGCGAACTATGTGCTGCTGAACCTGCTGAACTACCGGCGGCTCGGCCATGCGCGGCGCATGTACCGCCACTACGGCGTGGTGCGCAGCCCCCTGCTGCCGGTCTCCAGCAGCGACATGCCCCGGCGCCCCGGTGAGATCCCCTGGCTGGACCGGCCCGATGCCCAGGCACGCCTCCTGGCCGACCCCCGTGTGCAGGCCCTGCCCGAACCACTTCGGCAGGGCGTGATCGACTGGCCCGACAAGGGTTACCTCATCCTGCGCGGCGTGTTCAGCACCGCGGAGGTCGAACGCGTGAACAGCGAGCTCCAGCAGCTCATCGATACCGGCGCGGTGGACTTCAACTTCACCGGTCGCAAGGTGATGTTCGCCTTCCGGCAGAGCCCGGCCATCAAGGCCATGGCCTCCGACCGCCGCATCCTCGACGTCCTCGACCTGCTGCTCGGCCGCCGCATGCACGTGTTCCAGACGATCAACTTCCAGACCGGCAGCGAACAGGCCGCACACTCGGACAGCATCCACATGACCACCTACCCCCTGGGCTACCTGGCGGCCGCCTGGGTGGCCCTGGAGCCCATCACCGCCGACAACGGCCCCCTGATGTACTTCCCCGGCAGCCACAAGCTGCCCTACCTGCTCAACGACGGGTTCGACCATGGCGGCGGGCGCTTCACCATCGGCGAGGACGCCTACGCGCACTATGAAGCGGCCGTGCAGCGCAGCATCGAGGACGGCCGCTTCACCCCGCATGAGTTCCATGCGCGTCCGGGTGACGTGCTCATCTGGCATGCGAACCTGCTGCACGGCGGCAAGAAGATGACCACCCCCAACGCCAGCCGCAAGAGCATGGCCGTGCACTACTTCGCCGAGGACGTCCTCTGCTACCACGAGCTCACGCAGCGCGTGGCCATCATCGACGAGGACCACTGAGCCGGCGACCGATCCCATGAACGTCCTTTCCGTCGAGAAGCTCGGCAAACGCTACGGCCCCCGCCAGCTGTTCGAGAACGTGAGCTTCGGCCTGGAGAAGGGCCAGAAGACCGCCATCGTGGCGCGCAACGGGACGGGCAAGAGCACCCTGTTGAAGTGCATCGCCGGCGTGGAGAAGCCCGACAGCGGCATCGTCACCTTCAACAAGGGCATCCGCACCGGCTACCTCGACCAGAACGTGCTGATGACCAGCGCCCGCAGCGTGGTGGACGAGATGCTGGACCGCGACGACCCCGTGAGCGCGGCGATCAAGGCGTATGAACATGCGCTGGCCCAGCACGCGGAGGGCAGGGCGCTGCAGCAGGCCATCGACCGCATGGAGGAACTGAAGGCCTGGGACCATGAGGCCCGCGTGAAGGCCCTCGCCCACCGCTTCGGCCTGCACGACCTGGAGCAATCCGTGAACACGCTGAGCGGTGGACAGCAGAAGCGCCTGGCCATGGCCAAGGTGCTCATCGACATGCCCGATGTGCTCATCCTGGACGAGCCCACCAACCACCTCGACCTCACCATGATCGAGCAGCTGGAGGAGGAGCTCAACAAGCCCGGCACCACCCTGTTGCTGGTGACCCACGACCGCTACTTCCTGGACAACGTCTGCGACGAGATCATCGAGATGGAGTTCGGCACCTTCACCCGCTACAAGGGCAACTACACCTGGTACCTGGAGAAGAAGGCCCTGGCCGAAGAGGTGCGCGAAGCCACCCAGCAGCACCTGCGGGGCCTGATGAAACGCGAGCTCGAATGGGTGCGCAAGATGCCCCGCGCCCGCGGCACCAAGAGCAAGAGCCGGCTGGACAAGTTCGAGGACATCAAGGCCGCGGCAACGCGCCGCTTCGACCGCGACGAGGTGAAGCTGGAGGTGAAGACCGACCGCCTCGGCGGCAAGGTCATCGAGGCCCGCAACCTCACCAAGGCGTTCGGTTCACCGGAAAAGCCGGGGTCCTACCGGCCCATCGTATCGCACTTCAGCTATTCGCTCAAGCGCGGCGACCGCGTCGGCATCGTGGGCCCCAACGGCATCGGGAAGAGCACCTTCATCGAACTGCTCGTGGGCCGCATGCGCCCCGACCAGGGCACGGTGAGCATCGGCGACACCGTGGTGCTGGGCACCTTCGGACAACTGATGCCACCCTTCAAGGAGGACCAGCGCATCATCGAGGCCGTGCGCGACATCGCCGAGGTGATCCCCCTCAACAAGGGCCGCACCCTGAGCGCCTCACAGCTCCTGGAACGCTTCCTCTTCGACAAGGAACAGCAGTACCAGCGCATCGACACGCTCAGCGGGGGTGAGCGCCGGCGCCTCTACCTGTGCACCGTCCTGATGCGCAACCCCAACGTGCTCATCCTCGATGAGCCGACCAACGACCTCGACATCCCCACCCTGAACGCGCTGGAGGATTTCCTCATGGACCTCGACGCGTGCCAGCTGATCGTGAGCCACGATCGCTTCTTCATGGACAAGCTGTGCACCAAGCTCCTGGTGTTCAAGGGCGACGGCCTGATCACCGAATGGGTGGGCAGCTACACGGAGCTGCGCGAGGCCGAGCGCGAGGCCCGGGCGAACGAGGAGAAGGCGAAGGCCGACAAAGGCCGGCGGAAGGGACAGGATGCGGAGGCCCCCAGGCCGGACGCCCCCGCCGGTGTGAAGAAGCTCACCTACGCCGAACGCCTTGAACTGCAGCGCATCGACAAGGAGATGCCCAAGCTGGAGGCCCGCAAGGCGGAACTGCTCGCCATCATGGCCGCCGGTGGCACCGACCATCATGCGATGATGGCCCACAGCATCGAACTGGAGAAGGCCATCAAGGACCTGGACCGGATGACGGACCGATGGCTGGAGCTCTCCGAGCGCGCGGGATGATCCCGCTCAGAACTTGGCGCATGGAACCACCCGCCTCTTGGCGACGGACCGCTTCCGGCGACGGTCGGCCAGTTCGTACCCGAGGGTGATCTCGTGCGCACCGCCGGTGCGCCCGGCCAGGCGGGAGAGCGTGAGGTCGTAGCTGTAGCCCACCCGCAGGTCCTTCACCACGAAGCCCAGAAGAACGGCCAGCGCATCGGTGTTGCCATAGCCCGGCGCATAGGCCTTGAACACCGGGATCCCCCGGTACAACAACCCGGCGAAGAAGGGCTCACGCTCGTAGTACGCGCCGATGTCCAGCTGGTCGTAGCGGCCCTGGGCCCGGTAGTTGAACGCCAGCACCACATGCTCGGCGTGCTCCTTGATCACCCGGCCCAGGATGCGCATGCGGTAGCCGCCGTGCAGGCTGAACTTCCGCGGCACCTTGCTTTCGTTCAACAGCAGCGACTGGTTGGGCTCGTTGAGGTGGTGCATCGAGGCGCCCAGCCAGAGCTTCGGGGTGAAGAAGAGCACGCCCGCACCGATGTCGCCGTAGCGGATGCTGCGTCCATCGGCATACTCCTGGGTGGGCACCGCACCACCGCGGGCCAGCTGGTCGCCGAACGTGAGCTTGCTGAGGTCCACCGCGTGGTTCACGAAGCCGAACTGCATCGCCGGCCGGATGAACACCTTGCGCTTGAGCTCGATCTCATAGGCGTACTGGGCCGCCACGCTGGTGTACCGCAGAGCGCCCGTGCCGGCCCGGTCATGCGTCATCAGCAGACCGACCCCGCTGTTGAGGTTCTGCATGTAGTGGTCCCACGCGGCGTTGTAGCTCACGAAGGCGCCCGGGATGCTGGGCCACTGGTCGCGCCAGGCCAGCCCGAACCGGCTTTGCAACCCCGTGCCGGCAAAGGCCGGGCTCACGTAGGTGGGCATGGCGTAGAACTGGGTGAACTGCGGGTCCTGCGCAAGTGCGCAGGCCGCAGTACCCATCAGAAGGGCCAGCAGCGTGGATCGCTTACCGCTCATTCCGGGTCATGCCTTCCACCTGCTCCAGGGGCAGCAGCTGGGTCTCCTTGCTGATCTCGCGACCGTGGTCGGGTGCGGTCGCCGTAAACACCTCCTCCACCACCGCATGGCCCTCGGCCTCGGTGCGCAGATGGTACCGCTCGCCGGGCTTCAGCACCATCAGGTAGCGGCCGGTGGACGCGTTGGTGTTGTAGACCCCGACGATCTCCTCACGCGCCTCGTCCTCCACCACGATCCGCGCCCGCAAGGGCTCGTCGCGATGGTCCGCCACGATGCCGCGCACAATGAAGAACTCCAGCTGGCTGCTGGGGAAGATGACCTGGTAAATGTCCTGTGCGCCCAGTCCACCGGGCCGCTCCGAGGAGAAATAACCGGTGGTGCCGTCCTCGCTCAGGCAGAAATAGATGTCGTCGTTCACCGTGTTCAACGGGTAGCCCATGTTCTCCGGATCACCCCAGCTGCATTGGTCGTGGTCCAGCATCACGCTCTTGAAGATGTCGTATCCGCCCATCGTGCCATGTCCGTTCGAGCTGAAGAAGAGCGTGGACCCATCGCTGTGCAGAAAGGGCGCGTCCTCATCGAACGGCGTGTTGATGGTGGGACCCAGGTTCAGCGGCAGGCTCCATTCCCCGTTCGGCAGGCGGCGGATCCGGTACAGGTCGCGGCCTCCGAAACCGCCGGGCCGGTCGCTCGTGAAGTAGATCTCCTCACCGTCCGGGCTCAGGGTGGCGCTCGGTTCGTGGTGCTCGCTGTTGATGCGCTCGGTCATCAGCTCCGGCATGTTCCACAGGGCCACCGACCGCTTGCTCTCGAACAGGTCGCCGCTCACCAGGCCCTGACCCGTGCGGTAGATGATCATGCTGGTGCCATCGGCGGACAGACCCACCGTGGCGTCCTGAAGGGCGGTGTTCAGCGGTACGCCGGCGTTCACAGCGTTCGACCAGACCTCGTCCACGCGCCGCGCCATGTAGATGTCCTCGAACCACTGGCCGTTCGGGTCCTTCAGGCCGCCGGTGGTCCCCTCGCGGCGCGAGGTGAAGTACATCGTGTTCCCGTCGGCGGTCACCAGCGGGCAGTAGTCGTGCGCCGGGGAGTTGATCAGCGCGCCGAGGTTTCGCACCGTCAGGTCCACCGGGGTGCGCACCAGTGCCTTGGCGTTGCGGCAGATGGCGACCGACCGGTCCACCTCGGCATCGTCGACCAGCCTGTGCTTGGTGGCCTTGTAGCGGTTGAGCAGATCGATGGCCTCGTCGAAGCGCTCCTGGCGGTGCCGCGCGAGCCCAAGGTGGTAGAGCGCTTCAGGGTGCCCGTTCCGCAACGCCCGTTCGAAGAGCGGCGCGGCCTTGTGGCGTGCTCCGGGGATCTGGGCGTAGCACAGCCCCAGTTCGTGCGCCACCTCGGCGAAGGTGGTGTCCACGTTCTCCAGCCGCCGGTAGATCTTGGCCGCCTCCACATGGTCCTCCACGGCCAGCAACATCTTGGCCTCGTCCAGCATGCGGTTGTGCACACGGGTGTAGTTGGCCTGGCCCCATGTGGTGAGCGGGGCGGTCGAGAGCAGCAATACGGGGATCAGGTAGCGTTCGCGCATGCGTTCAAGGTTCATCGGATGAGGGTCACATCGCCTTTCAAGGTCTCTTCGCGGCCGTCGCTGAAGCGGGCACGCGCCTTCCAGGCGTACACGTCCTGCTTGGCGGGCTGGCCCCGGTAGAAACCGTCCCAGCCCTGCTTCACATCGAACGTCTCGAAGACGAGCTCGCCCCAGCGGTTGAAGACCTGGAGGTGGTAGTCCTCCACACCCTCCTGCACGGGGAAGAAGAAGTCGTTGCTCATCGAGTTCGGGTCATACAGGCCATCCGTGGGCCCGTCGCTGTTCGGGGTGAACGCGTTCGGGAAGGCGATGGCACCGGAGGCGATGCCGGTCACCGCATCGGCCACCACGAAGGTGTCCGGGCAGTTCCAGGCGTTGTTGGCGATCAGGCTCACGGTGTAGCTGCCCGGGTCCGTGTAGGTGTGCACCGGGTTCAGCACCGAGCTTGTTGTGCCATCACCAAAGTCCCACCAGTAACTGTCCGCGTTACCGCTCAGGTTGTAGCAATACACCGGCTGTCCCGGCACCACCACCTCTTCAGGCTGAAGCACGAAGTAGGCGGTGGCGCTGGGTCGCACCACGATCGAATCCACGTGCACGGCGGTGTTCACCGTACCGCCAGGACCATAGGCCGTGAGCATCACGGTGTAGGTGCCCGGCAGCGTGTAGGTGTACACCGGGTTGTCCGCCGTGCTCGAACCGCCGTCGCCGAAGTTCCACAGGTAGCCTTCGCCGAGCAGGGAGGTGTTCGTGAACTGCACCGTGAGCGGCGCACAGCCCTCGCCCGATCCAATGAACGCGGCGGTCGGATACGGCGGCTCGATGGTCACCACCTGCGTCGCCGTGTCACTGCACACGTTGTCGGTCACCACCAGCATGATGGTGAACTGCCCCCAGCTCGCATAGGTGTACGCACCCGGCTGCTGCCCGGTGAGCGTTCCGCCATCCCCCATGCTCCACGAGTGCGTCCATGGTCCCGGGCCTGTGTTGTTGATCAGGGTGACCGTGGATGCCGGGAACTGCTGCGTGAACGGCGTGGCCTGGAACTGGGCCGTCGGTGATGGATGCACCGTCACGGTCTGCTGGGCCGTATCCGTGCAGCCCCAGGCGGATGTGGCCGTGAGCGTCACCGTCCAGGTCTGGTTCGCGGGTGTGCCGTTCACATAGGTGTGCGTGGGGGCAGTGCCCACGAGCGTGACGCCGTCGCCCATGTCCCACAGGTAGCTCGATGCCCCTGTGCTCGTGCTCACCGGGGCATAGGCGAGCGGCGAACAGCCATCGGCCGGGGCGGTGAACGCGGCCGTCACGGCAGGGTACACCTGCACCGCCGCCTGCGCGGTATCGGTGCAACCGTGCACGCTGGTGCCCACCTGGGTGATGGTGAAGGATACCGGTACACTGTCGGCATGGGCATAGGTGTGCGTGGCGTTGCCCGGTGCCCCGCTCTGCTGCGTGCCATCGCCCCAGGTCCAGGTCACCGAGAGGGCCCCGATGGAGAGGTCCTGCACGCTCACCGGGAAGGGCTGGCAGCCCGCGAGAGCGCTGGGGACGAACTGGGCGATCGGAGCCGGATGCACCAGCACATCCACTTGGGCCGTATCGCTGCAGCCATAGGAGGAGGTGGCCACCAGCGTGGGGGTGAAGACCACGTCGTTCAGCCCCTGATTGAGGTAGGTGTGCGCCGGGCTCGCCAGTGAACTCGCCCCGCCGTCACCGAAGGTCCAGAAGTAGCTCGTGGCCCCGATGGAAAGGTTGGCGAGGTCCGGGTCGAAGGGCGAGCAGCCCACCGTGTCCGCCGTGAACTGGGCGATCACCGCCGGGAACACCTGCACCTGGCCGCTGGCCACCGCACTGCATCCATGCACGTTCGTGGCCGTCAACCCGATGGTGTACGTCTGGGGCGTGCCCTGGAAGTTCGACCACGTATGCGGGTGCACGGCGGCGGTGGTGTCCGACAGGCTGCCGTCGCCATAGGTCCACGCGTAGTCCACCGCACCCAGGCTCGTGTTGGTGAGCTGTGCGGTGAGCGGGTGGCAGCCCTGCTGCAGGTCGGTCGTGAACGCCGCCGAAGGCACGGGGAACACCGTGACCTGGTCGTAGGTGGTGTCCACACAGCCGAAGGCATTGGCCCCGATCATCGTCACCGGGTAGGTGACCGGGGCGGATGTGGTGTTGAGGTAGGTGTGCGTCGGCGAGGCCCCGGTCCCTGTGCTGCCGTCACCGAAGTCCCATTGGTGGCTCACCGCACCGACAATGGTGGGGAAGGTGACCGTGAGCGGGGAGCAGCCGCTGTCCGGCTGCGTCACGAACGTGAACTGGGGCATCGGGTACACCAGCAGCGTGGCCGTGGCCGTATCCACGCAGCCTGCGGCCGAGGTGGCGATCAGCTGCACAGTGTTCGTCTGCAGGAAAAGCGTGTTGTTCACGTACTGGTGCGACGGCGACACGGCCGTGCTCGTGCCCCCGTCACCGAAGTTCCATGCATAGGAGCCCGCTCCGGTGCTGGTGTTGGTGAACTGCACATCGAGCGGCGCACAGCCCGGCAGCCCGTTGTGCGTGAACCCGGCCACCACCGGAGGCGCCACGGTGATCAGTGCGGTGGCCGTGTCCGCACAACCGAACAAGGTGCTCGCGATCAGCGTCACGGTGTCCACCACATCGGTGGGACCCGCATTGATGAAGGTGTGCAGCGGTGCGGTGGCCGTGCTGGTGCCGCCATCCCCGAAGTCCCAGGCATAGCTCACTGCACCGGTGCTGGTGTTGGTGAACTGGACGTCCAGCGGCGAACAACCGATGCTCGGCACCGGCAGGAACGCCGCCGTGGGCAGGGCCTCCACCAGCACGTTCTGGAAGCCCGTGCCTCCGCAATACGGCGTGGTCACCGTCAGTGTCACCGTATAGCCGCCATTGCCTGCATACAGGTGCGTCGGATCCTCAAGTGTGGAGGTGCTGCCATCCCCGAAGTCCCAGGCCCACTGCGTCACCGGGTTGCCCGGTTCGGTCACCGTCTGGTCCGAGAACTGCGCTGCCACACCTTCGCATACGTTCTGCGCCCCGATCTGCACGCTTGGCGGGGCGTACACATGGATGTCGTGCGTGTGGGTGTCCTGGCAGCCGTCGGCGTTGGTCACCGTCAGCGTCACCGTGTAGGTGCCCGGCGTGCCGTAGAAATGCGGCGGGGGCTCGAAGGCGGTGATGACCGTGCCGTCACCCAGGTCCCACACATGGCTCACCGCGTTCACCGAGGTGTTGGTGAAGGCCACGGTGAGCGAATCGCAGGCGGCGTCCTGGTCCACGGTGAAGTCCGCGGTGGGGCTCGGCAGCACCACGACGGTCACGGATGCGGTGTCGGCACAGCCCGCCGTGGCGCCCTGGATGCTGGCGGCGTAGGAGACCACGAAGGTGCCCGGTGACCCGTAGGTGTGCGTCTGGTCGCCGGCGCCCGTCCATTGAAACCCGGCGCCCGTGCCGAAATCCCACTCGAAGAAGTTGGCCCCGCCCCCCGTGGTCTCGTCGAAGGCGATGGTGCCCCCGGCACATACCGTGTCCGGTGTGGCGCTGAGCGCGACGTTGGGGGGAGGCACGATGGTGATCTGCACATAGGCCGTGTCGATCCCGCAATAGTTGCTGTCCAGCAGCATCACCTCGTAGGTGCCGATGCCAGGGTACTCGATGGTGCGCGGGAACGTGGGCGGCCAGGGCGCCCAGTCGATGATCGAGTCCTGGCCCTGGCCCCAATAGTCGCCGAAGTTCCAGTACTCGAAACGCTGATAGATATTGCCCTGCTGCAGGCAGTTGCGGTCGGTGACGTTCAGGAAGGTCACCGTGCGGTCCGGCCAGCACAACAGCGTCGCGCTCGGGGCGATCTGTGCACTGTCGATGTCCCACACCCGGATCGGATTGAAGGTGGCCACGCTCGGTCCGCCCTGCAGGGTGTTGCACGCGTTCTCCGCGTAGAGCCGCACCGTGGTCTCGCAGCTTACCGTGCCCGGCATGTAGGTGTGCGTCACCGTCTGCCCCAGATTGGTGTGGTCGTACACCAGCTGTGTGCTCGCATCGCCGAAGTCCCAGGTGAACACCGTGTTGGGCGAGACGTTGGTGCTGGAGTTGATGAAATCGACCGCCTGTGGGGCGCACACCTGCGTGAGGCCGCCCACAGGGATCTGGATCGATGCGCTCGTGCTCTCCTCCATGATCACCGTGCCGGTGACCACGCATCCGCTCACCAGCTCCGTGAAGGTGACCGTGTACTCGGCCACGGCCGGGGCATAGACGTGCGTCACGGTGGCCGGCGCGATCAACGTACCGCCCACATGGAGCGGGCTGCCGTCGCCCCAGTTGATGGTGAAGCCGCCGACGATGTTCTGCGGGGAGGCGATCACCAGCGTGAAGGGACCGCCCGAACAGCTGTACCACTCGGCGGTGTCGCTCGGGTTGCCCCAGTAGTCGTAGAGCTGCGGGCACTGCGCCTGACCCCGGCCCGCCAGGGACAGGGCCGCCAGCAGGCCGGCCACGCGCACGAAGCTCCTCTTGGTCCGCATCATTCCGCCCCTTCCTACGGCGACCACCGGGCGAAGGATACCCGCGAACCCTGGCCTTCGACCGGCGTACAACGGGCATCGACCACCACCCCTCCCTCATGGAACGATACGACCTGTGCGTCATCGGTGGCGGCCCCGCCGGATACGCGGCCGCCATGCGCGCCATCGACCTTGGCCTGCGCACCCTGCTGGTGGAGAAGGACCGTATCGGAGGCACCGGCATCTACAACGGGGCGCTGATGTCCAAGACGCTGTGGGAGATCGCCCAGCGCGTGGCCGGCACCAACGCCATGGTGCGCACCCGCGGCATCCCGCCCTTCCAACCGTCGTGGTCGGGCATCACCCGCGCGGTGAATGAGGCGGTGTTCGAGCGCAAGTACCTCTACGCCTGCCACATGCAGCTGCTGGAGGGCCAGGGCCGCCTGTTCCAGCACGCCCGCGGCAACGCATCCTTCATCGGGCCGCACCACGTGGCCATCGACCTGGCCGGCCAGCGCCGGGTGATCGAGGCGGACCATGTGGTGATCGCCACCGGATCCAAGCCACGCTCGCTGCCCGGACTGGCCGCGGACGAACAACGCATCCTCACCAGCGACGGCATCTTCCAGCTCGAGGAGCTGCCGGAGAGCATCGTCATCGTGGGCGCCGGGGTCATCGGCTGCGAGTTCGCCACCATCCTCAGCCACCTGGGACGCACGCGTGTGCACCTCATCGACCGCACCGAGCGCATCCTGCCGTTCGAGGACGCCGACATCAGCGAGCTGGTGGCCGGCAATCTGGAGCGCAACGGCGTGGTGATCCACCGATCCGCCAAGCTGGAGCGTCTGGAGGCGATGCCCCACGGCGTGGAGTATGACCTGAGCTACGCCGACGGCACCACCGAGCGTGTCACCGTGGAGAAGGCGCTGCTGTCCGTGGGCCGTTCACCCAGCCTGCAGGGCCTGGGCCTGGACCTGGCCGGCCTCGCGGTGGATCCGCGCACCGGCGCACTGGCCGTGGACGGCATCCGCACCGCTCAGGAGCACATCCTGGTCGTGGGCGACGCCACCGGGAGCAACATGCTGGTGAACCTCGGCGAGCTGGAGGGCCGGCATGCCGCCGAGCTCATCGCCGGCCGCCGCCCCGCGCCGATCAGCTACGGACAGGTCAGCACGATCATGTTCCTCGATCCGGAAGTGGCCGGGGTGGGGCTCAACGAACAGGAATGCCGCCGGCAGGGCATCGCGCACCGGGTGGCCCGCATCGACTACAGCTGCCTGGCCCGCGCCATCGCCATGCGCCGCACCCAGGGCTTCTTCAAGGTCATCGTCACGGACGACGAGCACATGCGCATCCTGGGCATGCGCGCGGTGGGCGAGCACGCCTCCAGCGCCATCGAGGCCGTGGCCCTGCTCATGCACATGGGTCAGGGCATCCAGCACCTGGCCGAGCTCGTGCATCCCCACCCCAGCATCATCGAGGGGGTTCAGGAATGCGCACGCATCCTGATGGGCACCAGCATCTTCAAGCCCGAGGTCTTCGCCGATCGCATGCAGAGCCGCACCTGGCGACCACCCGCCGCCGTGGAGCAGGCCGCCTGATCACGGGGTGCCCGGATCCTGGAAACGCGGGTCGTTCACGAAGTCGTGGTCCGTCAGCGCATTAAGGAAGGCCACCAACGCCGCCTTGTCCGCCGCTGGTAGCTGCAACCCGCCCTGCGTGTGCTTCATGAAGGGGCTGATGGTCTCCGAGGGGATCCCGCCCGAGTTGTAGTGCTCGATCACCTCCTCCAGGGTCTGGAACCGACCATCGTGCATATAGGGCCCCGACAAGGCCACGTTCCGCAGGGTGGGCACCTTGAACTTGGCGCGGTCCAGGGGGTCACCGGTCACCTCGTATCGCCCCAGGTCCGTGAAGATGGAATCCAGGCCGTTGTTCTCGAACTGGCCGTTGGTGAAGAGTCCGCCCACCTGGGTGTGGCAGTGGAAACAGTCCGCGCCCCATTGGCCACCTTGGCCATCTGCTGGATCGCCACCCTCCAACTGGGTGAGGATGAAGCCGCGCTGCTCCTGCTGCGTGAACACCGCCTCGCCGCGCGCCACCTTGTCCACCTTCGAGTTGGCGCTGATCATCGTGCGCAGGAACTGGGCCATGGCCTTGGCCACCAAGGTGCTGTCGATCACCTCGGTGTTGAAGGCCTGGATGAAGAGCGCCCGGTACGCGCTGTCCGCCTGCAGCTTCGCCACGGCATTGGGCCATGTCTCGTGCATCTCGATCGGGTCGATCACCGGTTGCAGGATCTGCTCCTCCAGGGTGGCCTCGCGCCCGTCCCAGAAGAAGCTCGTCTCCCAACCGAGGTTCATCAGCGCCATGCTGTTGCGTCGACCTTCAATGCCGTCGATGCCCGTGCTGAAGGCGTTCGGTCCATCGCTGAAGGCCGTGGCCGGGGCATGGCAGCTCGAACAGCTTTGTGTGTTGTCGCCGCTCAAGCGCTCCTCGTAGAACAGGTAGCGGCCCAGTTCCACGCCCTTCACCGTGATCGGGTTGTCGGCCGGGATCACCATCGGCGGGAAGTTCGCGGGCGTCACCAGCGGATAGGGCGTGGGGTCGTAGACGGGCCCGTTGCCGCCGCCGCCCCCACCTCCCGATGGCGGGTCCGGTCCGGGCTTGCGGCAACTGGCGATGGCCATCACCCCGAAGGCGATGGCGGCAAGGATGCGGGTGCGTGTTCCGATCATGGCACTTGATCGAGGCTGCGTTCGTCCGTCAGGGCGTTCAGGAAGGCCAGCAGGTCGGCACGCTCCTGGGCCGTGAGGGTGAAAGGCGTCATCAGCGGATCCTTGTTGGGGTGCGCCACGCCACCGGAGGCGAAGTGATCCACCACCTCACCCAACGTGGCCATGGCCCCGTCGTGCATGTACGGGGCGGTGAGCGCGATGTTGCGCAGCGTCGGCACCTTGAACTTGCCCTCGTCGGCCGGGTCGAGGGAGATCCGCGCCCGGCCGGGGTCCGCGTAGGTGCTGTACTGGCCCACGTTGCGGTAGCTGTGATCGCTGAGGTCGAAGCCTCCATGGCAGGCCGTGCAGCCCATCACCGGGCCGGAGAACAGCTCCCAGCCGCGCACCTCGCTTTCGGTGAGCGCCGTGGTCTCGCCCTGATACAGGTAGCGGTCGAAGCGCGACCAGCCGCTGATCAGTGTGCGCTCGTAGTTGGCGATGGCCCGGGTGATGACGTAGGGATCGAGCGGACGGCCATAGGCCTGCTGGCTCAGGCTCCGGTAGGGCTCCACATCGCGCAGGTCTTCGGCCACGGTGAGGATGCTGTGGTCCATCTCCAGGTCGTCGTGGATGGGCGCCAGCACCTGCAGCTCCAAGGTGGGCACGCCGCCGTCGCGGAAGAGCGCCGGGTGGTAGGCCACATTGGCGAGCGTGGGCGAATTGCGCAGCCCGGGCTGCTGGGCCACCCCGAGGCTCAAGGCCACCGTGTCGCTGAACGCCCGGTCCGTGAAGTGGCAACCGGCGCAGCTCAAGGTGCCGGTGCGCGACAAGCGCGGCTCGAAGAACAGGTGCCTGCCCAGTTCCACGCTGGGCCTGGTGAGCGGATTGTCCGCCGGCACCGGTGGGGCAGGCATCCAGGCAGGCAGGTCGAGGATGAAGGGCTCCACCGGACCGTCCTGCTGCAGCAGTTCATCCTTGCGGCAGCCCGCCAGCCCGACCATCAGCACCGCTATCGCCAGCCGACCCTTCACTCCACCACGATGCTGTTGAGCACGTTGTCCGTGAACCGCAGGGCAAGAGGCATGTTATCCCCGTGCGCCTGGTGGTCCACCGCCAGATCGATCGTGTCGATCGGGTTGTGGAAGAACTCGTCCACTGCAAAGCGCAGGACGAGGTCCGTGGTGTCGCCCCCTGCCACGGTGAACGGAGCCGCGAAGTCGCGATCGCTCACCCGGTAGCAGGGCGCCATACCGGTGTGGATGGAGAACAGGCTCATGGGGGTGCCCGTGCCGTTGGGATCGGTATCGTAACGTCCGTCCAGCATCACGAACCGGTAACCGGTGGCCCAGGTCCAATAGGTGCCGTTGCTCACGCTTAACGGGTGACCCACGGGGTAGAGCACAGGGTCCGAGGTGTTGAGGTCGACCGGCACACCCAGGCCGAAGTGCAAGCCACTGTAGGTGCCGGCCTCGGCGGCGTAGACGAACGCATCACCACCGTTCAACGCATCGAACAGGGCGATGTCGGTCAGGGCGGATGCTCCACCGGGTCCGGTGAGTCGCACCTCGGCCAGGTAGAGCTTCAACACCTCCACTTGGGTGCGGTAGTTGCTCACGTTCAGATGCACTTCTCCGGCCTGGAGCGGCTGCCCCTGCCAGGTGGCCTCCACCTTCAACCGGACGTAGCCTTCGGGGCCATCCACCGTGTAGGGCTTGTGGCAGCCGGCCAGCATTGCGACCGAGGCGGTCAATGGCGCGATGGAACGAAGCAGGGTTCGCATGGGATGGGTTCTGGTGAAAGGATGCGTTCAGGCGTTGGTCCGTTGCCTGACCCCCAAAGGTACGACCCGGCCGGGCCGGCCAGGGTGAGTTCGGTCACGTTCCTGTGATCACCAAGCCAACGGTCGGACCGCCCGAACGGTTCAAGTGATGGCGTGGTCCGCTCAAGGTGACCGCCATGGTGCTCCCTTGGTTCCGCTTTCCTGTTCCAGCTTTTCTGTTCCCGCTTTCCTCCTGCTGCTTTCCTCCTGGCTCGCCGCAGCCTTGGCGAAGGCGGCCCTCTACCTTCGAGCCCCATGCTGCAGGTGCTGCACAGTTCCGCCGGCTCCGGCAAGACCCACGCCCTGGTGAAGCGCTACCTCGTGCTGGCCCTCCGCCCCGACCGGCCCACCGCCTACCGCGGCATCCTCGCCCTCACCTTCACCAACAAGGCCGCCGGGGAGATGAAGGAGCGTGTGCTGCACTACCTCCGCCTGCTGGCCGATGGCGCCCACGACGATGCGCGCATCGCCGACCTGTTGCAGGCGCTCCGCACCGAGCATGGCCTGGATCCCAAGGCCGCGGCCATCGGGGCCGCCGCCGTGCTGCATCACATGCTGCACCACTGGTCCGACCTGTCCATCACCACCATCGACGCCTTTGTACGGCGGCTGGTGCGCCCCTTCGCGCGCGACCTTCAACTGGACCACGAGCTGCGCATGACCACCGACCAGGACTGGTACCGGGACCGTGCCGTGGATCTGCTGCTGGAGGCCGCCGGCCGCGACCCCGCGCTCACTGAAGTGCTGGTGGCGGCGTGCAGCCGTTTGGTGGAGGATGAGGCACGGTGGAACCCTTCGGCACCTTTCTCCGAACTGGCGAAGATGCTCGATGACGAGGAGGCCGTGCGCCACCTGGAACAGCTGTCCACCGTGAGCGCAGAGGCCTTGCTCCGCACGGATGCCGCCCTGCGTGCCGCCATTCACGCGTTCCGCCGGGAAGCCCGCATGCTGGGCCGCGCCGCCCTGGACGCACTGGCGGCAGCTCACCTGGAGCTCGAGGATCTCGCGCACACGAGATCGGGGTTCCGGTCGGTCCTGACCAAGCTGTCCGACTTCAAGGATGATCCGATCGAGGTGGGAACGAACGCAACAAAGCCACTGGCCACCGGCGTGTGGTGGAGCAGCAAAGCGACGGCCGCCGCGCAGGAGGAGTTGAAGCGCCTCGCCCCGCTTCTGGAACGCACCCTCACCACCGTCCAGCGCTGGCAGGAGGAAGGCCGCTTCACGGCCCACTGGCTGCGGATCCTGATCCGCCGCGACCTGATGGCGCTGGGCGGCATGCGCGCCCTGGCCGACGCGCTGCGCACCGCCAAGGACGAGGATGGGGTCACCTTCTTCCAGGACCTCACCCGTGCGGTGGAACGGGTGGTGCGCGAGGAGCCGGTCCCCTTCCTGTACGAGCGGCTGGGCCAACGCTTCCAGCACTTCCTCATCGACGAGTTCCAGGACACCTCGGTGATGCAATGGCATGCGCTGCTCCCGCTGGCCGAGAACGCCCTGGCCAACGGAGGCTCGGTGCTGCTGGTGGGCGACGCCAAGCAGGCCATCTACCGCTGGCGCAATGGAGAGGTCCGTCAGTTCAAGGCGCTGCCTGCGCTGCATGGACGCGACCAACTGGCCGACGGGGTCCGCCGCGAGGCGTTCCTGAAGGCCTCCGCCGCGCCCATCGAACCGCTGCGCGACAACCACCGCTCCTCGGCCACCATCGTGGCGTTCAACAACACGCTCTTCGACCGGCTGCGCGAGCTGCTGCCCGAGGCCCTGCGCCCCATCTACGACGAGCAGGCGCAGACGGCACGCAAGCCACCGGGCGGATTCGTGCGCCTGGACGTGGTGCCGCCCACCAAGGACGACACGGAGGATGTGCCTTGGACCGAGGCCTGGCTGCTGCGTGGCGTGGCCGAATGCGTGGAGGATGGGCACCGCGCAGGAGACATCGCCGTGCTCGTGAGGTCCGGCACACAGGGCTCGCAGGTCGCCCGCGCCCTGAGCCGGGCGGGGTACGCGGTGATCAGTCCCGACGGTCTGCGGCTGAAGGGCGATGCCGCGGTCGACCTGGTGCTGGCGCTGCTGCGTCTGGATGTGCGTGCGGACGACCACACGGCCCTGCAGGCCCTGGCTGCGGCCGTGGAGGCCGGCGTGCTGCCACTGGAACGGATGAACCCTCCCGCGGACACAGGACCCGGCACCGCACTGCAGCGCCTGCGCACCTGCCTGCCCCCCGGCACGCGAGCGGCCGCCACCCTGCTGGACCGGGTGCTGGGCCATGTGGAGCGCTGCGGCCTTGACCCTGCTGCCGATGCCTTCCTGAACGCGCTCCTCGAGGCGGTGCGCGAACACCAGCAGGCCCACGGCCACGACCCTGCGGGCTTCCTGGAGCACTGGGAACGCGGTTACGCCGGCCGTTCCATCACCGCCCCCGCCGGGCTGGACGCCATCCAGGTGATGACCATCCACAAGGCCAAGGGCCTGCAGTTCCCCGTGGTCCTCGTGCCCTTCACCAGGATGTCCGGCGGGGGACGCACGAGCACCAGCGTGTGGACCAGCCCCGGCGGCCTGGCACCGGAGCTTCCCACCGCCCGGCTCACCTTCAAGGGCCGCAAAGCCCCCGATCTGCCCGCCGTGGCGGACGAGCTGGCGATGCAGGACCTGGACGCGCTCGATCTGCTGTACGTGGCCTTCACCCGCCCCGAACAGCGCCTGTACGCGGCCGTTCCGCAGAGCCACGGCGACACCCTCACCAAGGCCCTGCTGGAGCACCTGGTGGCGATGGGCGGCGCGCTGGCAACGGGGCTCACCATCGGGGATCGGACCACGGCCAGCGCAGCATCCCGCCCTGAGACCCACGATCCGGTGCTGCGACCGCTTCCGCCCGGCGGTGGTGTCCAGCTGCTGGTGCGCGACACGGTGCGCGATCACGACCCGATCGGCGCGGATGACCGGCGGATGACCGGCGAAGCCCTTCACCACCTGCTGGCACAGGTGCGCACTGCGGCCGACATGGAGGCGGCGTTGGTCGCAGCGGTGGCCTGCGGCGACCTGCGGCCCGACGAGCGTGACCACTGGCAGCCCCGCCTCGCGGCCTTGCTGGACCGATCGGACCTCGCTCCGTGGTTCGGACCCGGGCTCGACGTGCTCACGGAAACACCGCTGATCCTTGGCGAGGGGCGCAGTGCCCGTCCGGACCGGCTGGTACGCACCGCACACGGCTGGGGGGTGCTCGACATCAAGACCGGGCATCCGCACCCCGCACACGCCGAGCAGGTGCGCGGGTACATGGACGTGCTGCGCACAGTGACCGGTTCGCCCGTGCACGGGGCACTGCTCTACCTCGCCACCGGAACCCTCGAACCCATCGCATGAACACCACGGTCACCTGGCGGACACACCCGTTCAACGCGCTCGATGTGGACACCCTGTACGCGCTGCTGCGCCTGCGCACCGACGTGTTCGTGGTGGAGCAGAACTGCCCGTACCCCGAACTGGACGACCGCGATCAGGGTGCCCTGCACGTGATCGGCCGGGATGCGTCGGACCGGGTGGTGGCCTACGCGCGCATCCTTCCGCCAGGCGAGGATGGCCTGCCTGCCGTGGGACGTGTGGTGGTGGACAGCGGCCACCGCGGCACCGGCCTCGGCCATGAGCTCATGCGTGAAGTGATCGCCGTGCTCAGGCACACCTACGGAAAGATCGACAGTCGCATGTCCGCGCAGGCCCACTTGGAGCGCTTTTACGCTGCGCATGGCTACCAACGTCAGGGTGATGTCTTCGACCTGGACGGCATTCCCCACATCGCGATGCGCCTCAGCGCACCAGCGTGATGGAACCGACGAACTCGTAGCGCTCCGGGCCGTGCTCGGCCAGCCACGCCTTGTAGGTGTACACCCCGATCGGCAGTCCGGCGCCATCCCAGCCTGCCTTGGGGTCCTGCGTGTGGAAGAGGCGCGTGCCCCAACGGTCGAAGATGGCCAGGTCGTACTCCCGCGCACCGATCACCACCGGCAGCCAGAGGTCGTTCAGGCCATCCCCATCCGGAGTGAACGCGTTCGGGGCATGGAACAGCGATCCGGTGACGATCACGCGGATGCTCGTGGTATCGCGACAGCCCAACCCGCTCGTCACCACCTGCACCACCTCGAAGGTGCCCGCCTCCTGGAAGGCGTACGTGAAGCTGGGCGTGGTGAAGGTGTTCCCCTCCACCGTGTACAGCCAGCTGTCCGCATCCACAGAGGCGTCGTTGATCGTCACATCGGGATCGAGCACATCCACCACCGGTGTGCTGGTGTACAGTCCCGCCGTGGGCGGAACCCACACCTTGACGGCCGATGGCCGCAACAGGCTCACCGTGTCGATGCAGCCGCTGTCCGTCATCACCGTGAGCTCCACATCGTACAAGCCCTCCACCGTGTACGTGTGCACAGGCAGGCTGTCCGTGCTCGAGGTGCCATCGCCGAGGTCCCACGCGTAGGTCATGGGGGTCCACGCCGTGCTGAGGTTGTCGAAGCGTACCTCCAGGGGCAGGCAGCCCATCGTGTCCGTGGTGAACGAAGGCACCGGAGGCGGGAACACCTTCACCGTGTCCGTGTAACTGTCGGTGCAGCCGTGGTCCGTGAGCGTGACGGTGACCACCTGGTCACCCGGTTGCACGAAGGTGGCGGCGATGGAGGGGCCGTTCATCTGTTGCGGCGATCCACCCGGCCCCAGGTCCCAGAGGACCCCCGCCTGGGGGGTGAAGTTGCCGGTGACGGTGAGGGGCACCGGTCCGCCGCCAAGGCATTGGATGGGTGGCGGTGTGAACCCCGGTTGCAGGGGAGGATAGATCTCGAACGATGCGAAGGAAGTGTCGGCGCAGGGCCATCCGGGGTTCACGATCAGCATCACGTTGTACACGCCCGTGTCGCCGTAAGTGTATGAGGGGGCGAACTGGCTGCTGGTGTCGGTGCTGCTGTTCGGATCGCCGAAGTCCCACAGGTAACTGCTGCCACCGATGCTCTGGTTCACCATGTTCACCAGGTAGCCATCACAAAAGACCTGCTGCTGCTGGATGGAGCTGAGGATGGTGACCACGCAGGGCACCGCATCGAAGCGGAAATCGCGCCTCACCTCGCTGAGCAGCACGCCCGCCCGGTACTCCTTCACGCACACCCCTACGACGTAGCTGCCCATCTGGCTGGGCGTCACGGTCAGCAGACCCGTCACGGGATCCACGGCCAACGGTGGGTTCGCATCCATCTGATAGGCCTGCGAATACCCCGGTGCCCAGAGCACCGGCGTGTACGGCGGCCCGGCAGGCGGGGTGGGCATCGGGTTGAAGGGGTCACCACCGGTGAACGGGGTGCACAGCTCGTACACCAGCAGATCGCCATCGGGGTCCGTCGCCGAATGGTCGAAGACCATGTTCTGCCCCACGCAAAGGGCGATCGGCGGATATGCGTTGAACACCGGGCTCGAGTTGGCCCCGGTCTGGTTGACATCGGGCACCGCCACGGTGCAGGTGAGCCCCTCATCGCCCGGGTTGGCCACGTTGAGGATACTGGGCGTGCGGCAGCAGCGTTGGTAGCTCACGACGTAACCACCCGGGATGGGCGGGAGGTCCAACACAATGCTGTACTCGGCCTCCTCCACGCAGATGGTGGGCGGCGCGGTGAGGCAGGGGTTGTTGAGCACCACCGGCACCGGCGTGGATCCGGGGAACGGAATGAACTCCGAGAACAGGTAGGTGCCCGATGCGTCGAAGATGCCCAGCTCGGCCTGCGCGTCGAAACCGGTGCCGTTCACGTTGTTGGGGCCGCAGTCCCGGTACAGCTGCAGGGTGAAGAGGTAGCTGTCGCCCCCCTGATGCACGTAGTACAGCTCGCCACCGATGATGTGCGTGGCCAGGGCCGGCAGGGCCTGCCACACCATCCCGATCAGCACGAGCGTACGCATCATCCGAGGGAATGACGACAAGGTAAGCCCCCCGGTTGTTCGGACCAGCGACCGGACGAGGAACGGCGATCAATCGAGCGAACGCGAGGCAAGGGCCTCGTACTCGCTCGCGGCCACGGGCAGATAAGCCCCGTCAGCACCCTCCAGCATCTCCATCACCCGCACGCGTTCGGGATAGGCACGGGCCTCCACCCGATGCCGAAGCACCCTGCTCCCGATGAGCTGCAGCTCCTCGAAGCGGTCCTCCGCTTCGATGCGATAGTAGTTCGTGCCATGGGCCGAACGCCGGTACTGGGGAAAGTCGATGTGCATGCCGGGTCGCCGAACGCTCCGCTAATTTGCACACCCCCATGGCATTCCTGCGCCTGCTGGCCGAGCGGCTCCTCCACGATCATGGCGCCGATCTCGCGCGCGTGGCCGTGGTGCTGCCCAGCCGGCGCGCAGGCTTGCATCTCCAACGGCACCTGGCCCGCGCGCATGGCGGCCCGCTCTGGAGCCCCCAACTGCTGACCCCGGACGGTTTCCTGGAGCGGCTGTCCGGCCTGCGTGAACAACCTGTTCACCTCACGCTGCTTGAGCTGTATGCGGTGCATCGCGACCTGAAGGGCCCGGCCGCCGACGACCTCCACACCTTTCTGGGCTGGGCGCCCACCGCCCTGCACGACATGAACGAGGTGGACGAGCACCTGTTGGACCGCGATGTGGCCTATCGCGACCTGCGGCACATCGAGGAGATCGACGCGTGGAGCTTCCGGGGTGGCTCCCTGAGCGAAGGCCAAACGCGACTGGCACACCATTGGGCGCACCACGCCGCGCTGCACCGGGGCCTGGAGGAACGCCTCCTGCCCGAGCGCGTCGGCACCCGCGGGCTCGTCGCGCGCATGGCGGCCTCGCTCGTTCCGCACGCGGCCCGGCCCCTCCCCTGGACACAGGTGTGGTTCGCCGGACTCAACGCCCTGTCCCCGGCGATGCACCGCGTGATGGATGCCCTGCGGCAGCGCGGCGTGGCCCGCTTCGCCTGGGATGCCGACGCCCACTACCTCAACGATCCCCTGCAGGAGGCGGGCCGTGCCCTCCGGGACGCCATCGCACGCCACGGGCCGGGCGAAGTGCCCGTCAGCACGCGCATCTCCGCCGATCCCCCCGCCGTGCACACCATCGCCCTGCCCAATGCCATGGCCATGGTGCATGCCGCGGTGCACCAGGTGATCGAGCTGAGCGAGGAGGAGCGGGCCCGCACCTGTGTGCTGCTCGCCGACCCGCACGCCCTGCTGCCCTTCCTCAGCCTGCTTCCGGCATCCTGCGCGCCGGTGAACGTCACCATGGGCCTGCCGCTGACCCAGTTGCCGCTCCACGGTCTGTTCGTGCTGCATGCCCGGCTGCGCAACGGCCGTTCAGGACCCACCCTGCGCTCCCGCGATCTGTCGGCCTTCCTCGAGCACCCCGCCTGGGCCGATGCGGGCCCCATCGCCCATCTCCGCACGTGGTCACGGAACGAACGTCGTTCGCAGCTGGCCGTGGATGACATCCTGCGAGGGCTTGAGGGCGAGCTCCCGGCGGCCCTTCACCGGGCGCTCACCCTGGAGGAGGGCCACGCCCGCTCCGCCCTGGTGGAGGCCGTGATCCTGGCGAACCCGGACCCGTTCGTGCAGGAACAGGCCCGCCGCATCGCGTTGGTGCACGACCAGGCGGCGACCGCCCTGGCTTGGAGCGGCGACCGGCCCGGCCGGGATGGTGCGCTCGGTCTGGAGGAACGCCTGCTGCGGCAGGCCCGCGTGGATCTCCGCGGAGAACCCATGGCCGGCCTGCAGGTGATGGGCATGCTCGAGTCGCGCGCCACGGACCATGCCCGTGTGATCATCGTGGGTGCCAATGAAGGAAACCTTCCCCCGGCCGACCCCCCGCAGAGCTTCATCCCCGGTGAGCTGCGCCATGCCCTCGGCCTGCCCCTGCGGGCCGATACCGACGCCGTGGTCGCGCACACCTTCATGCGGCTGCTCCATCACGCCCGGGAGATCACACTGCTGCACGTTTCGGGCGGCGATGTGGAGCAGGAGCGCAGTCGCTTCGTCCTTCAGCTCGAGCATGAACTGCCCGGCATCCTGCGGGCTTCCAGCCTTCGTCCGGCCATGGCCGTCCGGTCCGATGCCTCCTTGCGGCTGCCGCTCACGCCCGAGCTGCGGCAACACTTCCAGCGCAAGGCCGAACGGGGCCTGAGCCCGACGGCGCTCACCGACCTGCTGACCTGCCCGCTGAACTTCGTGTTCCGCCACGGATGGGGTGTCAGCGAGGAACCGGCGCCCGGCGCGGCCCTGGGCGACAATGAGCTGGGCACCCTGGTGCATGCCACCTTCGAATCCCTCTATGGCCCCTTCGTGGGCGCCCTCATCGACCCGGACGCCCTGCTTGCCGCCCTGCCCGCGGCTTTGCACGCCCTGGAGGCCGCCCTGCCCGCTGGGTTGAACGCGACAGAAGGCCCGGTGCTGCTTCAGCTCAGTATGGCCCGTCAGGCCATCGAGCGCGCGGTGCGCCATGAGGCGTCCACCATCCGCAGCGGCAGCGCCATCGAGCTGGTCGGCCTGGAGACCCGGCTGTCGGCAGAACTGCCCGCCACCGCGCATGGCCAGACCCATCCGGTGCGGCTGCACGGCCGGGTGGACCGGATCGACCGGCGTGCCGGGCATGTGCACCTGGTGGACCTGAAGACCGGTCGCGTGGACCCGAAGGACCTCAAGCTCGACCTCCCTGGTCCGCTCACCGCCGATCATGGCAAGGCCGTTCAGCTCCTCACGTATTCCTGGCTGTGGCTCGCGCACGATCCCGGGTGCGCTTCGGTGACCGCCGAACTGCGGCCCCTGCGCAGCAGCGAGGCCGCTGCGGGGCTTCCCTTGATCCTGAACGGCAGCTCCGTGATCCGAAGGGAGGACGCTCCGCTGATCGAGGAAGCGCTGGGCGCGCTCATCCGGACGCTCTTCGATCCGACCACGATGTTCGGCCATCGGCCCAAGAGCGCCTACTGCACCATCTGCCGCGCCTGAGCCCGGAACGAACAAAGGGTGCCGAAGCACCCTTTGCCCATGAGGTCCGTGGACCGGTCAGCGGTACACGATCTTGTGCACGTCGGTGGTGCCGTTGCGCGTGATTTTCAGGTAGTAGATGCCGTTGCTGGAGGTGCGCAGGTCCATCTCCTTGCGGTAGGTGCCCTCGAAGCCGCGCAGCAGGTCGGTGAAGACGCTCTGGCCGAGGGTGTTCACCACCTCCACCTGGATGTCCGACGGTGTGGCCACCAGGAAGGAGAAGACGAACTGACCGTCATTGGGGTTCGGAAGGATGGTGACCGCGCCGTCGAGCTCGCTGGCGTTGATCGACTTCTGATAGATGGTGCCGGTGCGATCCACACCACCCAGGGACAGGTAGTAGTCGGCATTGTTCAGCGTTTCACCCGTCCAGCTGTCGTTCAGCAGTTCCACGGCCGCCTCACCGGTGAAGGGGATGCTCAGCACGGTGTATTCGCGGCCACCTTCCCAGGTGGCGCCGGTGTTGCGGATCGCCTCGAAACCGAAACCCGCATACACCTGATAGTTGTACGAACCGCTCTCGCGCACGCCGCCGGAGGGGGCGATGGGGATGTAGGTGCGCGGACCTTCCGGCTGGGTGGCTTCTCCCAACTGAACGTTCGCACTGCGGTCCCAGCGCAGCGTGAAGACCACGGAACTGAAGATGCCGTCGAAATCCGCCGTGGGGCGGACGCGGACCTCCAACTGGCCGTTGTTGGCGAACAGGCCGATATCGACCGGGCTCTGGGCCTGGACCATCGCGGCGGCGCCCAGCATCAAGGCCAGGCCGGTGGAACGAAGGGTAGTGGTGCTCATGCGCATGCGGAGTTCAAAGTGGTGTTCTGGACCTCGGCGACCGGATACCGCCGGTCCCATGGACGAGACGAAAGTAAGGCGATCGGGATGCCTCGCGCAAGCCCAGGCGTTCGGTTCGGGGTCCGATCACGTCGACCGGTGACGAACGGCCGACGAAACAACCGGAACGCACGGCCGGAAAACCGAACAGGGGCCCGTTGTGGGCCCCTGCGCGGTAAACCTGCAAGGAATAGGATGGAACCAACGTCAGGGGTGGAAGAATTTCCCGCTGACATCTTCAAGACGCGGGCCCCTGCGGAGGGTTGCCTGCCCCCCGGACCTCAGTACATGAATTTGTACCCCACGCCGCGAATGCTCAGGAAATGCACCGGGTTCCGTGGGTCGGGCTCGAACAGCTTGCGGAAGGCCACGATGAAGTTGTCGATGGTCCGGGTGGTGGGGAACACATCATAGCCCCAGACCTTGTGGAGGATATCCTCCCGGGAGACCACCTCGCCGGCATGTTCGATCAGCAGGCGCAGCAACATCACTTCGCGTTGGGAAAGGGTCCGCGCCCCCCCCACCCCGCGGGCCTCGAAGGCCACCAGGTCGACCTCGTTGGGCCCGAAGCGGACCTTATCCGGGAGCGCGGCGGGTGGGCGCTCGTCCGACCGGGCCACCAGCTTGGCCACGCGCAGCATCAACTCCTCCAGGTCGAACGGCTTGCCCAGGTGATCGTCACCCGTGCGCAGCCCCCGCACGCGGTCGGCCGTTGCGGTGCGTGCCGTCAGAAAGAGCACCGGCGTCCGGTCGCCCTCCAAGCGGGCCTTCTCACACACGCTGAACCCGTCCATCCCGGGCAGCATCACATCCATCACGGCTGCGTCGAACCGGGCGCCCCGCAACCGCTCCAAGGCCTCCGGACCCGTGGATGCGGTGGTGACATGGTAGCCTTCCATCTCCAGGTTCAGGCGCAGGGTATGGCGCAGGCTCTCCTCATCCTCCACGAGCAACACCCGGGGCTTGGCGGCTTTTTGCATCGGGCGCAAAGTTCGGCACCGGTACCTTTGGCCCATGCGTTTCACCGCGGAACACGTCGGAAAGGCCGATCTCCTGCGCGCAGGAACGCTTTCGGAGCACCTCGACATCCGGTTCGGCGTGGATGCGGATGGACGCCTCACGGCCTCCATGCCGGTGGACGCCCGCACCGTGCAACCCATGGGCCTGCTCCATGGCGGCGCCACCGCAGCGCTGGCCGAAACGCTGGGCAGCGTCGCTTCCGCCCTCCTTGTGATGCCCGAAGGCCGCCAGGTGGTGGGCATCGAGGTGAACGCCAACCATCTGAAAGGTGTGCGTGAAGGCCGGGTGACCGCCACGGCGGAAGCCCTGCACCTGGGGCGCACCACCCATGTGTGGGACATCCGGGTGCGCAACGCCGCCGGCGCGCTCTGTGCCGTGTGCAGACTGACCAACGTGGTGCTGCCCGCCGCCACCTCAACGCCCTCCGCATGAGCACGACCAGCCCCCTGCACCAGGCCCTCAGTCTTTGCCTCGAACGTCGGTTCACCTTCGCGGCGTTCCGCGTACCCAATGGACCGGTGACCCTGTGGGCGCAACGCAACCCCGAACTGGAGCCCGTGGACGCCGCCTATCTCGGCCGCCTCAACGAGGTCTTCCTGGTGGCGCCGTTCACGTACGATCCCCAGGTCACCTACTTCGTGCGCAATGACGTGGAACTGACCTTCGGCGAGCTGCCCGTGTCGCTGGACCCCCTTCACAGCTGCGTGGGCACACCGGGCACCGGACGCCCGATGCCTCATGATGCCGACCGTTCGGCGTTCGAGGACCTCGTTCGGAGCGCCAAAGCCTCCATCGCCGCAGGCTCCCTGGACAAGGTGGTGGTCTCGCGCACGGTGACCATGCCGCTGGAACGGGCCCACCTGGCCACCTTGTTCGAGGACGCGCTGGACCGCATGCCCCATGCCTTCGTGGCCCTGTTGAACACCGCGGAGCACGGCACCTGGCTGGGTGCATCACCGGAGCGGTTGCTGACGGCCGAGGATGAGCTGGTGGGCCTGGATGCCCTGGCGGGCACACGACCCCGTTCCGATGCCCCTGCCAATGCCGAGGACTGGAGCCCCAAGGAGCGGCGCGAACAGGCGCTCGTGACGCGGGAGATCGTGGGCCGCCTGATCGAGCTCGGCCTGCCGCGGATCGCGCTCCGGGGGCCGCACCCGGTGGAGGCCGGCGGCGTGAGCCACCTGCGCACCGAGGTGGAGGCCGACCTCGGGAACCGCTCGCTCGATGAAGTGCTGGTGGCCGTGCACCCCACCCCCGCCGTGTGCGGGACCCCCCGCCAGGCCGCGAACGCCTTCATCGCCGCCCACGACGGGCCCGAACGCGGCCTGTACACCGGGTTCTGGGGTCCGTGGAACGCGGACGGCCGCACGGAGGTCTTCGTGAACATCCGGTGCCTGGAGGCCTTCGACGAGGCCGTGGCCCTGCACGTGGGCGCCGGGGTCACCGACGGTTCCGAGCCGGAGGCGGAGTGGCGCGAGACCGAAGCGAAGGCGGCGGCGTGGACCGCGGCCATCCGGTCGCTGCACACCGCCCGGGTATCTTCGCCGGCCCGATGACCTCCGACCACTTCGCCGCCGCAGAGCTCGCCCGGCTCTGTGCCGCCAAGGGAGTCCGCCATGCCGTCATCAGCCCCGGTTCGCGCAGCGCGCCACTGGTGATCGCCTTCAACAGGCACCCCGACATCATCTGCCTTCAGCTGATCGATGAACGCAGCGCAGCCTTCTTCGCCCTCGGCATGGCGCAGCAGCTGCACGCGCCCGTGGCCCTCATCTGCACCAGCGGCAGCGCCGTGCTCAACTACGGTCCCGCGATCGCGGAGGCCTTCTACCAACACGTGCCGCTGCTTGTGATCACCGCCGACCGCCCCGAGGAGTGGGTGGACCAGGGCGAAGGCCAGGCCATCCGCCAGCAGGGCGTGCTCGCGCTGCACATGAAGCGCAGCGTGCAGCTGCCACGCCTCACGAGCGACGAGCTCGCCCGCTGGCATTGCGGCCGCCTGATCAACGAGGCCATCGACGCCACGCTGCTGCCCGTGCCCGGCCCGGTGCATGTGAACGTGCCCTTCGCAGAACCACTGTACGGCCAGATGGACGAGGGACAGGCGGGACGCCTGTCCAACTTGATCGCCCCGGTGATGACCGAGCCCTTCATCCTGCCGGACCATGCCCGCTGGCTCATCGGCCAGGTGAGCGCCTGCAGGAAGGTGATGGTGCTCGCCGGACAGGGCGTGTGGAGCGAAGGGCTGAAGGCGCAGTTGAAGCGTCTCGCGTCGCTACCGCAGGTCACCGTGCACACCGAGGCCACCAGCAACCTGGACGACACCGCCTTCATCACATGCATCGACCGCGCGATCGAGGGTGTTCATGCAGCGAACGAGAACGACCTGAAGCCCGACCTGCTGATAACCTTCGGCGGCGCGGTGGTGAGCAAGCGCATCAAGACGCTGTTGCGCAAGTGGCGGCCGCAGCAGCACTGGAACGTGGATGCCGGCCAGCGGCATTACGACACCTACCAGAGCCTCACGCACGACATCGCGGTGAACCCCGAGATCTTCTTCGCGCAGATCATGAACGGGGCGCAGCCCAACGAGAGCATCTACGGCGAGGCCTGGCGCATGGTGGATGAGCGCACACGTGGCCTCCACAACCGCCTGGTGAGCGAGGCGCCCTTCTGCGACCTCACCGTCTTCAACACGCTCATCGACCGGATCCCCGGCGACAGCGATGTGCATGTGGCCAACAGCACGCCGGCCCGTTACGTGCAGCTCTTCGACCGTGTTCGCGGCCTCCGCTGGTTCAGCAACCGCGGCACCAGCGGCATCGACGGCTGCAACAGCACGGCGGTGGGTGCCGCCTTCGCCACGAAGAGGCTCACCACGTTGATCACCGGCGACACCGCCTTCTGCTACGACAGCAACGCGTTCTGGAACAACTGCCTGTCCCCGTTGTTGAACGTGATCGTGATCGACAACGGCGGCGGCAACATCTTCCGATACATCGACGGGCCGGACAAGGACGCTGAACTGCTGCCCTGGTTCGAGGCGCCGCATACACGCAGCATCGAGGCGCTCGTGAAGAGCTTCGACCTGCCCTACTTCCACGCGAGCGACCAGGCTTCCCTCGAGGCCGGACTGGACAAGCTGTACGCGCAGCATGAGCGCCCCGCCGTGCTGCACATCACCACCGACGCGCTCACTTCGCCGAAGGTGCTGCGCAACTACTTCATCCAACTCCGCACGTCATGACCGTTTCGCAGCCCTTGCGTCCGTCGCGTCGCTGCGGTCCACCCGCATTCGCATGAGCACCCGCAACTGGACCCCCATCAAGGAGTACACGGACATCCGATTCGAGTTCTTCGAAGGCATCGCCAAGATCACGATCGACCGGCCGGAGGTGTACAACGCCTTCCGTCCGGACACGAACAAGGAGATGATCGACGCGATGGACATCGCGCGTGAGGACCCGAACATCGGCGTGGTGGTGCTCACGGGTGCGGGCGACAAGGCCTTCTGCAGCGGCGGCGACCAGAACGTGAAAGGGCGGGGCGGCTACATCGGCACCGACGGTGTGCCGCGCCTCAACGTGCTCGACCTGCACAAGCGCATCCGCGAGCTGCCCAAGCCCGTGGTGGCCATGGTGAACGGCTACGCCATCGGCGGGGGACATGTGCTGCACGTGGTGTGCGACCTCA
Organism: Flavobacteriales bacterium; assembly: GCA_016715895.1. Taxonomy (NCBI): domain Bacteria; kingdom Pseudomonadati; phylum Bacteroidota; class Flavobacteriia; order Flavobacteriales; species Flavobacteriales bacterium. Next base: position 1,536,401 of record JADJXH010000004.1, on the reverse strand, counting down.
CCATCGCCGCGGACCACGCGCGTTTCGGGCAGACCGGCCCCAAGGTGGGCAGCTTCGACGCGGGCTTCGGCAGCAACTACCTGGCCCGCCACGTGGGCCAGAAGAAGGCGCGTGAGATCTGGTTCCTCTGCCTGCAATACACCGCGCTGGAGGCGCTCGACATGGGCATGGTGAACAAGGTGGTGCCGCTGGCCGAGCTGGAAGACACCACGGTGGAATGGTGCAGGATCATGATGCAACGTAGCCCGCTCGCACTGCGCATGATCAAGCGCGGCTTGAACGCGGAGCTCGATGGCCAGCGAGGCTTGATGGAGTTCGCCGGCGATGCAACGCTCATGTACTACCTGATGGACGAGGCGCAGGAGGGCCGCAACGCGTTCCTGGAAAAACGCCCACCGGACTTCCAGAAGTTCCCGAAGTTCCCGTGAAGCACTGGCTCCACGCCTTTCGCCTACGCACCCTGCCCCTGGCGGTGAGCAGCATCATCGTGGGGAGCGCGTTGGCGAGCGACTGGGGCTGGATCAGCTGCCATGCGACCGAACTCAAACCGGTCATACTGGTCCTCGCTTTGTCGACTGCGATCCTCCTCCAGATCCTCAGCAACCTGGCGAACGACCTCGGCGACCACCAGCACGGTACCGACAACCAGGACCGCATAGGTCCGCAGCGGGCCGTGCAGAGCGGGGCGATCACGCCCGCGCAGATGAAGCGCGCGATGATCATCTGCGGCCTGCTGGCCTTCGTGAGCGGCTGCACGCTGATCACGGTGGCACTGGGCCTCACGATGCAGACGCTGCTCTTCCTGCTGCTCGGCCTTGCGGCGATGGGGGCGGCGGTGAAGTACACCTTCGGGAGCAACCCTTACGGCTACGCGGGCCTGGGTGACATCAGCGTGTTCCTGTTCTTTGGTGTGGTGGGTGTGTGTGGTACGTTCTACTTGCATACACGCATGTTCGAGCCTATGGTTCTAGCTCCCGCCATCGCCTTCGGCTTGCTCAGCACCGGTGTGCTCAACGTGAACAACATGCGCGACATCCAGAACGACGCCACGAGCGGCAAGCGGACGCTGGTGGTGCGGATGGGCAGTGCCACTGCGCGCATCTACCACACATCGCTCGTTCTGGGTGCGGTGCTCTGCCTGACCGTCTTCACCGCGTTCCTGAACGCCGGGTGGACCAGCTGGCTCTTTCTTCTGACCACACCTGTGTTCCTGATCCACTTGAAGCGCGTGTGGTCCACTACCGAACCGCGTGACCTCGATCCCCAACTGAAGGTGTTGGCGATGTCCACCTTCCTCACGGCACTCCTCTTCTCGCTGGGCCTTATCCTTGCGTGATGCTGCGCGCCCGCTGGATCGAACGCACCCTGGAGCCCCATTTCGAGCTGGGCACCAGCAAGGGCACCATCACCGCGCGCACCGTGTGGTACCTCATCGCCTGGCATCGCGACCGGCCCGAGGTGCTGGGCATCGGCGAGGCCGCGCTCTTCCCCGGCCACAGCAGGGAGTTCCCCGCCGACGTGCGCACCAAGCTGCTGGAGCTGTGCATGGAGACCAGCGATTGGGAACGCCGGCTGAACGGCGACCTGGTGGACGTGCCCAGTGTGCGCTTCGCCGTGGAACAATGCCTGAAGGACCTGGAGGTGGGCGGCACCAAGACCTTGTTCCCCTCCGCGTTCACGCTCGGCCGCCAGGCCATCCCCATCAATGGACTGGTGTGGATGGGCGACAAGGCCACCATGAAGCAGCGCATCCGCGAGCAGCTCGACGGTGGCTTCACCACGGTGAAAATGAAGATCGGCGCCATCGGCATTGACGACGAATTGGAGCTGCTCGAGGCGGTGCGTGCGGAATACAGTCCCGCGGACATCACCCTGCGCGTCGATGCCAACGGTGCCTTCACGGCGGTGCAGGCCCCGGATGTGCTGAAGCGCCTGGCCGATCTTCAGGTGCACAGCATCGAGCAGCCCGTGCCGCCCGGTCAGTACGAGGTGATGGCCGAGCTCTGCGCGGACACGCCGATCCCCATCGCGCTGGACGAGGACCTCATCGGCCACAACACGCACGACGCCAAGGTGGACCTGTTGGACAATCTGCGTCCGCAGTTCATCGTGATCAAGCCGAGCCTCGTGGGGGGCTGGGCGGCCACGCAGGAGTGGATCGATCGGGCGAAGGCGCGCGGCATCGGCTGGTGGATCACCTCGGCGCTGGAGAGCAGCATCGGCCTCAACGCCATCGCCCAGTACACGGCCACGCTCAACCCCGCCCTCGCCCAGGGCCTCGGCACCGGGAAGGTCTATGCCAACTACATCCCCTCGCCCCTGCTCGCCGAGCGCGGCCTGCTGCGCTACCGGCCGGAGGTGGAGTGGGACCTCAGTTCATTGCGGTGAACCCCTTCACGCGGCTCACGGTGGACGGCACGACGCTTGAGGGCGACGCCCTGCGGCGCTGGGCCGATGCGCTGGTGGCGCGCCATGACGACGATCCGGAGGGTGCACAGGCCCTGCGTGCCACGGTGCTTGAGCTGATGCGCGGCGAAGGGCTCGAGGCCACCACCAGCGGCACCACGGGGCCGCCCAAGCGGATCACCCTGCCGGTGGAGGACCTGGTGGCCAGCGCGGAACTGACCGGACGCGTGTTCGGCCTGGGTGCGGGCGACCGTGTGCTGCACTGCCTGCCCGGCGCCTTCGTCGCCGGCAAGCTGATGCTCGTCCGGGCCTTCGTGCTGGGGCTCGACCTGCATGTCGTCAGCGCGCGCGGCAGCGTGCTGGAGAAGCTCGAGCGGCACGACCGGTTCCGCTTCGCCGCCATGGTGCCGCTGCAGTTGGCGCGCGCCCTGGACGAGGACCGTGCGCGCGTGGAGGACCAGTTCCACACGGTGCTGCTGGGCGGAGGGCCCGTGAGCGAGGCACTGGAGCGCCGCCTGTCCGACCTGCGGACCGAGGTGTTCCTGGGCTATGGCAGCACGGAGACCGTGACCCATGTGGCGGTGCGCCGCCTCAACGGACCGGACGCTTCGCCGGTGTTCACGGCCGTGGGCGATTGCCACTTCGCGCGCGATCCGCGCGGCTGTCTGGTGATCTACACGCCGCACCTCAGCACCTTCCAGCAGGTGACCAACGATCTGGTGGAACTGGTGGACGACACGCACTTCCGCTGGATGGGTCGCCACGACAACGTGATCCTGAGCGGGGGCCGCAAGGTGCATCCCGAACAGCTGGAGGCCCGCACGGCCGCGCTGATCGATGAGCCGCACTACTTCAGCGGCACACCGGACGCGCTGCTCGGCCAGGCCGTGGTGCTGACCATCGAAACGGACCGACCGCAGCAGGAGGTGGTGCCCGCAGTGATGGCCCGGCTGCTGCATGTGCTGCATCCGCACGAGATGCCGCGGCACATCCGCACCCTGCCCCGCCTGGAGCGCACCGTCAGCGGCAAGATCAGGCGTTGAGCCCCTCGTCCTCCGCGGTCTCCTCCTCCATCGGACGCGCCCCGGTGTAGGTGCGCCACTTCGCCAGCACCGCCTCCATGTCGGCGGGCAGCGGGCTCTCGAAGCGCATGCGCGCACCCGTGGCGGGATGATCGAATTCCAGCGTGCGCGCATGCAGCGCCTGGCGGGGCAGCAGCGCGAAGCAGTTCTCCACGAACTGCCGGTACTTGGTGAAGGTGGTGCCCTTCAGCACGCGATCCCCGCCATAGGCCGCATCGCTGAATAGGGGGTGACCGGTCCACTGCATGTGCACCCGGACCTGGTGGGTGCGACCGGTCTCCAGCTTGCACTCCACCAGGGTGACGTAGCGGAATCGTTCGATCACCCGCCAGCGCGTGAGGGCGGGCTTGCCCTGGTCGCCCTCCGGGAAGACGTACTGCACCGTGCGGTCCTTGGGACTGCGGCCGATGTGGGCCTCGATCACGCCCTCGTCCTCCGCGAAGTCGCCCCACACCAGCGCCTGGTACCGGCGGTCGCTCGTGCGCTCGAAGAACTGCCGGGCGAGGTGCGTCAAGGCCTCCTCGTTCTTGCCCACCACCATCACCCCGCTCGTGTCCTTGTCCAGCCGGTGCACCAACCCGGGACGGGGGATCTCCGCACCCGGCACCGCCGGAAGCCGCCCGAAGTGGAACAGCAGCGCGTTCACCAGCGTGCCGGTCCAGTTGCCATGGCCCGGGTGCACCACCAGCCCCGCCGGCTTGTCGATCACCACCACGTGCTCGTCCTCGTACAGCACCTTCAGCGGGATGTCCTCCGGCTGAAGCTCCACCTCCCGCTGGGGGTAGGGCAGCACGATGCTGACGACGTCGCCGGGCTTCACCTTCTGGCTGGGCTTCGCCGGCCGGTCGTTCACGCGCACATTGCCGGCGCGCGCGGCCACCTGGATACGGTTGCGTGAGGTGTTGGCAAGGCGGTCGAAGAGGAACTTGTCCAGCCGCAGCAAGGTCTGCCCCGGATCGCACACGATGCGATGGTGCTCGTAGAGCTCCTGCTCCTCGCCGCCCTCGGGCTCCAACACGTCCGTGCCCGCCATCACCGTTGCACCATCAAGCGGGCATGCCCGAGCACCAGGCCATGGGGATCCACGATCCGGACGATGTAGGGACCGGGCGCCGCCCCGGCCAGGTCGATGGGCGCATCGCTCCGGTACGGCTCGCGAAGCAGCAGGCGTCCGGTGGCGTCCCACAGTTCCACGCTGCCCACGGCCCCGTCCAGGCGCACCCACAGGTCGTTCGCGGCCGGATTGGGCCACAGGCCGAGCTCCTCGTCCGGCGCATCCTCCACCCCGGCGAACGGATCCACATCCGCCACCAACACCGGCCGGATCATCAGCGAACCCTCCTGCGTGGTGTTGGTGAACGAACCCGTGGTGTTGTAGAAGATCCTGGACTGGCTGTTCGTGTTCTTGTCGAAGCCCACGTTCATGAAGGTGGCCGTGGTCTGCACGAAGCCGACGTAAAAGGTGGACGGCACCCAGATGGTGGAATCCAGCGGATACTCCACGAACTTGTTGAGCCCGTGCGGCCTGTAGTCCGGGTCGCTGAAGCTGAAGTTCTGATGGATGATGGTCTCCGGGCTGAGCGAGCTCCAGACCGTGAGGAGGAAGCTGGCGTTCTCCGGGCTGGCCGGGAAGAAGATGGGATCGAAGTAGATCCGCACGGCCCGCAGCGAATCGGCCTGCTGCATGTCGAAGCGCACGGCCACCTTGCCGCCCGGTGCGTTGGTGAGCCCATAGCCCGCCTCCGCACTGCCATCGTCCAGCGCGTAGTAGTTGCTCAGTTCCTGCACGAACCGCATGGTGTCGTTGTAGCGGTTGATGTCCGGGGTGACATCGATGGCGAAGGTGTTGCGCCAGAACGCCGCACCGGTGCTGAGCGACGGATCGTAGGCGAATGGCGCCACCGTGTGCGTGCTTGTGAAGGTGCTGTTCGCGTTGTTGATGATGTTGCTGCCCGCTCCGAAGGTGGCCACCGGCGCTCCGCCATCAAGCCCCGAGCTGGCCTCCCAGGTGATGAAGCGGTCCTGGTCCGCCAGGTTCTTCTGCAGCAGGTCCACCGAGGGCGCCATGAACGCGGCGGGGGTATTGCTGAAGTGCGTGAAGGGCACCGCGGTGTAGGTGTTCAGCAGGGTGTTGCCGGGGTACACCCAGGCCACATCCACCAACAAGGTGTCGTCGTAGGCGCGTTGGCGGGCCAGCCGCACGTAGTCGATGTGCCAGTGGTCCAGCGCACCGCTGCGCGTACCATAGTTCAGGAAGCGGAACCGGAAGTCGGGCTTCAGGAAGCGGAAGTCCGTGATGGGCAGCATCACCTGCTCGAAGGGTGCGAGCGCCGTGTACGGCGTGCTCCACCGGCGGATCCACGCATCGTCGTCCGGCGCGTAGAACTCCAGCACCAGGCTGTCCTGCGTCTGCACCTCCGTGTCGCCGCTCCGCCCCATGGGCTGATGGAAGAAGCTCAGGTAGATGGAATCGCCCGGCGGATAGGCCATGTTGATGGGCACCGAGGTGAGGTGGTCGTTGATGCCGTAGGCGGTGGGTGAGTTGGTGACGTACGGCAGGCCCGTGCGGTCCACGCCGTCGAAGGTGGCCACACCGATGGTGGGGGGATCGATCGGATAGGTGCCGTTGATGTGCGCGTCATCGTCGGCCCATAGGATCAGGGGTACGTCCACCCCGTTCTGTTCGTAGGTGCGCGGGTCGGCCGGCACGGTGTACACCTCCAGCGAATCCTGGAGCAGGTCGGCCGCCGGCACGGCCAGCGTGTCGCTGAACGGATCGGTGAGCGTGTCGTAGATGGTGTAAGGCGGCCAGGCGGACTGCGTGATGGAGGTGGACGGATAGGTCGACAGATCGAAGAGCTCGATGGTGATGAAGGGGTTCGCCTCGCGCCAGGTGCTGTCCACCCCCACCGTGTCCGTGTAAAAATGGAAGGTGGTGTCGGCATAGAAGGCCATGTCCGACGTGGACACGCCGCCCACGGCGATGCGGTACACCACATCGGTGAGCGTGACGCCTGGATCATCGGGCGCGGCGTTGAGGTGGCGCGTGCGGTCAATGGAGAAATCATCCATCAGCGGCAGCTGCTGGGTGGCGTTCTCGTAGATGTAGAACGTGTTCTCCGCGGCACGTTGCAGCGCGCGTTCGTTCTCCGGGCGCGATTGCCCGTTCAGCGGGAAGAGGGCCTCCTGCTGCGCCAGAGTGGTGGTGGCGAGCAGTACGGCGCCAAAGAGGACAAGGTCACGGTTCCGCATCCGGGGCGTTCGGTTCGTGGATGGTGGTATCGGGCAGGTCGCGCAGTGCACCCAGTCCGGCCGTGTCGGTGGTGAGCCAGATGTCCACGAGACCGCCCATGCTGATGCTGTTGCTCTCGGTGGCCTGTGGCGACTGCCTGAACACCCTCGCCAACGTGGAATCCGCACGGGTATTGCAACCTTCACAGACCACCACGGCGCCGAGGTTCAATGAGGCCATGTTGAGGATCGCGGCCACCTCGGCATAGGTCCAGCCGGTGAGGTCCGGAACTGGGACGCGCTCACCACCCTCCCCGCTGCCCAGCACGAGCACGATGGAGGCCCCCCGCTCAATGCCGGTGCCAGCAATGATGGTGCGCGCTTGATGCAACTGGTCCACCACGCAGTCCACGCATGCGTCGGGGCGGTACCGCAGTTCGGCCACCTTCAGGCCCACGATCTCCGCCACGCTGATCGCCTGCCGTTTGCTGAGGTCCACCAGCGCCGGCATGTCGATCAGCTTGGGCCGTGTGGCGTTCACGATCAGGTATACCGTGCGGTCGGGCTTCACCCCGGCCCCGGCATCGGGGTCCTGGTCCACCACGGAGCCCTTCGGTGCCGCATCGGTGTGCACGGAGTCCACCACTTCCACGTGGAGGCCCAGCGGACCGACGGCGGCCTTGGCCTCGGCCACCGAGAGCCGTGCGAGGTCGGGCACCTCCACCACCACGCCATGTCGCGTGTAGTGGCGCACCCAGGACCAGCCGCCCAGGAGGAGCAGGGCGCTGACGAGCACGGGCAGGAGGAACGGCAGGGCGCGGCGCATCGCGAGGGCGCGGCCGTGAGCCGCGCGGAGCGCGGCGAAGATAGCCCTTCAACCCGGGGTGATAAGGCCCCAGCTACCTTCGCCCGCCATGGACCCCCGTCCCCCCATCGCCGTGGTGCGCGGCGGCTATTCCGGCGAATCGGTGATCAGCCACCAGAGCGCGCAGCGCATGCTCTCGGCCATTGACAGCGCCCGCTTCGATCCGTTCTTCGTCACCATCACGCGCGATGGATGGAGCTGCGAGTGTGCTGATGGATCGGCGCTGCCCTTCGACCGCGCCGGCTTCCGCCTGGACCGCGGGAACGGGCTCGAACGCTTCGCCGTGGCCCTCATCGCCATCCATGGCCCGCCCGGTGAGGACGGCAAGTTGCAGGGCTATCTGGACATGCTGGGCGTGCCCTACCAGACCGGCGGGGTGCTGCCCATGGCGCTGAGCTTCAGCAAGTACGGCACCACCGCCCTGCTGCGGCAGCTCGGGTTCCGCGTGTCGCCTTCGGTGCTGTGGCACCGCGACCTGGTGGGCGACCGGCCCGTGCTCCCGGAAGGCATCGGCTATCCGTGCTTCGTGAAGCCCGACGAGAGCGGCAGCAGCCTGGGGGTCACCAAGGTGAAACGGCCTGACGACCTGCCCGCCGCCCTGACGACGGCCTTCCGCGAATGCGCGCGCGTGATGGTGGAGGCCGCGGTGACCGGTCGCGAGCTCACCTGCGGTGTGATCCGGCTCAACGGTCGCGTGCAGGCGCTACCCGTGTGCGAGATCCGCACCCCGCGCGAGTTCTTCGATTACGAGGCCAAGTACCACGCCACCGACACCGAGGAGATCGTGCCCGCCCCCCTCAGCCCGGCCGTGACAGCCCTGGTGCAGCAGCGGTCCGTGGCCATCTACACCGCGCTGGACCTGCGCGGCATGGTGCGGGTGGACCATTTCTGGAGCGGCGGGGAGGAGGCCATGGAGAACGCGCTGGTCACCATCGAGGTGAACACCACACCGGGGTTCAGCGAGGCGAGCATCTTCCCCAAGATGCTGGAGGCGAGCGGACTGGGCGTGCCTGCGGCGGTGAACGGCCTCCTCGAGGAGTGCCTCGACCGGCACTAGCGGCCGCGCAGGTGGTCGAGCAGGGCGGCCGTGGCCCGGGCGCGGTGGCTGATGCGGTTCTTCTCCTCCGACGTCATTTCAGCGAAGCTGCGCTCCTCCCCTTCCGGCGCGAAGAGGGGATCATAGCCGAAGCCGCCCGTGCCCCGCGGAGCCGTAAGGATGCGCCCCTCGACCACGCCGTGGAACAGATGCTCCCTGCCGTCCTCGATGAGGGCGATCACCGTGCGGAAGCGCGCCGTGCGGTCACCGCGCCCCTCCAGGGCATGCAGCAGCTTGCGCATGTTCGCCCGCGGATCACGGTCCTCCCCGGCGTAGCGCGCACTGTGCACGCCCGGAGCACCGTTCAACGCGTCCACCTCCAGGCCGGTGTCATCCGCGATGCAGGGCAGTCCGCAGCGGTCGTGCACCCAGCGGGCCTTCTGCACGGCGTTGGCCTCCAGGGTGTCACCGGTCTCCGGCAGCTCCCCGGTCACGCCCACCTCGTCGGGGCCGAGCACGCGGCAGGTGGAAGGAAGCAGGGCGGCCAGCTCGGCCACCTTGCCCGGATTGCGGGTGCACAGCACAAGTTCCATCGGGCGAAGATGCACATCCCCTGAACGGCCCGACCCGCCCGGTTACCTTTGGCCGCACCAGCTCCTCGCAGTGCCCCTTCGTCGCGCCGTCCACCAGTTCCGCCAGGACCTGCGCCGCATCCGCACCGAAGGCAGCTTCGCCCGGCACTCGTTCCAGGTCTTCTCCGGCAACGCGCTGGCGATGGCCAGCCAGCTGGTTCTGACGCCGCTGCTGGGCCGCATCTACGGACCCGAGGCCTACGGGGTGTACGGCATCTTCATGGCGCTGATGATGAATCTGTCGTACGTGGCGGACATGGGCCTGTCCACCGCCTACGTCCTTCCCCGCGACGAGGAGACCTTCCGCGACCTGTTCCGCATCAACCTCACCACGGCGCTGGGCATCTGCGCCCTGACGGCGATCGCCGCGCTCTTTGCGGAGCACTTCTATGCGCTGGTGCCGAGCTGGAGCGCGCTGGGCGGCTGGGTGCACTTCGTCGGTCCGGCCGCGCTGCTCTACGCGCTCAGCGTCTATTTCACCCAGTGGCTCACCCGCGCCAAGCTCTTCAAGGTGAGCGCCTTCACCGGGGCCACCCTGGACCTCAGCACGCGCCTGTTCAACCTGCTGTACGGCGTGGTGAGCAGCACCCGCGCGCTGGGGCTGATCCTGGGCGATGCCGTCGTGCGCACGGCCATCATCCCCGTGTACGTGCGTCCGCTGATGAAGCATGGCATGCGCGAGGTGTTCACCGGGTGGAACTGGGGCCGCATGCGCAGCACCCTGCGCGAGTACCGCCGCTATCCGCTGATGGTCTTCCCCGAGCGCTGGGTGGCGAGCCTGGGGTTGCAACTGCCGGTGTTCGCGCTCAGCAGCGACCTGGCCGCCGTGGGGCATTTCTCGCTCGGGGCGAGCCTGCTGCTGATCCCGCTGCGCCTCTTCGGGTTCTCCTTCAGCACCGTGTACATGCAGAAGGCCTCTGAACTGAGCGATCGCACCGACGAGCTCCGCCGCATCACGCTCGGCCTGTACAAGCGGCTCTATGGCGTGGGGATCCTGCCCTTCCTGCTGCTGACCTTCTTCGCCGACGCAGCCTTCGCCCTGCTCTTCGGCGGCCCGTGGCGCGACGCGGGCGTGTTCACCGCCTACATGGGGGGGTTCTTCTTCTTCCGCCTGCTGAGCGACCCGATGGTCTCGCTGTTCAACGTGCAGCGCCGCGAGCATGTGAACCTCGTGTTCCAGGTGGTGCTCACCGTGGCCCGTGTGGCGGCCATGGCCGTGGTGGGCTTCATGGGCCTGGGCTCGGGGGCCATCATGCTCAGCTATGCCCTGGTGAGCATGGCGGGCTACATGGTGCTGTCCACGCAACTGCTGTCCTCCGTGGGGCTGGCCGGCCTCCGGATCACGCTGAAGTATGCCGCCCTGCTGGCGGTGGCCGCCGCCGCCATGGCCGCCCTTCGCTTCGTGCTGCTGGGGAGCTGGTTCCCCATCTACGGCGGCTGAGGCCCGTTGAAAGGCGCGTCTATCTTTGGCCACATGGGGCAGTTCGACCCGGAGGCTTACTGGGAAAAGCGTTTGCGCACGAACACCGGGCTCACCGGCGTGGGCTATCTCGGCCTTGGTGAACCGTTCAACCGGTGGATGTACCGGGTGCGCCAGGCGGTCTTCGCCCGTGTGGCCCGCACCCACCTGCCCCGCATCAAAGGCATCGATGTGCTGGACGTCGGCTCCGGTACCGGCCAGTACCTCGACGCGTGGCGATCGCTGGGCGCCGCGCACATCGTGGGCAGCGACCTCACCACCACCGCCGTGGAACGCCTCTCCCAGGCGATGCCGGACGTCCGTGTGCTGCGCATGGACATCAGTGACAGCGCCGCTCTGCCCCAGGAACGTTTCGACGCCATCACCTGCATGGACGTGTTGTTCCATGTGGTGGATGACGCCAGGCTGGAGCAGGCGCTCGCCAACCTGAAGCGGCTGCTCAAGCCGGGCGGCGTGCTCTTCCTCTCGGACATCTTCGTGCACGGGCAGGACCACAAGCAGGAGCACTTCACCACCCGATCGCTGGCCACCTACACCGCGGCCCTGGAGCGGAACGGGCTGCGCGTGGTGCAACGTCATCCCGTGTTCCACCTGCTGAACCGGCCGCTGGACTCCAACTCGCCGCTGCTGCACCGCTGGTGGGGGCTCGTGATGCGTGTGTGCAAGCTGCATCCGGGCCTGGGCGGAGCCCTGGCGGCCGCGGTGTATCCGCTCGAGCTCCTCCTTGTCCGGCTGCGCCGTGAAGGGGTCTCCGCGGAGATCATGGTGTGCGTTCCGCAAGCCTGAGCCCGCATGCACGTCCTGCACATCGTGGGCTGGTATCCCAACCACCTCAAGCCGTTCGAGACGCCGTTCATTGAGCGGCATGTGCGCGCCCTGGACCCGCTGTGCTCGAACACCGTGTGGCAGCTGGATGTGCGACAGGGCGACCGCTGGTCGCTGCATCGCCGCAGCCTGAAGGCGGACCGCACGCTGATCATCAGCACGCCCATGCGGCGGTGGCTGCTGGTGGAATGGATGGCCACCGCGCTCATCCTCTGGGCCTGGCTCACGCGTGATCGCCGGCGGCGCATCGACGTCATCAACTTCCACATCGCCTACCCGAACTGCGCGCGCCTGGGCCTGCTGCGCCGCGTGATGCGCCGGCCGATGGTGATCACCGAGCACTGGAGCATCTACCGGCTCGGCTTCAAGTCGGGGGCCAAGGGCCTGGACCGCATCCGGCGCATCTTCCACCTGGGCGTGCCGCTGATCACCGTGTCGCGGGCGCTCGCGGACGACATCCTCACCTTCGCCGGGCCGCCCCATCCACCCGTGCACGTGGTGGCCAATGCGGTGGACACGGCGCTCTTCAGCCCGGGCGGCGCCAGGCGGGAGCCCGGTCGGTTCTTCGCGATCGCCACCTGGCGCCATCCGAAACGACCGGTGCTGCTGGTGGAGGCCATCGCGTTGTTGCGCGCCCGCGGCCGGGATGCGCGGTTGCGCATCGCCGGCGGGGGCGCCGAGCTTCCGGCCATCGAGGAGGCCATCGTGCGCACCGGGATGGAGGACCACGTGACCCTCATCGGACAGGCCGCGCCGGAAGCCGCTGCGGAGGAGATGCGACGGTCCCATGCCCTTCTACATGCCACCGACTACGAGACCTTCTCGGCCGTGTGCGCCGAGGCGCTCTGCTGCGGCACACCCGTGGTGGCCTCGCTCGTGGGCGGCATTCGCGAATACCTCACCCCGGCGCTGGGCCTTCCCATGCCCGAGAACAACCCCGAGGCCTGGGCCGCGGCCATCGACCGCGACTGGGACCGCCTGCTGGCCCTGGACCCCGCCGTGCTTGCGGGAACCATCAGACCCCTGGTGGACGCGCGATCGGTGGCCGAACGGTATGCGACCGTGCTGCGGTCCGTGGCCGGGCATCACGGAACGAACGCGACCCCGCGATGAAGGTCCTGTTCATCACCCATCAGTTCCCGCCGCTCAACATCGGCGGTTCGCACCGTCCGTTCAAGTTCGTGAAGCACCTGCACCGCTCGGGCATCACCCCGGTGGTGATCACCCCCGAGCCTGCCGCGCATCGCGGGGCCGCACTGGACAAGGAGGTGGCCGGGCTCGATGGGCATGCCGTGATCATCCGCACGGCGGTGGACCCGCCCACCTGGATGGACCGGATCCGCGGCTCGTACTACCTGAACACGCTCGATCCCGAGGGGCGGCGCTGGCGGCGGCATCTGCTGGCCGCTGCAGAGCAGGCCGCCCGTGATCACGACCTGAAGGCCGTGATCATCTCCATCCCCCCGTTCAGCACCGGCGCACTCGGGGTGGAGGTGGCCCGCCACCTGAAGCTGCCGCTGCTGGTGGACCTGCGGGATGCGTGGAGCCTCTGGCTGATCACCCCCTACGTGAGCCGCCTGCACTTCCTCTGGCGCAAAGCGCACGAGCGGCGCGTATTGCGGGCGGCCGACGCCATCACCGTCACCTCCCCGCAGACCATCGCCGACCTGCAGGCCCTGCACCCCATGGTGCCGGCCGAGCGCTTCCATCTGGTGACCAACGGCTACGACCAGCCCCCGCCGGTGGTGCCGGACGGGATCCAGCTGCCGCCCGCCACACCGCAGCGACCGTTCACCATCGGCTATGTCGGCAGCTTCTACTACACGCCCTATCAGCGCGATCTGATGTTCAAGCCCTGGTGGCGCAAGAAGCCGTGGCAGTGGCCGCAGTACGCCCCACGACGGGAGGACTGGCGCTACCGGTCGCCCTGGGCCTTCTTCAGCGCGCTGCAGGAACTGCGGAGGCGCCGACCGGACCTCTATGACCTCCTCCATGTCGAGTTCGTCGGCGACGTGCCGGGCTGGCTCACCGACATGGTGAAGGAGCACGGCCTGGAAGGCAAGGTGAAGCTGCACGGGCGCGTGGACCACGACGCTTCCATCCGGTTCCAGGCCTCCTGTGACGCCCTGCTGATCACGTCCTCCAAGGTGGTGGGGGGACGGGACTACAGCATCGCGGGCAAGACGTTCGAGTACGTCGCCCAGGTGAAGCCGATGCTGGCCTTCGTGTGCGAAGGCGCCCAGCGCGACCTGCTCGCGCGCACCGGGCTCTCCATCGACTGCCCGCCGGACGATCCAGCGACCGCGGCGGAGCGCATCATCGAACTGCTCGAGGGCCGGTGCGTGCTGAGGCCCGACAGGGCATTCATCCTGGACCTGCACATCGAGCGCATCGCGGCACGCTTCGCGCGCATCGTGCAACGCATCGCCCTTCCATGACCGCACGCAAGGGACCGATCGTCAGCATCGTGATGCCCGCGTACAACGTGGAGCGCTACATCGGCGAGGCGGTGCGCTCGGTGCTGGAACAGACCCTGACCGACTGGGAACTGATCATCGTGGACGACGGCAGCACGGATGGGACCGCTACGCTCATCAAGGACCTTCGAGACCCGCGCATCACCATCATGCACAAATCCAACGGGGGCATCGGGAGCGCGCGGAACATGGCGCTTGACGTGGCCCGCGGCACCTACCTCTGCTTCCTGGACGCCGACGATGTGCTGCCTCCCCGGAGCCTGGAGGCACGCGTGGCCGAGTTCCGCAGGGATCCCGCTCTGGGCATGGTGGACGGCCGGGTGCGGGTGATGGACGCCCGATTGGAGAACGAGCTTCGTGTGTTCATGCCGAAGCACACGGACAATGTGTTCCATGAGCTCGTCACCTTCAGCGGCCGCTGCTTCATGGGTCCGAGCTGGATGCTGCGCTGGGAGCTTGATCGGAGGCTCCGTTTCGAGGAGGGCATCACGCACGCGGAGGACCTGTTCTACTTCCTCTGTTTCTGCAAGGGCAGGCGGTACGGGTTCACCACGGAGAACATCCTGCTCTACCGGCGCACGGGGCACAGCTCGATGACCACCAACCTGGAAGGCATGGAGCGTTCCATGATCTGGATCGGTCGGGAACTGCGTCGCAGGGGCCTCGCCTCGGCTGCGGAACTGATGACCTACGCGATCAAGCGCAAGCGGATGATGGCCGGCTCGTACCGGCAGCGGGGTCGATACCTGAGCGCGGTGCTGGCCCTGTTGCGCTGAGCCCGGTCACTTCACGGCCTCCACGTACAGCGATTCACGGCTCCGCACCTCCGAATCGTTGATCAGGGCCGGATCGTGGCCCTGCTTGTAGGCCATCCGCTCCACGTTCCGGAAGCCGCTCCGCTCCAGCAGCAGCCGCATGGTCTCCAGGTCGTAGATGAACTGATGACCATGATTGCGGAACACGCCGTTGATGCACTGCATCATCGTGTCGTAGCCGTCCTCGTGCGGCATGCGCCGCGAACCGCCGTTCCTGCGGTCCTTGTAGATGTCGATCAGCATCTCGCCATCGGGGACCACGATGCGCACGCGCCCCCCGGGCCTGAGCATGCGATGGAA
This sequence comes from Flavobacteriales bacterium, assembly GCA_016715895.1. Taxonomy (NCBI): domain Bacteria; kingdom Pseudomonadati; phylum Bacteroidota; class Flavobacteriia; order Flavobacteriales; species Flavobacteriales bacterium. Next base: position 1,521,252 of record JADJXH010000004.1, on the reverse strand, counting down.
CTCACGCAGGTTCCGCTCGCAGGCCTCCAGCGGGATGTGCTCCAGGCAGTGCTCCGTGTAGATGCCGTCGAAGCGCGCATCGGGGAACGGATAGGCCTGTCGAACGATATCCCAACAGACGTCGATGCCCGGGTTCCAGATGTAGTCCAGATTGACGAACTCCGCATGGGTGTTGGTGCCACAGCCCACATCGAGGAAGCGTTTACCGGCCGGGACACGGCGCACCTGCCATCCGGCGTTGCGGATGAGCGCCGAAATGGTGAGCTGCACCTTGTACCGGTCGATGAGCCTGCGGCGGGCGTTCGCCATATGGAGCGGGATTCGTTGCGTGCCGGACGGCCGGGAGGCCACGCTGCGGCCAAAGATAGCCGCGGCGCGATGCGCATCACGGACCCGGCCTCCGCGGTGGAACGGGGATCAGCCGGGCGAGCAGGTCCACCATGTGACCGGTATCGCGCAGGCGCATGGCCACCTCCACGCAACGTGCACGCCACATGTCCTCCGGCGTGGAGCGAAGACGGGCGAGGCCGGCCCTGAGGTCCTCCTCCGTCATGGTCGGAAGATCGCGCACCACGATGCCGACGGCTTCATCCCGCGCGATCCACCAGTCATCGGCCACGCCTTCGGGGATCAGGATCGGCACGCCCGCCGCCCAATACAGGGCGGTCTTCACCGGCGACCGGAAGCGCTGGGACGGGGTGGGCGGCACGGCGATGACGCCCAGGTCGGCCGCCGAGAGGTATGGACGCAAGTCCTCGGGCGCCATGGGCCCCAGCACGGTGGTGCGGGCCTCCACGTCGGACCAGCCCGGTGCCTGGAGCAACGCGGCCCGGTGCTCCTCATGGGTGATGATGAGGTGATGCACCGTGGGATCGGCCGCGCACGCGGTGCGCATGAAGGCCACGTACTCCGCCTCGCTGTAGTAGATGCCCTGGAACTTGCCGATGTAGAGCAGCACCGTGCGGCCCTCCAGCGCAAGGCGACGACGGACCTCCGCGCCGGCGGCGGGGTTCCGAGCGTTCGCCGGCACATCGATGGTGACGGCCTGCAGGTGCATCTCCACATCGGGGCGGATGGCGCGCACATGCTCCATCACCGCCGTCGCCGGCGCCACGATCACATCGGCCTTCCGGACCTCGAGGTCCTCGGACCAGCGCACCACGCGGTACTTCATCGACCGCTCGGACCACAACCCCAGCTCGCGCATGTACTGGCTGTGCGGCTCGAAATTGACCACCACCAGACGCTGGAAGCCGAAGGGCCGCACCAGCGTGGCATAGGCGCTGGCCATGGACAGGAAGCCCACCACCGTGCGCTCCGCATAGCCGCGCGTGAACCGCCAGGACCACCAGGCCAGCCGGGCGATGTTGCGGATGCGCTGCAGGAACTGCGCGCCCTTGATATCGTAGCGGAGCGGCCGCCACGTGATGCGTGCACGGCGCATCCGTTCGGCCAGCCCGGGCTCCAGCATCGTGGGGCCCGGCTCCTCGGTCACGAGCAGGATGTCCGGTCCCCCGCCCCGCTCCTGCAGCCGCAGTGCATAGTCCAGCATCAGTGTGGACATCAGCGGATCGCGGATGCTCTGGATGCTGACCACCAGCGCGCAGGCCCGGTTCCCTGATGCCTTCCTCATGCCCGTTGTACGGTGCGCTTCCGTTTGGCCAGCGCCTCCTTGTTCATCAATCCCTCGGCCCCGGTCTCGCCCGTGCGGTACTTCTTGAGGTCGAACACCCGGTTGTGCATCTTCGCCCACAGCCGTTCGCGGTTCAGGTAGCCGATGATGAAAAGGGCGGAGACCATCAGCGGGATCAGCGGGATCTTGAAGCGGACCAGGGCGCCGAAGTTCGGGGTGGAGATGCCGATCGCGAAGCCGAAGAGCAGGGTGAACACGAAGCACATCAGCACCACCGGGTTGCCCCCCACGCAGCGCAGGAAGAACAGCACCCTGGTGCGCCAGAGCATCAACACCGTCAGGCCGAGCAGCCACATGTTCTCCAATGCGCTGAGGGCCACCACCACCGAGCGGGACTCCCAGAGGTAGGGACGGAACAGCGCCGCATTGGTGGCCACGGGGAACTTGGAGAGCAGGCTGCCCAGGGTGCCGTCCATCGGTCCCACATCGAAGTAGTTGCTGCCATATTGTTCGGCCCGCGACATGTCCGTCTGCAGCACCATCACGGTATCCACCACCTTGTCCAGGGAGAACTTGTCCAGGTTGTCCCCGAGCCAGCTGAGCACCGTCACCGAGAGCACAAGCATGGTGGCCAGGGCGAGGGGGAGCACCACGAAGCGGATCAGCGCGTTCTTCATGCGCGCCACCCGGTTGAACATCAGCCAGATCATCGACACCGGGAAGATGGACATGAAGATGTACGGCTTCATCACCACGAGGATGATGGCCGCCAGCACCATGCCGATGAAGTTGCCGGCCATCGACCTTCGCTTGAAGAAGAACTGCACGAAGCAGTGGATCCACCAGCACACCGCGCTCATGGTGAAGGTGTCCTTCATGATGCCCGACCCCCAGAACACCACCGAGGGCATGTACAGGAAGGCCACGGCGAACTTGTCCGTCAGCGACGGGAACATGGCCACGAACGTGCGGAAGCACTTCCAGATGCCCACATAGGACATGCTGGCCAGCAGCACCGTGGTGATGAGGTAGCTGTTGAAGGTGATGATCACCAGCGGGCTGATCAACCGGATGACGAAGTAGGCCCGGGGGTCGAAGTACATGTAGCCGTACGGATAGCCCGTCTCCATGCTGAACCGGGCCAGGTTCTCCGGGCTGTTCGGGCCGGTCACGATGTCGAAGTACGTCATCGGGTCCAGCTTGAACATGTTGCTCATCGCCACCGCCGAGTAGAAGTACATGATCGTGTCCCCCCCCTTGTAGTAGTAGAAGTAGATGAGGCTGAACCCCAGCCCGCCGATCATCTTGGCGAAGAAGCCCCAGAGCAGATGCTTGTACTCGGGATGCTTCTTGATGGCCATCGTCTTGGCCCGCGAGAAGTAGACATAGATCACCACCAGGTAGATGGACCCCACCAGGTACTCCCAGTAGGAGATGTCCACATCGCCGTAGTAGTAGATCCACACCAACGACATGCGCCAAAGGTCGGCATTGGCCCTGCATGCCATCCGCCCCACGGAGCGAGCGCCGATCGGGTGCTACGTTTGCGCCCATGCCCAAGCGCGGCCCACGCCCCTGTCCCGTCTGCGGGGCCATCGATCACCGGCCGATCGTCGAGCGCGCGAAGGACCATCTGGTGCGTTGCGGGGCCTGCGGCATGGTGTTCACCGGGCTGGAGCCCACCATGGAGGAGCTCGCCGCCTACTACGGCGACTATCCGGTGCATGAGCACCTCTCCCCGGTCACCATCAAGCGATACGATGAACTGGTGGAGGCCTTCGCCCGCTACCGGCGCACCGGGCGCATGCTTGATGTGGGTTGCGGGGCCGGCATCTTCCTGGAGCGCGCCCGCCTGAAAGGCTGGGAGGTGCATGGCACGGAGTTCGGCCAGCGGGCGCTCGCCTCGTGCCGCTCCCGCGGCATCGCCATCATTGAAGGTCCGCTCGACCCTGCGAACTATCCGGCGGCCTCCTTCGACGTGGTCTGCTCCTTCGAGGTGATGGAGCACCTCACCGACCCCGGTGCGGAGCTGCGGCGCATGGCATCCCTGCTGCGGCCCGGTGGCGCGGTGTACATCACCACGCCCAACTACCGCTCGACAGGCCGCTTCCTCGCGGGCCGCGCCTGGAACGTAGTGAACTACCCCGAGCACCTCAACTACTTCACGCCGCGCACCCTCACCCGGCTCGCCGAACGGTGCGGCCTGCGCCCGCGATGGGTGCGCACCACCGGGGTGAGCATCCAGCGCGTGCTCACCCGCGGGTCCCAGGACCCCTCGCGCCGCAGGAGCGCCTCGGCCGTGCAGGAGGACCTGCGCGAACGCCTGGAGCGCAACGTCCTCAACCGTGCCGTGAAGCGGCTGGCCGATCGGACGCTCGATCTGCTGAAGGTGGGCGACACGATCAAGGCCGTCTACGAGCGGCCGCCTCAGTGATGGTAGCCGCTTCCGCGCAGGATCTCCGACGCACGGTACAGCTGCTCGGCCAGCACCAGCCGCACCATCTGGTGGGTGAAGGTCATGGGCGAAAGGGCGATGACCTGCGAGGCGCGGGCGCGCAGGCGGTCATCCACCCCGTAGGCTCCGCCGATGACGAAGGCCACCTGGCGTGTTCCCTGGTCGCGCCAACGTCCCAGGCGCGTGGCGAACGCCGTGGAGCCGAGGGCCTCGCCGCGTTCGTCGAGCAGCACCACAAGGCTGTCCTTCTCCAGGGCTTTCAACAACCGGTCGGTGCCCTCGCGCCGTTTCCGTTCCGGATCGGTGCCGGGCGGATCGGCCACCACCACCTGCTCCACCGGGAACGACCGCTGGAGCCGGCCGAGCATCTCTTCGAAGGCGTCGGTGACCGGACCGGGCGCGTTGCGGCCCACCATGACCATACGGATGCGCATGCCGCGGATGTTGACAAGTACGACGGCCCGAAGATGCCACACTGGCCCGATGTTTGCGAAATTGGCCGCATCATCCTGAACCGCCGGACATGTTGAAGCACCTTTCCCTGGCCCTTGCGATCGCCGTGCACGCCCTGCCCGGGCTGGCACAGGACGCCGTGAAGGACCGTGTGGTGGCCGCCCTCGGCACAGGCAACTCCAAGGAGCTGGCCCAGCACTTCATCCCCAACATCGACCTCACGGTGGGGGGCTCCAGCGACGTGTACAGCAAGGCCCAGGCCGAGCAGATCCTGCGGCGCTTCTTCGATGAGAACCCGCCCGTGGGCATGGTGGTGGAGCACCAGGGCCAGAGCAAGCTGGGCGATCAGTACTACATCGGCATCCTGCGCACCCGCACCGGCCATTTCCGCGTGACCTTCTTCCTGAAACGCACCAACGACCTGCTGCAGGTCAAGCAGTTGCGCATCGAGGCGGGCCGAAGCGACCACTGACCGTGCTCCCTCCAGGAACCGACGCCCTGATCGCCGCGGCCCTCGCGGAGGACATCGGTGACGGCGACCATACCACGCGCAGCACCATCCCCCCCGGGGCCCGTGGAGGGATGCGGCTGTTGGTGAAGCAGGACGGTGTGCTCGCCGGGGTCGAACTGGCCCGCGCCATCTGTGCCAGGGCCCACCCCGACCTGCACCTGCGCCCCCTGCTGGAGGACGGTGCCCACGTGAAGGCCGGCGATGTGGCCTTCACCCTCTCCGGACCGGTGCATGCCCTGCTCTCCACCGAGCGTGTGCTCCTCAACTTCATGCAACGCCTCAGCGGCATCGCCACCCTCACCCGCCGTTTCGTGGACGCCCTGGAGGGCACCGGATGCCGCGTGCTGGACACACGCAAGACCACCCCCACCCTGCGCGCCCTGGAAAAGTGGGCCGTGCGCATCGGGGGCGGTGAGAACCACCGGCACGGCCTGTACGACATGATCCTCATCAAGGACAACCATGTGGACTTCGCGGGTGGGATCGGCCCCGCGCTGGGGGCGGCGCGCGACTACCTGCATCTGCATGCGCTGGCGATCCCCATCGAGGTGGAGGCCCGCACGCTCCGCGAAGTGGAGGAGATCCTGGCCCATGGCGGTGCCGACCGCATCATGCTGGACAACTTCGGGACCGACGACCTGCGCGCCGCCGTCGCACGCATTGCGGGACGCCACCGGACCGAGGCCTCCGGCGGCATCACCCTCACCAATGCCCGGGCCTACGCCGATTGCGGCGTGGACTTCATCTCCGTGGGGGCGCTCACCCACAGCGCCACCAGCCTCGACCTGAGCCTCAAAGCCCTCTGACCCGCCATGGTGGAGCGCCTCAAACGGAAGCTCCTGTTCTCGCGGCCCTTCCGCGAGCTGGTGCGCTGGGCCAAGCGCGTGCGCCTGCCCGGCTTCGGTGGTTTCAGCCTCTACGCCATCTCGCGCTTCTTCTTCCTGGCCCTGGCCACCGGCCGCCTGGAAACCCGCGCCTCCGCCATCGCCTTCAAGCTGTTCGTCGCCTTCTTCCCCGCGGTGATCGTGCTCCTCACCCTCATCCCCTTCATCCCCATCGCCGACTTCCAGGTGAAGCTGCTCGCCACCTTCCAGGAGATGCTCCCGCTGGAGGTCTACCGGTTCATCGAGGGCACCCTGCACGACCTCGTGGTGAAGAAGCACGGCACCCTGCTCTCGGTGAGCTTCGTGGTGGGCGTCTACCTCGCCAGCAACAGCATCGATGCCATCCTCCACGGCTTCAGCGGCAGCACCAACCTCACCCACTGGCACAGCGCCCTCAAGCAGCGGCTGCTGAGCCTCGGCCTGCTGCTCGCCCTCACCATCCTGGTGGTGATCGCCATCCCGGTGCTCACCTTCAGCAACACGGTGATCGCCTGGCTGGAAACGCACGGCCTGGTCACCGGATGGTTCGAGGTGGCCGGGCTCTTCGCCGCCAAATGGGGCATCAGCACCCTGCTCGTGCTCACCATGATCGCCCTGCTGTACAACGCCGGCGACCCCACCAGCAGGCGCTTCCGCCTGATCACCCCCGGCGCCATCCTGGCCCTTGTCCTCATCCTGGTCCTCTCGCAGGCCCTGGCCTTCATCTTCGGCAACATCACCGACTACAACGCCCTCTATGGCTCCATCGGCGCCATCCTCGCGGTGCAGTTCTGGATCTACCTCAACATGATCGCCCTGCTGGTGGGCTACGAGCTCAACATCAGCATCTCGCGCGCCCGGCACGTGCACAGCACGGAACTGCGGCCTGTCCGCCGTCCCTGAGCGATCCGGTACTTTCGGAGCGTGACGCACCGGTCCCTGACGCCCCTGGCGCTCCTGTGCCTGCTCGCCCCGGCCCTGGCGCAGCGCTTCGACGCCCTGCACCCGCCCAACACCTACCGCAACGCCGACAACCCCCACTACTGGCGCAACCGCCCCCCGCACGAGGCCTACTGGCAGCAGGACGTGCACTACACCCTGCGCGCACGGCTGGACGAGGTGGCCGACCGCATCGAGGGCGAGGGCACCTTGCTGTACTGGAACAACAGCCCGGACACGCTGCGCCACGTCTTCTTCCACCTCTACCAGAACGCCTACAACGCCGGCTCGCACGCCGACCTGATGGAGCACGGGCGCCCCACACGTGGTGACACCGTGGAGCATGGCACCACCCTGGCCTACCTGCGCACGGGCGCCATCGACCTGCGCACCGAGCTGGACAACACCATGCTCAAGGCCTGGCTGCCCGAACCGCTTCCGCCCGGCGGCCGCATCACCTTCACCATGGCCTTCACCACCCACTACGGCATGGACGTGCAGCGGCGCATGAAGCTCTTCAACGCCTGGGGCTTCAAGCACTACGACGGCGTGCACTGGTATCCCCGCATCGCCGTGTACGATGCCCATATGGGCTGGGACACACAGCAACACCTGGGGCACGAGCTCTATGGCGACTTCGGCACCTTCGACGTCACCCTGGACATGCCCAACGACATGGTGGTGGAGGCCACCGGCTGGCTGCAGAACCGCGACGAGGTGCTGCCCCGCGAACTCCGCGAGCGGCTCGACCTGGCCCGCTTCGCCGGCAAACCCTGGAACGAAGCCCCGAGCGTGGTGACGCCCTACGAACCCGGACGCCGCAAACGCTGGCGCTACCACGCGGAGAACGTGCACGACTTCGCCTTCACCGCCGACCCCACCTACCGCATCGGCGAGGCCTGGTGGAACGGCGTGCAGTGCATCGCGCTGGCCCAGGAACCCCACGCCGCCGGCTGGCAGAACGCCGCGGGCTACACCGCGCGCATCATCGAGACCTTCAGCCGCGACATCGGCCCCTATGTGTACCCCAAGATGGTGGTGGCCGATGCGCGCGACGGCATGGAATACCCCATGCTGACGCTCGATGGTGGGCGCGACCCTGAGTACCGCGGCCTGCTGGTGCATGAGGTGGGCCACAACTGGTTCTATGGGATGGTGGGCAACAACGAGACTTACCGCGCCCTACTGGATGAGGGCTTCACCCAGTTCCTCACCAGCTGGGGCCTGGAGCACATCGACGGCGACACGCTGGTGGAGGACGCGCCCAGAGGGCGCTACGTGTCCCGCTTCACCCGGCCGGAACTTGTGCGCGAATCCGAGGTGTACCGCGGATACATGCGCGATGCCGTCCGCAACGAACTGCCGCCCATCGACACGCACAGCGATGGCTTCGGTCCGGTGGAAGGGCGCGGCGGCGGCTACGGACACGTCTACTACAAGACGGCCACCATGCTGTACAACCTGCAGTACCTGCTCGGCGACAGCGTGTTCCTCGCCGCCCTGCAGCACTACTTCCGGCAATGGTACCTCTGCCACCCCACCGTGGCCGACATGCGGCAGAGCTTCGTGCGCAGCACCGGCGTGGACCTCAACCCCTTCTTCGATGCCTGGCTGACGACGGACAAGCTGGTGGACTACCGGGTGTGCGGGATCACACGCCGCATGCGCAGCGAAGGGCAGACCATCCGCTTGCGGCGGCGCGGTGGCATCGCCATGCCCATCGACCTGCAGGTGACCGCGCGCGACGGAACGGTGCACGATTTCCACATTCCCACCAGCTGGTATACGAAGCCGACCACGGCCACCGTGCTGCCGCGCTGGACCGGCTGGGACAGGCTCCGGCGCACGTATGTGGCCCGCGTGGACATCCCCACGGGCATCGCCTCCGTCCGCATCGACACCAGCCTGCGCCTGGCCGACGCCTACCAGCCGGACAACAGCCTGCCGCGAGCCGTGAGCATCGCCTTCGATCACCACGTGCGCAACCCGCCCGACCGCCGCCACTACGAGGCCTTCGGTCGACCGGACCTGTGGTGGAACGGCTTCGACGGCCTCAAAGTGGGCGCCCACCTCCACGGCAGCTACTTCCGCCATACGCATCAAGTGAGGCTGTCCGCCTGGGTGAACACCGGCCTGGGCCAGGCCCTGCCCGACGGCGGTGTGGACACCCGCCACGACGCCCTCTCCTACGTGCTGCGCTACAGCACCGGCACCACGCGCCTGTTGAAGGGCTCCAGCGTCCGCGTGCAGGCCCGGCACTTGGACGGCCTGGAGCTGTACGGCGGCGGCGCCAGCTGGACCATACCGGACGAACGCACCACCGTGAGCGCCGACATGCGCTACATGATCCGGCGGGACACCAGCGACCTCACCTACCTGCTGTACCCCGACGAGTGGACCTTGAACGCGCTCTCCGGCCTGCTGGACCTCACCGTGGACCGCAGTTACCGCGCCGGTCCGCTGCGCGGCCGCGCGGAGCTGCGCCTGCGACAACCCGTGGCGGGCTCGGTGGACCAGGGCGCCCATGTGCGCATCACCACCCGCAACACGCTGCGCTTCGCCGGGCTCGACCTGCACCTGCGCGGGCTGGCCCAATACGGCACCGGGACCAACAACGTGGAGACGGGGCTCTACCTCAACGGCGCGGCACCCGAGGAACTGATGGAGAACAAGTTCACCCGCAGCATCGGTCCGGTGCCGAACGACTGGACGGGCGCCTATGGCGCGGAAGTGGGCCATTTCCACCACGGCGGCGGGCTCAACCTGCGCGGCTATGCGGGCTATCTGGCCCCGGAGACCACCGCCGATGGCGCCCAGGTGCTCACCTACCGCGGCAATACCGGCATGGCGCTCAACGCCGAGCTCGATCTCGACGGGCTGGTCCGTTTCCGCCCCAGGGGCCTGCACCGGTACCTGCACCTGGACGTGTACCTCTTCGGCGATGTGGGCAGCATGGGCTACCGCCGCACCGATGGCGATGCACAGCGCCTGGAGCTGGCCACCCCCCGCGCCGATGCCGGCCTGGGCGCCGCCCTCACCATCAAGCGCTGGGGCCCGCTGGTGGACCTTGAACCGCTCACCCTCCGCTTCGACATGCCGCTTGTGCTCTCCTCCATCCCGGTGAGCGGGACCGACCACGTCGCCTTCCGCTATGTCGTGGGCATCGGCCGTACCTTTTGACCCATGCGTGCGCTCCTCCTTCCGTGCCTGTTGGCGGTCGCCATGCCCGCGGCCGCCCAGCCCCCGCGCTCCGCCAACGACATCACCGGGCGCTGGTCATCCGTGGATGACGTCACCGGAAAGCCGCGCAGCGTGGTGGAGATCACGGTGCGCAACGGCAAGGCCTACGGCCGCATCGTGGACCTGTACGACAGGTCGAAGCTGGATGCGGTGTGCGACCTCTGCCCCGGGGACCACAAGAACCAGCTCATCCTGGGCCTGGAGGTGATCCGCGACATGGTGGCTGACGGCGATGCGTGGGAGGATGGCACCATCCTGGACCCGGAGAACGGCAAGGAGTACAGCTGCAAGCTGTGGGTGGAGGACGGCACCCTGAAGGTGCGGGGCTACATCGCCTTCCTGTACCGCACGCAGACCTGGGTGCGGGCCACCGGTCGTTGAGCGCAGGCTCAGTCACGCACCAACCGGGCCGTACCCACCAGCGCGTCGCCGCTCAGTCGCACCGTGTAGAGCCCGGCCGGAAGCGCGGCGACATCCAGTTCCACACGATCGGCGAAGCGCCGCACATCGGCCTGTACGCGGGCGCCCCGGGCATCGATCAGCTCCGCGGTCGCAGGGGCGGAAGGGCCCGACCATCGCACCGTGGCCATGGAGCTGGCGGGGTTGGGGTGGAGGATGAGGGGGGTGGTGGTGGAGAGGTCGGAGAGGTTGAGCAGGCTTTCGCCCTCCTTTGCAAGGTACCGGACGACATGATTCTCCTTGTCACCGATGTAGGCATTTCCCCTTGTGTCCACCGCGATCCCATATGGTGCATTGAACATGGCATCCAATACAGGTCCGTCAAAGTAGCCGACCTGCCCTGTTCCTGCAACGGTGGTGACCGAACCCTGAAGGGTGATCCTTCGGATCAGGTTGCCCATCCATTCGGCCACCATCAGACCACCGGTCGGATCCCACGCCATGTATGTCGGTCGTGTGAACGAAGCGGCAGGACCCAGGCCATCCACGCTCGCCTGATTGCCATTTCCGGCCAACAGACTGACCACACCGGTCGATGAGATCACTTTCACCTTGTGGTTCATTTGGTCCGCGACATAGAGAATTTCGAGGGTATCGAATGCGATACCTGTGGGGCGGTTGAACCGCGCGTTGATGCCTGTACCCAGTTGGTCGCCTGAATTCCCGGGATTACCAGCGAACGTGGAGACCACGCCATTCTCGATCTTTCGGATCGTGTGGTTCCCATAATCGGACACGAACACCACACCATCATGCCGCACGGCAACTTCTACGGGATTATAGAACTTGGCGATGCTGCCCGGGCCGTTCGTCGTACCCGGTGCACCTGTACCGGCGATGGTCACCACGTTGCCCTGTTGATCGATCCGCTTGACCTTGTGATTGCCATTGTCCGTGACGTATACATGTCCATCATGGTAGTAAACACCTGTCGGCACATAGAACCTGGCGTTCGCACCTTGTCCATCCTGGTCGCCTTGTGAACCGCTTCCCGCCAAGGTGGTCACACCACCGTTCTGGATCCGACGGATGCAGTGGTTCTGCGCGTCCGCCACATACATCACCCCTGCGCTATCGTCGATCGCGATGCCATAGGGTGCATGGAACCTGGCCACATCGACCGCTCCGTTCACAAGGCCGGGTGAGCCATCTCCGGCATATGTACCGACCCATGAATAATTCTGTGATACGGCACCGATGGAAAACCCCAGGGCACAAGCAATGATGGGAGAACGCATGACCGCTCTTTTCCCCAAAGCTAACGACTGAACTACTTCGTCCCGATCGCGACAAGCGTATCGGTCAGGTCGGCCTTGTCCAACAGGGCCGCATAGGCCTCTTCCACGGGTCCCGACCTCAGATCCGGCCATCGCGCCTGGCCGCCAGGTGCTCCCTGCGATAACCAGAAAAGATGATTCGCAAGCGGATATCGCTGGACCCCGGACACCTGTACGTCCGTGAATCCGGCCAATTCCAGGTAGCGAGCCAGACTGACCCTAGTATGCAGCACCAGGTGCTCGCTCCAGAAGGTGAAGTTCCGGAAGGGCATGCATGCAAAGCGGGTGATCAGCGCGTCCCCGGCGTGCGGAACCTCAACCACGACCTTTCCTCCCGGGACCAGCAGTGCGTGGATGGCCTGAAGCTCCTTCAGCGGACAGGTCATATGTTCGAACACATGGAACAGCGATGCCAGATCGAACCGCTCACCCGATCCGGATAGCTCTTCAGCGCTGGCATGAACGGCATATCCCAGCTCCCGGAGCATTGAAGCGGCCTCTGCTTGGGGCTCCACGGCGGCGACCTTGGCCGCGATGGGCCTCACAAGGTCCAGCACCCCACCAAGACCGGTACCTATGTCCACATAGCTTCGACCTGCGACATGGTCAGATAGCTGGCGCGCCCGACGCATGTCATCCTCCCGGGTGGCCACCAGCCCCTGAGCCCTGCCCTTGGGGTCCCAATAGGTCAGCCCCTCCTGTTCCGGATAATAGTCCGTGCCGATGTGGTCGATCCGGTCGAGGAGAATGACCCCGCTTCGTTCACAGCGCCAGACCTCCACATCCGACCTGTCGCGCACAGATGGATGGAATCGTACCAGCGTATCCTCGCCGATCAGCCCCATTCGGACCAGTTCATCAAAGAGGGCATGGGTGGGTTTGGCCATGCCGGCAAAGTAAACAGCTGGGCAGTGCCTCCACGCTACTTTCGTCCGATCAACGAAGCGCATGGGTGAGGTAAAGAGGCAGGGGATCCGCAACACGCTCGTGGTCTATGCCGGCACATTGATCGGCGCGGTGAGTCTGCTGTATGTTCAGCCCGTTCTCTTGACGAAGGAGGAGCTTGGCCTCACCCGGCTCATCCTCTCGTTCGCCTCGGTGGTCGCCAGCCTGCTCTCCTTCGGGATCAGCTCGGTGACCGTTCGTTACCTGCCGAGGCTACACCATCCGGAAAGCGGGCATCGCGGGTTCTTCGGCTTCCTTGTCATGTACATGGCCATCACCTTGTTGGTCGGAACATTCGCACTGTTCCTGGCCAGCCCGTTCCTGGAGGAGCTGTACGGCACGGAAAGCGGCATCTTCTCACGCCATCTTCCACATGTGCTCATCCTGTCGGCGTCGTACACACTTGTGCTGGGCTTCAATGCCTATTGCTTGGCGCTCCTGAGGTCGGTATTCCCCACGGTGGTGAACGACATCGTGCTTCGCCTGATGTTCATCGCCGTCATCGTCATGTATTCCTTGGGGCTCTTCGGCGGCGGAACCTTCCTCTACCTGTTCGTGCTCACCTATACCGTTCAGGCCGCTCTGCTGCTCGCGTACATCCTCACGGTGGACAAGCCAAGGCTCCGGCCCGACCTCGGCCACATCGACCGTGCGATCGGTCTTCGCGCCATACTCCGATACGCCTCGATCATCACCTTCACATCGATCAACTCCGTCACCATTAAATACATCGACTCGATCTTCGTTGGCCAGATCGCAGTGAGCGAGGTGGCAGTGTACAGCGTGGCGGCTTTCATCGGTCTGGTCATTGAGATCCCCTTGACAGCCTCGGAGCGCATCGCCAGTCCTGCGATCTCCCATGCGTTGGCCACGAACGACCTTTCGGCGGTCCAGCGCATCTACTACCGTTCCGCTCATGGCTTCCTACTGCTCGGCGGGCTCATGTTCCTTCTTGTGGTGCTGAACGTGAAGGATGCGCTCGGTTTCCTTCCCGAGGGTTACGCCGATGGTGCCATCATCACCATGGTCATCGCTCTTGGAGCGCTGGTGAACATGGCCACGGGAGTGAACCACCCCATCCTCACAAATTCTGACCGGTATATCTACGGCTCGGTGTTCATGGTGACACTGCTGGTCGCCACGCTCGTGGGCAACGTGTTACTGGTCCCTCGCTACGGGGCTTTGGGCGCCGCGATCTCCTCCTGCTTGGCCAGTATGCTCTACAACGGATTGAAGTTCGAGTTCATCCGCCGTCACTATCGCATGCAGCCGTTCACACGCAGCTCGCTGTACATCGTCGTGATCATCGGCACACTCTGGGCGACGCTCGGCCTGTTCGACATCGACATCCACCCGGTTTGGCGGATCCTGATCCGGACCTTGGTGGCGAGCGGGTTGTACCTGGCAGCGCTTACGCTATTCAGGCTTGGTGGCGGGTGGCTGGATCAATTCCCGCTTCGTTGGTCACGCATCCAGTGAATCGTCATGCTTCGTGTCTTTGTCTGCACATCGCACCTTAGCGCGCTGCTCCTCACCCTTTATGCGAAGAGGACGCACCTGCCGGGTCACCTTGACCACCTCATCGTCGACCTGGGCGTGCGTCGTTCAAGTGTCATCGACGCTATCCGAAGGGCGGCCGGGCTTCACGAATGGACACGGATCACCAATCTGTCAGCGGAGGCCTCTGAAGAGCATTCGTTCAGACCCGGCCTCCTTCGGCGGATGATCCGAAAATGGAAGGAGGCCGCTTTCATCCGTCCGCTCTACGGCCTCCTCCTCCAGCGCTATCAGCACCGTTCGGACCGTCGCATCATGCAACGACTGGCTGAGGAGCTTCCTGCCACTCCACCTGGGATGAGCGTATCCCTTCACGTACATACCGAATGTCAGATCCTCCGTTCGCTTCGGATCCTCCGACCGGATGCGGAGGTCAGCTACTTCGAGCATGGCCAGGGTGACTACATCTACTGGAATACACCCGGAGCGGTACCCGGAAGCCTTCATGTCCTGTTCGCACGTCCCTTCCGGAAATACCTCACCGCCCGAGGTAGGGACGCGACCCTGGTCCATGAGCTTGACCTGGGTGTCGATTTCGCCGGTATCGCTGAAATGCTGCTCAAGCCGGATCACTATCCGGCCAAGGTGCCGGTACCGGTTTCATCGCCGATCGTGTTCGTGCTGCTTGAGGCCGTGGATATGTACCAGGTACCGGATCGGTTCTGGGCGGACTACATGGACAGGATCATCGAGGACCTGGGTGATGAGAAAGACCAATACTTCGTCCTAAAACCACACCCGCGTCAATCCCGCTTGTCGATCGAACGAACGATCGCTCGCTTGAACGAGCGCGGTATCAGGCATCATCTGTTGAATGAAACGCACTTCGGGATAGCCGCAGAGGTTTCCTTCGCAGCGTGGGCGCCGCATGTATCTCATGTGTATGCACTGGTCTCCACGGCCTGCTTCTACTTATCCGTACTCTACCCCAGCGAACGGATCACCTACCACTATTCAACGTCCTTCCTGGAGCGATATACCCGGAACGCACCGCCGATGTACAAGCGCCTGTTCGGGCAGATGAAACCCCTCATCGAACAGGTCTTCGCCGAGCGCTGCGTGCCCTACTGATCACAGCGTCCAGCCGTCGTCCACCACGAGGTTCTGCCCGTTGATGTACCCGGAAAGGTCGCTGAGCAGGAACAGCAGGGTGCCCGCGACGTCCTGCGCATCGAGCATGCCCTTAGTGAGCGCATGATCCCGGTAGCGTTCCAGGAAGGCCTCCGGCTGTCCGTCGCGGATGCCGCCCGGACTGATGGCGTTGCAGCGGATGCCCATCCCCGCGCAGTGGGCGGCGATGTAGCGCGTGAGCATCAGCACCCCGCTCTTGATCACGGCGTACTCCACCGGCATCGTCATGTCCGTGCCGGCGTACACCTCGAAGCGCGGGGCCACCACCCCGTAGATGCTGGCCATGTTGACGATGTTGCCGTGCCCCTGCCGCTGGAAATGCGCGATGAAGCGCTGCGATGCGAGGAAGTAGCCGCCTGCGTGCATGCCCACGTTCTCCACGAAGTCGGCGTAGGTGACCTCCTCGTACCGCCTTCCGTAGGCGCCGTTGCGCGGGTAAGCGTTGTTCACCAGGGCATCGATGCGGCCGAAGCGCTGCACCGATCCGGCGATGAGCCGGTCCAGCGAGTCCGCATCGGTGATGTCGCAGGCCATGCCCTCCACGGCATCGCCATGCGCGGAGCGGAGGGCCTCGATGACGGCCGCCGTGCGTTCGTTCATCACTTCCGCCACCACCACCCGACCGCCGGCACCCACCACGGCCTCGGTGAACACCCGGCCCAGCCGCCCGGCGCCGCCCGTGATGACCACCACTTTGCCGTCCAGCAGGCCCATCTCAGTTGAGTTTTCGGAAGACCGGCTTCACGGAAGGGCCCACGAGGTGCTTGTCGAGGCCATCACCGAGCGCGGCGGCGTACACGGCGAAGGCCTTGCGCGCGGCCGTGAGGGTGAGGTCCAGCTCCGCATCACCATGCGCGGCGGAAAGCGCCACCCAGGGCATCAGCACGCCGCCCTTGATCATCTCCTGGCTCCAAAGGGTGCGGAAGGGCAGGGAGACCTGTCCTTCGGCATCACGGGTGGTGTAATAGGGAGAGCAGCCAAAGCCGTGCGCCTCGAAGTGCGACGCCACACCCGCCTCGGCCGCCAGCGCATTGAGGCCCTCGATCAGACGCCGACCGTAGCGCCACAGGTGGCCGGTGATGTCCTCGCTCCGGTAGATCTCCACCGTGCGATTGAACGCCCCGAAGGCCGACATCTCGGAGCCGTGGGTGGTGCTGATGAGGAAGACACGCTCGGCGCCGGCCTCCCGGATGCCGCCCAGCTCCATGATCTCGCGCCGGCCGATGAGCGCCGCCAGCGCGAACCCGTTGGCAATGCCCTTCCCGAAGGTGGCGAGGTCCGGTTCGACGTCGTAGACCTTCATGGCACCCCGCAGGTCCCAGCGGAACCCGGTGATCATCTCGTCCAGCACGAACACGGCACCGTGCTTCGCGCAGAGGGCCTTCACCTGATGCAGGAAGTTGAGCGAACGCTGCGGGCATCCCGCGCAGGAGCAGGGATCGAGCAGCCCGCCGCAGGAGGAAGGACAGGGGGAAAGTGAGGTGGCCGGCTCCATGAGCACGCAGGCTATGCGGCCGGGATGCTCGATGAAGAGGCGCTCGAGGGAGGCGATGTCGTTGTAGTCGAACTTCAGCGTGAGCGCCTTGTGCTCCACCGGGATCCCGCGGTCCATGGGCGTGCTGCCGATGAACCAATCATCGTAGGTGAAGAACGGCTGCCCGGCCGGGATGGCCACGTGGGTGCGGCCCGTGAAGGCGCGCGCGAGCTTCACGGCGGCGGTGGTGACGATGCTGCCGTTCTTGGCGAACTTCACCATGCCCGCCCACGGGAAGAGCGAAAGCATGCCTTCGGCCGCCTCGAGCTCGGTGACGGAGGGCCGTGTGAGGTTGTTGCCCTTGCCGATCTCGGCGATGGCCGCCGCGTTCACGCGCTCATCGGCATACCCCAGGGTCACCGCGCGCAGCCCCATGCCGTAGTCGAGGAAGCGGCGGCCGTCGGGGTCCCACACGTAAGCCCCCTTGCCGTGGCTCAGGATGGGCGGCGCGTTGGACGGGTATTGGTCGTCGCCCCGGCTGTAGGTGTGCGCACCTCCGGGGATCGCGGCATGCAGTCGGTCGCTCCAGTTCATCGGTCGTCGATCGTTCCTTCCTGCCTGGCCTTCATCAGCGCCTCGATGATCGTGAGGTCGGTGAGGTCGTCCACCTCGAACGACTTCCACTTGGGCATGACATGGCCCAGCGTGCGCTCGTGGTAGAAGCTGCGCCGTTCGCGCAACGAGGCGGTGCGTGCGATGTACATGCTGCCCTCGAAGAAGTACACGTCATCGATCTCCTGCCGCCGTTTGAAGACGAAGCGATCCCCCTCGTAGGGCCGGATGAAGTGGGCACCGGTCATGCGGGCCAGGAAGGCGGGGTGTCCGCCTTCCGTTCGGCACACGCCCACGATGCTCTCCGCATCGGGTGTGGACAACAGCCGGTCCATGGCGGCGAGCACGTCCGCCGCGGTGCGTTGGGGCGAGGTGGGCTCCAGCATGCAGACCAGGTCGACGTGCTCGCCGGCGGCCTCCACGTGATCCAGCGCATGGATCACCACATCCATGGACGAGGCCGTGTCGGAGGCCAGTTCGGCAGGGCGGATGAAAGGCACTTCGGCGCCGGCGCTGCGGGCGGCTTCCGCGATGACCGCATCATCGGTGCTCACCACCACACGCCCGGGCCGGGTGCGCGCCGCCTCCAGTGCGGCCGCCACCGACCAGGCGATCAGCGGCCGGCCCAGGAGCGGACGCACGTTCTTGCCGGGCAGCCCCTTGCTGCCGCCGCGCGCCGGGATCAGGTAGAGCACCCTCATGCCTGGGCGTGGAGCTGCCGGGTGTGCTTGATGGTGTTCAGGACCTCCAGCACGCGCTCCTGTTCGGCCCGGGTGATGGTGACGCTGCTGGGCAGGCTGAGCCCCGCTCGTGAGAGGCGTTCGCTCACGGGGAAGCGCTGTCCGGGGCGCACGTACCGGCCGTACGGCGGCATCACATGCAGGGGGTGGAACAACGGTCGGGTCTCGATGCCGTTGCGCGCCATGCGGTCCATCACCTCGTCGCGGCCGAGGCCGAAGTCGTCGCCTATGAGGCAGCTGTACAACCAGAACCCATTGAACGCCCAGGGCTCCTCGGGCGGCGCGCCGAGGCCGCCGATGGTCTCCAGGCCTTTGGTGTACACCGTGGCCAGGTCGCGCTTGGCCTGCACGAAGGCATCCAGCCGCTCGAGCTGCGCCACGCCGATCGCCGCCTGCACGTTGGTCATCCGGTAGTTGTAGCCGACCTCCAGGTGCCAGTAGCGGCGCTGCTTGTCCATGCCGTGGTCGCGCAGCATCGTGGCCCGGGCGGCCACTGCCGCATCGCGGAAGAGCGTCATGCCCCCCTCGCCGGTGGTGATGGTCTTGTTGCCGAAGAAGCTGAAGGTGGCCGCATCGCCAAAGCTGCCCACCGGCCGTCCCTTGTAGAGCGCACCAAGCGCCTCGGCGCAATCCTCCACAACCAACAGCCCATGCCTGCGCGCGATGGCCATCAGCTCGTCCATGTGGCAGGGATGGCCGTAGAGGTGCACCGGCATGATGGCCTTGGTGCGCGGTGTGATCAAGCGTTCCACCTCGGCGGGATCGAGCGTCCAGGTCACCGGGTGCACATCGGCGATCACGGGCGTGGCGCCGGCGTGAAGGATGGTGTTGAT
The DNA here is from genome assembly GCA_016715895.1 of Flavobacteriales bacterium. Lineage (NCBI taxonomy): Bacteria > Pseudomonadati > Bacteroidota > Flavobacteriia > Flavobacteriales > Flavobacteriales bacterium. Next base: position 1,502,130 of record JADJXH010000004.1, on the reverse strand, counting down.
GCTGGCGGCGAAGGTGAGGTCGGGCACGATGACCTCGTCCCCCTCCCCGATGCCCAGCGCCACCAGAGCCAGGTGGATGGCCACCGTGCCGTTGCTCACGGCCAGGGCGTGCGGCATGGCGCAGCGTTCCGCGAACCCGGTCTCGAAGCGCTTCACGTAGGCGCCCTGCGAGCTGATCCAGCCCGTGCGCAGGCAGTCGGTGACGTAGTTGAGCTCGTTGCCGTCGAGCTGTGGCGCCATCACCTGGATGCGGTGCGTGCGGCGCAGGCTGGCGAAGTCAACGGGCACGCCCTGCGCGTCGATCAGCGGGATGTGCCGCACGGTGCCGTTGAGCCGGGCCTGGATGTGCTCGGCGGGCGTGTCCACCGGCAGGGCGGTGAAGCTCCGCTGCATCACCTCGGCCACCGGCCGGTCCAGGGAGCCGTCGGCCAGGAGCGAACGCCGGATGTCGCCATCGGTGAGCACCCCGGTAAGGCGCCCATCACCGTCCACGGCGAAGCAGATGCCCTGCGCGTTGCGGTCGATCACGGCCAGCGCATCGCGCACGCTCCGGTCGTCGCGGATCAGCAGGTCGGCAAGGGTGTCGTTCATCGGGATGGTCGGTCGCGTTCGGGAAAGAGCAGCCGCTCCATGCGGCGAAGTTCGGAAGGCGGCGTCTTCCGTGTCTCCAGCACATGCACGGCATGCCCCGAACGGTCCATCAGCGGCAGGAACCAGTAGTCCGCTCCGAAGCCCTGGTTGTCGTCCACCTCGCCGCCGTTGTCGCTGTGATGCACGCAGCGCACCGCAGGCAGCAGTGCGGTGGCCGCGGCCACCGGATCGAAGCCCAGCGTGCGGGCGCTGACCTTCAGGTGGGCCGTGTCGAGCAGCAGACCCAGCCGTGCATCCCGGACATCCGCGAGGAGGCGCAGCTGCTCCTCCTGGTCCACGCAGAGCAGGGGGTTGGTGCCGTCGGCATAGCGGTTCACCGGGGCCAGCACGTTGTTCTCGATCAGCAGACCCGTGGGCAGATCCCGCGTGCGCGCCAGCACCTGCCGCACCGCCTCGGTGAAGCGTGCCCAGTGCAGCGCCCTGTCGATCCGCGCCACCTGTTCCAATCGTCGACCGAGCTCGCTGGGACGCGGGTCCACGCAGAAACCGGCGTGCACCGAGAAGAAGGGCGCGCCCACCGCATGGCTCAGTTCCATGCCCTGCACGCAATGGGCGATGCTGCGATCGCGGATGCCATCGTCCGCGCTGCCGAGGTTCAGCACGAAGGGATCGGCCGGTGCGGGGAAGTAGTTGTGTGCGAAGCGGCGCATGGGCGCGGTGCGGAACAGTTCCGTCATGTCCGGGTGGAACGGCATGCCGCTGCTGAACTCCAACGCCATGAACTCGCGATCGGCCTCGGCGATCATGGCCTCCGGCGCCATGCCTGCGAACGCCAGCGAGCTCATCACCGCCTCGCGCTTCGGGGTGAGGTCGCAGGTGAGAAAGAGGATGCCTTCACCCGTCCCGGCCTGTACGAGACCATAGCGCTCGTACAGCCGGATGGCGGTGTGGTTGTCCGCGTCCACCGCAAGCTTCAGGGCCGTGATGCCCATGCCCCGCGCACTGTCCAGCAGCAGCCGCATCATGTGCGCACCGAAGCCGCGACCCCAGTGCCGCTCCTGCACCGCGATGCCCAGCCACACCACGCCGTCCTCGCGGTCGAGATGACCGTAGGCGACGGGCTCCTCCCCTTCCATCCACAGCCAGGTGCAGGCGTGCTGGTGGAGCACCTCCGGGGTGCGCTTCGCGAAATAGCGGAAGCTGCGGAGCGCGTCGCCGGCACCGTCCAGGAAGGCCTGAAGGAGGCGGGCGTCGTCGGGACCGATGCGGCGCTGGCCCATGGCTCAGGGGTGCAGGTGGTCCCAGGTGAGCGCTTCATCCATGCGGAGAGGGCGCGCCAGCCGTCGCCCCACCACGGCGTCCAGATGCTTCGGGGAGAGGCCGTTCGCGGGCCGCTTGAAACCCAGGTCGGCCTCCGACAGCACATGGTCCGCCGGCAGCTCACGCGCGGCCACCAGGCTGCGGCGCATGCCGTAGGTGTTCGCGCGTTCGCGTTCACCCGGCCGTTTGATGCCGTCGCCCAGGCTCAGTTCCACCGCCCGGATGCCCTTCACCAGTTCGCGGAAGGCCGCAGGCTCCAGGCTGCTGCTGTGGTCCGGACCAGGCATGGCGTTGTCCAGTGTGAAGTGCTTCTCGATCATCTCCGCGCCCAGCGCCACTGCCGCGAAGCAGGCGTAGTTGTCCGGCACATGGTCGCTGTAACCCACGCGCACCCCGAGCTCGTCGCGCATGGTGAGCATGGCGCGCAGGTTGACGTCCTCCACGCGCGAGGGGTAGTCCGTGTTGCACTGCAGGATGAAGAGGTCGCTGTTGCCCGTGCCGCGAATGGCGTCGACCGCCTCGCGCACCTCCTGCATGTCCGCCATGCCGGTGCTCACGATCATGCGGCGGCCGTAGCGCGCCACCTGCCGCAGGAAGGGCAGCTCCACCACCTGCCCGCTGGCGATCTTGAAGGCGTCCACGCCCAGCCCGTTCAGCAGCTCCGCATCCTCCGGGTTGTAGGGCGTGCTCATGAAGTCGATGCCCACCTGGCGGCAACGGTCCTGGATGCGCGCGAAGGCCTCGCGGTCCAGCTCCAGCTTGCGCAGCATGTCGAACTGGCTTTCGGCGCGGTCGGTGACCTCCAGCTGGTAGTTCGCCTTGGGCGAGCTGGCCGTGACGATGCGCTCGGCCTTGAAGGTCTGGAACTTCACACAGTCCGCACCGGCGGCCTTCGCCTCGTCGACCAGGCGGAACGCCAGCTCCAGGCTGCCGTTGTGGTTCACGCCGGCCTCGGCGATGATGTAGGTGCGGGCCATCGGGGCCGAAGTTATCCTGCCGCGTGGATGAGCGCGGCGAGCGCCGCGGTGGCCCGCCGGCGCTCGTAGCGCGCATGCTGCCCGCCGGTGACGCCGTGGTCCACGCCGGCCTTCACCGCTTCGGCGCGGGCGACCATCCAGTCGGCCATCGCGGTCACCTGATCCCGGGTGAAGAAGGCACCTGCCCGGCATTCGGCGATGATCCGCGCGGCATCCCCTTCCACCGGGCCCAGTCCCAGAACGGGGCGCTCCACGGCGAGGTACTCGAAGAGCTTGCCGGTGAGAATGCGCTCATCGCCCGGGCCCTCGGGGATGACGAGCAGCAGCACGTGCGCGGCCGCCATCTCCTCCAAGGCCTTCGCATGCTTCACGGGCGCGTTCCACATGCAGCGGTCGAGCACGCCGGCCCGTGCGGCAGCCTCGCGCACCGCCTGGCCCACCTGCCCGATGAAGCGCAGCTCGATGGGCAACGGCGAACGCTTGAGCGCTTCCGCTGCGGCGGTGAAAAAGGCCTGCGGCGCATAGCTGCCGGCCATGGTGCCCACATAGGTGATGCGCAGCCGGTCGCCGGGCAGCGGGTGGCGGGCGATGCCCTTCAGGTCGTCCGCATCGTAGCCGTTGGGGATCACGTGCAGCCGGGGCTCCACGCCGTGGCCATAGCGTTGCACGAAGGCCGAGCGCATGGACGGCCCCACCACCACCACCGCATCGGCCTGCTCCAGCACCGCGGCCTCGTATGCACCGTCCAGCCGCTGCGCGCGCCGGCCCTTCATCAGTTCGCGGGCGAAATAGATGTCCGTCCAGGGGTCGCGCAGGTCGGCGATCCAGCGCAGGTGGGGGAAGCGTTCCTTGAGGCGGAGGCCGATCAGCTGGCTGCTGTGCGGTGGCGAGGAGATCAGCACCGTGCCGATGCCTTCGCGTTCGATGAGGGGGATGGCGGCCTTCACGGCATGGCGCACCCAGCCCCGGCGCGCGTCGGGGATCATCCAGTTGCCGCGCACCCACCGCATGGCGCGCTTCATCGCGCCCTCCCTCCCTCCGGTGGCGAAGCCGGCATGGGGCACCGCGCCTTTTCCACTCAGCGCGGCGAGCAGGCGCAGCGGCTCGAACGAAGGGGTGCGCACCACGGCCACCCCTGCGGGCACTTCGGCCTCGAGCGAGGGGTCCAACGCGGGGTAGCTCGCCTGCGCGGGATCGACCGTGAGCACGATGGGGTGGATACCGTGCTGCGGCAGGTACTTCACGAACTTGAGCCCGCGCTGCACCCCCGCACCACCGCTCGGTGGCCAGTAGTAGGTGATGAAGAGGACGGGTGTCATGCGTCGGCGGCCCGCGCCTTGCGCCAGGCCGCGAAGCCCGCACCAGCCGCCGCCAGGATGATCAGCAGGCCACCGGCCAGGCTCAGCGTGTTGCCCAGGGTGTATGACCGGCTAGCCACGCGGAACTCCACCACATGCTCGCCGGCCGGCACCCGCATCGCGCGCAGCAGGTAGTCGGCGCGCACGTGCTCCACCGGCTGACCATCGAGCGTGGCCTGCCAGTCGGGCCCGTACCAGATCTCGCTGAACACCACCACCCCGCCGTTCGCGCTGCGCACCGTGTAGCGCAGGGCGTTGGCCGCGTAGCTATCGAGCGTCACGGAGGCCGAGGGGTCCGGCGTGATGGCCGCATCGCCCAGCGCCGCGCGCCAGCGTTCATCCACCACGGCCACCGCGTCCGGGCCCACTTCGCCCAGCGCCGTGATCTCCGCATCGGCGTCCTTCACCCAGCGCACCTCGTTCACGAACCAGGCCGGACCGTAGGCGTTGACGTTGAGCAGGGCCGGTCGCGCGGGGTCGGTGATGAGGTAGCGCGTGTTGAGCATGTTGATCACGTTCTGCCGGGCCAGCACCGCGTTCACGGAGGTCATGGTGGCACCCTCGCCGAAGGCCCCTCCGATGGCGGCCATCTCGGGCCCCAGGTGGAACTCGATGAGGTCCTGGTAGCGCTTCAGCTTGGCCCCGTGGTAGCCGCCCACGCTCTTGTGGAAGTAGCTCACGCGGCTGTCGTTGAACGGGTTCTGGAAGGTGAGCACGCGGAAGTGGCTGTTGCGCCGCAGCGCGGCGAAACGGGCGAGCGTCTCCTCCTCCTTGCTCACCATGCGGTCGCGCCCCTTGTTGCCCTGCTTGCGCGCCTTGAGGCGGGTCACGGTGGCTTCGGCGTCGGCCCGTGAAGCGGCGTTCTCCTCCTGCTGCAGGATGGCCAGGTCCGCCGCGGTCGGTTTGAAGGGCAATGCGTTGGCCGCGGGCTCCTCCCACATGCGGTAGCGGCCGCCGTCCTTCTCGTTGTTCACGAAGCGCTTGTCCACCGCCCAAAGGTCGAGCAGCACGAGCGCACCGAGGCCTGCGAGCAGCGCCATCTTGGGCACGCGCCCCCGGCCGAACAGGAACAGCAGCGCGCCGCCGGCCACGATGAAGAAGAGCCCGCGCCAGGCATCCGCCGCCACGATGCCGGCCCGGTGCTCCTTGAGCGCGTCGACGGCGGCCTGCAGGCTGCCCACGTCACCGGTCTCGGCCTGGGCACTGAAGCGTGCGCGCTCGGCATCGCTCACCAGGTCGGTGAAGGTGCCGGGCATCACCGCGAAGAGGACCATCAGCAGGGCCAGCACGCCCGCCGTGACCAGGAAGGCACGCTCCCGCGCACGGTCCCAACGTCCCTCCTTCACCACCTTGTCCAGGTACAGCACGGCCAGCACGGGGGCGGCCAGCTCCACGATCACCAGGATGATGGTGACCGCGCGGAACTTGGCGTAGCCCGGCACGTGGTCCAGAAAGAAGTCGGTGAGCGGCATCCAGTTGCGGCCCCAGCTGAGCAGCAGCGTGAGGAACAGCCCGCTGAAGAGCGCATAGGGCAGCGGCTCGCGCCAGAGCACCAGGCCGGCCAGCAGGTAGGCCAGGACCAACACTGCGGCCAGCATCGGTGAGGTGATGGAGATGAGCACGCCGATGAGCGGCAGCGACGCGAGCACCCACCAGCGCGCCAGGCCTTCCGTGCGGGCCAGCATCAGCAGCAGGAGCAGCACCACCAGAGCACCGAGGTAGACCGGTCCGCTGGTGAAGCTCTGATCGCCCCAATAGCTGTTCACGTAGCCGCCGCCGCCATACACCTCGTTGAGGTAGCGCTTGAGCTCGGGATCGGTGATGGCCGCCAGCTCCTCGCGGGTGGTGATGAGCGAACCGGAATCGCCGCCCTTCGCGTTGGGCACCAGGAAGGTGAAGGTCTCCTGCTTGCCGTAGCTCCAGGCCGTCACGTAATCGCGGTCAAGCCCCTTGGTGCGGATGTCGGCCGCGCTCTCCCCGTCGGGACCGATGGTGAGCTCGCTGGGCCCGCGGGTGGTGTAGGTGCCGTACTCGGCGGTTCCCCACAGCACACCCGCATTGGCCATCACGGCCAGCACCACGGCCAGCAGCCCCAGGCCGGCCCGGCCGAGCAGGTCGATCGCACGCCCTTCACGGATGAAGCGGAGCGCCTCCGCCAGCGCGAACAGCAGCAGCACCATGGCCAGGTAGTAGGTGACCTGCAGGTGGTTGGCATGGACCTCCAGCCCCAGGAAGAGCGCCAGCAGGGCCGCGGCCGGGAGCCTGGCCCCGCGGAAGAGCGCCCAGGTGGCCCCCAGCACCAGCGGCATGTAGCCGATGGCGGTGGCCTTGGTGTTGTGGCCCGCCTCGAAGATGATGATGAAGTACGACGAGAAGGCATAGGCCAGCGCGCCCACCACGGCCACCCCGCGGTCCACACCCAGCATGGAGAGCAGGATGAACATGCCGATGAGGTAGAGGAAGACGCTGCCCGCCGGATGCGGCAGGAAGCCATGGAAGAGCCGGTCCACCCACTTGAGCACGTCGCCCTTCCACACCACGCTGATCTGGTAGGCGGGCATGCCGCTGAACATGCTGCCGGTCCACAGCGGTTCCTCGCCGTCGTGGGCGTCGCGGTGCTCGATGATCTCCTGCGCGCCGCCCAGCCAGTTGCGTTGGTCGCCCTGCACCATGCGTTTGCCCTCCAGCAGGGGGCTGAAGTAGGCGAGCGGCAGGGCGATGAACAGCAGCACGGCCAGCCCGATCGGCAGCCATTTCCTCAGGTCCTTCATCGGTTCGGGGGGTCAGCGGATCTCTTCGTAGTCGGCGTCCTCGATGCGGCCGCCGTTGTGCGGGGCGCCGCGGCGATCATCGGCCCGTTCCACGCGCACGTCACCGCGGGGGCGCTCGTCGCGCGCGGCCCAGTGGGTGCCGGGCGGGCGGCCCTGGCGGGCCTGCTGCATGCGCAGCACCAGGCGCAGGGCCAGCCACAGCACCACCAGGATCAGGATGATCCGCAGGGTGCCGGTGGCGCTCAACAGCAGCAGGCCGGTCATGGCGGCCAAAGATAGCCGGACCGCCTTGGCCTCCGGGCCCGGTGCCGTACCTTCGCGGCGCCGTTCGTCCGCATGCCCCGTTCCGGCGTTGCACGGCCGATGGCGAACCCCACCCTCCCCATGTCCTCCTTCGATGCGCTGGGTCTCCGGCCCGAGCTTCTGTCCGCGTTGCGCACGCTGGACTTCCACACCCCCACCCCCGTCCAGGAACGCGCCATCCCCCTGCTGCTGAACAGCGACCACGATGTGGTGGTGCTGGCCCAGACCGGTACGGGCAAGACCGCCGCCTTCGGCCTGCCCCTGCTGCAGCACATCGATCCCGCGCACCGGCGCGTGCAGGCCCTCGTGCTGGCGCCCACGCGCGAGCTGTGCGTGCAGATCACCGGTGACCTGGAGCGCTTCGCCTCGGAGCTCAACGGCGTGCGTCCCGTGGCCGTCTACGGCGGGGCCAACATCCGCGAGCAGATGCGGGCCATCCAGCGTGGCACCCATGTGGTGGTGGCCACCCCGGGCCGCCTGCTCGACCTCCTCGGCCGCGAGGCCGTCGACCTCTCCCACGTGTCCACCGTGGTGCTCGACGAGGCCGATGAGATGCTCAACATGGGCTTTCAGGAGGACCTCACCGACATCCTCAGCAACACGCCCTCCGACAAGCGCACCTGGCTCTTCAGCGCCACCATGGGCAGCGAGGTGCGCCACATCGCCAAGCGCTACATGCGCAACAGTGAGGAGGTCCAGGTGGGCGAACGCAACGTGACGGCCTCGGCCATCCAGCACCAGTACTGCGTGGTGCACGCCCGCGACCGCTACGGCGCGCTGAAACGCTTCGTGGACGCCGACCCCGACCTGTTCGCCATCGTGTTCTGCCGCACCAAGCACGAGACCCAGGACCTCGCCACCCAGCTGGTGAAGGAAGGCTATGTGGCCGATGCCATCCACGGCGACCTCAGCCAGGCGCAGCGCGACCACGTGATGGGCCGCTACCGGGCACGCACCCTGCAGCTGCTCATCGCCACCGACGTCGCCGCGCGCGGCATCGACGTGAACGATGTGACGCACGTGATCCACTACGACCTGCCGGGCGAGGCCGAGAGCTACACCCACCGCAGCGGCCGCACCGCCCGCGCCGGACGCACCGGCATCTCGCTGAGCATCCTCGGCGTGCGCGACGTGCCCAAGGTGCGGCAGCTGGAGCGGATGCTGAACACGCACTTCACCTACGTGCGCGTGCCCGGCGGCGCCGACATCGGACGGGCCCAGCTGCGCTCCTTCCTGCGCCGGCTCAAGGAGGCCGATGTGGAGCATGAGGCCCTGGCCGACCTGATGGCCGTGGCCCAGGAGGAGTTGAAGGACCTCGACCGCGACGCGCTGCTGCAGCGCTTCATGAGCGTCACCTTCGCCCGCATCCTGGACCAGTTCCGCGAGGCCTACGACCTCAACATCGACATGAGCCGCAAGGACCATAGCGCCCGCCCCGAGCGACAGAGCTCGCGCGAGCGCTTCGCCACCGGTCGCCAGCTCTTCATCAACCTGGGCAGCGCGGACGGCTTCGACAAGGGCCGCATGCTCGGCTACATCTGCGGGGTGAGCGGCATCGGCGGCGAGCACATCGGCCGCATGCTGATCAAGGACGTGTACTCCTTCATCGACATCGAGCCCGCATGGTTCGACCAGGTGTTCAACGCGTTCAAGGGCGCCGACCACCGCGGCCGCAAGGTGCGGGTGGACGAGGCGCAGGGCGCACAGGGCGGCGGCGACAAGCCCCGCCGCAACGAGGGCCCACGCCAGGGGTACGGTCCCAAGAAGCCCCACCGCGGCTCCAAGCCCTACGCGGCGAAGGGCGGCTCGCGGAAGTGGTGATCGATCACCCGAGCTTGCGCAAGGCCTCCCGACGGCTGAGCGCCGATAGGGGCTGCCGGGCCACGAAGGCCTTCACCGCCGCCGGATCGGTGGTCGCCAGTTCGCGCAGCGCCCACCCGATGGCCTTGCGGATGAAGAAGTCGCGATGATCCGCGTGACGCGCGATGTTGCCGAACAGCAGGGCGCGGTCCGTGTCCTCCTTCCACCGGTTCTGGAACAGGATGGCCGTGCGGTTCAACCACAGGTCCGGGCCGGCGATCCAGCGTTCGTTCCATCGCGCGATCGCCTTCGGATGCCGCTTCAGGATCGTGCCGACGACATGCACCGCCAGCGCGTCCACCGTGTCCCACCAGCTCTTCGTGGTGATGAGCTCCTCCAGGAACGGCAGGTCGTCCGGGGTGAGCCGCTTCGCCTGCTTCATCAGCAGGTCCAGGGCCGTGTGGTGCCATTCGCGCTCGGGCTGCGCGAAGGCGGAGCGGGCGATCGCCTGCAGGTCCTCCGATGAGGGCGTTCCATGATCCGCCAGGTGCGCCTTCACCAGGGCCCGCCGGTCCGGGGCCTTGATGCCGAAGAAGGGCGCGATGTGCTTCATGTAGGCCTCCATGGCCGCGGCGTTCGCGGAACAGCGGTGCGCCTCGAACAAGGCAGCGAGCGGCCTCAACCATGGATGCAGCGCCACGCGTCGGCCCTCGCTTCTCATGGGCGGATGATGTTCGCCAGCAGCAGGTCGATCAGCGGCTCCACCGCGTCATGCGCCAGCACGCGGGTGCTGCCATGCAGGAAACCGTCGCGCTCCATGCGTGCCATCTGCTCCAGCAGCGGCGTGTAGAAGCCGTTCACGTTCAGCAGGCCCATGGGCTTGGCGTGCAGGCCCAGCTGGCGCCAGGTGAGCAGCTCGAACAGTTCGTCCAGCGTGCCGAAGCCGCCCGGCAGCGCCATCACCGCCTGGCTGCGTTCGTGCATCACCAGCTTGCGCTCGTGCATGTCCTTCACGGTGATGAGCTCGCTGACCCGCTCGTGCGCCAGCTCGCGCTCGGTCATGAAGCCCGGGATGACGCCCACCACGCGGCCACCGGCGGCCATCGCCGCATCGGCCACGGCGCCCATCAGGCCCACATGGCCTCCGCCGTACACCACGCCCAGGCCGCGGCGGGCAAGGCCCGTGCCCACCTGGGCGGCCACTTCGGCATAGTGCGGATCATGTCCACTGGAGGCCCCGCAGAACACGGCGACATGCACCATGCGGCCAAAGTAAGCGGAGGCTACAGCTTGCGGAGATCGAGGGTGTAGGACAGGCTCAGGATCCAGCGCTGGTCGGGCCGGCGGCGCCCATGCTCCCGATCGTGCACCACCGCGACGCCGATGGTGTGCGCCTTGGCCGGCCGCCAGGTGGTGCCCAGCCGGAAGCGCGTGGCGTCGTGGCGCCGCCCCTCGCGACCCAGCTCGCTGAAGAACTCCACCATCAGCTCCGGGTCGAAGCGGAACCCGCGGATGTCATAGCCCACGTCGAACCGGTTGCGGACCATGTGCCGACGCAGCCCCTCCGATCCGAAGCTGTGCTGGTAGCTCAGCCGGTATCCCAGGTCGAACCGGCCCACGCGGTCGCCCACCTGCGCGAAGAGCCCGAAGCGGTGGCGGTCGCGGTCGCGCACCCTCGCGGCGAAACGCTGTTCCACGGCCACATCCACCAGGCGATGCAGCTTGTAGCGGACCTGCCCCTCCAGGATGAACTGTCGGCCGCGCGCCAGCTCGTCACCGGTGCGGTAGCCCAGCTCCCCGGCGAACCGGAACCGCTTGGCCTGGTCCTTTCCCAACCAGCCCTCCAGAAAGCCCGGCGCACCGCCCACCACACCGCCCTCCAGCCAGAGCTGCCCGGAACGGCGAGGCTCCACACGCTCCTGAGCGACGACATGAAGGACGGGCCAGGCGACCATCAGGAGGAGGAGCGCGCGAAGCATGGCGGATGAACACCCGACACGGTGATCGGTTCACCCCGTCCTCGAACCGCGGTCACTGAAGGGCATCATCGGAACTTCGACGTCCTGCGGAACGGTCACGGTCATCTCCGCACCGCCTCACGCACCACCCTGAACCCGATATCCGGATACGCGATGAAGTCCCAGCGGTCCTCGTGCACCCCGTATGCCGGATGTGCGGTCGGGTCACCGAAGGCCACCATCTTGCGCCGCCGGGCGAAGGGATCGCCCTCGGTGCAGGGATAGGCGTAACCGAAGCGCTGGCAGGTGAGGCCGCTGTCGTCCTTGGCGGTGATCAACCAGCATCCCGGACCGTCCGCTGGGATGAGGCCCTGCTGCCGGGCCAGGAGCCACTCGCCCAACGCGGGCAGCCGATAGCTGAAGCCCTGGGCGGCATCACGCTGGCTGAGCCATTGGCAATAAGCAGCCGCCTCCACCCAGGTGAGGTTCACCGCAGCAGCTCCCGCCGCACCCTGCCGCGCACCGGCACCCTTGGCGAAATGGGTCACGAAGGCGCGATACTCCTCCACCGACACCGGGGCACTGATGGCGAACGCCGCGACGTCGATGGTGCAGCTGTCCTTGTTCACCAGCAGATCGCCCACGCGCACCCGGCCTGCAGGGACCGCGGTGAAGGACTGTGCCACCAGCGCGGAAGCACCGAACAGGGCTGCGGTCAGGATCAGGGGACGCATGGGCCGCAAGATCGCACCGGATCCGGTCGCAGCCGATCGGGTGCCTGTGGAAAAGTCCATCGCGTCCAGCCATGATCGAACGCCACCCCAGGTACTTTCGATGAACGATCCGACCACCATGCGTACTGTTCAAACGCTCACCGCATCTCTCGTTGCGATCGCCACGCACGCCCAATGTGTACAGAGCGACCTCGGCTTCGATCCGCTCCAGCGGAACGCCCGCACCAGCGAGGTGGCGTTCCTGTCCAGCGGCCTGGTTACGGTAGGAATGCCGATGCTTCCGAACGGTGTTGAATTTTCCCGCGGGGTCAACGTGAGCCGCATTGACGCAGCCGGCACCATGCTCTGGTTCAAACACTTGTTGCCCACCAACCCGGACATCAGCATGGTCAGCGCACAGGTGGCGGCCACCCTGGATGGGGGCGTGGTGGTTTGCGGCGACCTCGACCATGGAACACCCATACCCAGGTACCACAACCAATATCTGGTGAAGCTGGACGCGAGCGGTCAGGTGCAGTGGTCGCGGATCTACATGCTGCTGGACACGACCAACGCGCTGGGGGGCTTCGACTTCCGCGGGCATCGCGCCGTCGAGATCGCTGCGCTGGCCGCCGGTGGATATGCGTGGCAATTCCGGAACGAGCGGCAGCTGCATCACGTCACGCTGGATCCGAACGGCATGCCGGTCTCCTGCCGGATGTACGTGGATCACGACCTGATCCACCAGCGCGGGGTTTCCGCGATCCACCCGGACGGAAGCTGGTTCCACGGTTACTTCGGGGACAGCGTGTTGTTCTCCGCTGGAGCGTTCGGGTATTTCATCGCGGATGCCAGCGGTGCGGTGCAGGTGGCCCGGCGTGCCCAGGCTCCCTACGCCAGTGGGTATGTGACGGACGCACTGGCCTTGTCCAATGGTGACCACCTGCTCTGCGGGGTGAGCGCGACCGGAGCGCTGTTCCGCATCGATGCCGCCGGGCAATTGCTGTGGCGCCGGGAAAGCTGGTGGCCTGAAGAAGCAGTGGAACTCCCGGACGGCACCATCCTGGGCAAGCATGCTTCGCGCCTGCTTCAGTTCACGTCCGACGGGTACAGCATGAACAGCTGGTAGGCGAACGACAACGGCAGCTGGTACACCCTGGCCGCCAAGAACGACAGCCTCATCGCGGTCCGTGAACCCATCGGTCAGCCCCGATCGGTGGCCCATCTCGCCGGCTCGTTCGTAGACCTCACGTCCGGCTGCGGCCTCGCCCCGCTCGGAAGTATCACGGTGAACACCCCGTCCGCGGCGGCATTTCCGGTGACGATCGATGTGGATACCTCCGCGATCAAGACCTGGACCCTTTCGCTGAACGGCACCACCAACGACATGCTCGACCTGGCGGCCTTCGCCGAGATCGGCCCGCTGCGCCCGGGTTTCGCCACCACGCTCGTGGGATCGGCGATCAACCTCTCGGCATCCAATAGCGCAGGGTTCACGGTCACCTGCGCTCTGCCCGGCCTGCTGACCGTGTCCAGCGTCCAACCGACCCCCACTAGCTACATCGGCAACACGTTGACCTGGAGCGTGTCCGACGGCCTGGAACCCTTGACCTATTGGTCCTTCCAGATCGAAGCCTCCCTGCCGCCCGACCCACAGCTCATCGGCACACAGCTCGGTGCGGTGGTCACCGTGACCCACGACAGCGCCGAGGTGGACGTGAGCAACAACAGCAGCACCGTCACGCGCACCATCACCGGCGCCTACGACCCCAACGACAAGCTCGTGCGCACCAGCAGCGGCCTGAGCGACACGGAGTACTACCCCGCCGAGGACAGCTACCTGGACTACACCATCCGCTTCCAGAACACCGGCAACGACACCGCCTTCACCGTGGTGCTCACCGACACGCTGCCCGAGCTGTTCTCCGTGGCCAGCTTCACGGTGCTCGGCGCCTCCCATCCCTACACCTACCAACTGAGCGCACAAGGCGTGCTCCGCGTCACCTTCAGCAACATCCTGCTGCCCGACAGCGGCACCAACATGGCCGCCAGCCAGGGCCTCTTCGCCTTCCGCATCGCGCCCGACCACGTTCCGGTGGTCGGCACCACCATCACCAACGTGGCCGACATCTTCTTCGACTTCAATCCGCCCATCCGCACCCCGGACGCCACCGTGGTGGTCACCGCGCCCACTGCGGTGCCTGAACCTGCGCGCACGGGCGATGTCGTCATCCATCCCAACCCGGCGCGCGACCGCATCGAGGTGCTCCTGCCCGCCGACCTGGAGGTCTCCGGCTTGTCCATTGCCGGGCTGGACGGTCGCATCCTGCAGCATCAGGGCCTGGCCATCACGCGCGGCCGACTGACGGTGCCGTTGCAGGGCCTGGCACATGGCCTGTATGTCCTGAACCTCTACAGCACCGAAGGAAGGGTGCACAGCGCGCGCTTCGTGGTGGAGTGAGGAGCCCGCGCTCACCGCGCTCAAGCCCGGGTGATGGACACGCGTTCCACCCGGGCTTGTTCGTTTCGTACGCGAGCATCCGCCCGGTGCGATCCGTTCCTGCGGCTACCTTCACCTCACCTACCGGACACCCATGATGCACCGCACCACCACCCTCCTCCTGCTCTGTTGCGCGGTCCACGCTCACGCGCAATACTGCTCGCCATCCTTCGCCAACGGCTGCTTCAGCTGGCAGAACCAGAGCCTCACGCTGGGCACCATCAACTGGACGGCCGGAAGCGACTGCTTCACCAGCGACTTCACCAACCTCAGCACGGTCCTCACCCCCGGCGTCGCGGAGCCGATGACGGTGACCAGCGGCAACTGGACCGGCTGCGCCGTGTGGGTGGACCTGGACAACAACGGCGCCTTCGAGGACACGGAGAACCTGTACTACAGCTACGTCGGCGGATCGCCCAGCTACACCTACTCCTTCTCCATCACCCTGCCCGCCAACACGCCGGCCGGCACCTACCGCATGCGCGTGATCGCCCCTTGGGGCTCCGACGGATTCCTGGATACGAACACCAACGGCTACGGTCCGTGCGGCGCTTTTCAGTACGGCAACTTCAACGACTTCACCGTGGTGGTGAGCGGTACGAACGGGGTCGGAGCCCCATCCGCCACCGAGGCCGGTCCGCTGCTCTTCCCCAACCCGTGCACCGATCGCCTCTCCATCCAGTGGCCCGGACCGGGCGTTGGACCGCTGACCCTGATCGGCCCTGACGGACGGATCATCCGCACGCTCATCGGCACCGAACGTGCACCCCTTCGCACGATCGACGTCTCCGGATTGGCATCCGGTACCTACGCCCTCACCGGCGCCGGACGTACACTGCGCTTCTCCAAGGAGTGAGGCGCTTCAGGGACGGGCGATGACCACCACGCTGGCGCGCTCGCCGGCGGCCGTCGCGATCCGCAGCGCATAGCATCCTTCTGCAAGCGACCGAACGTCCACTGCGGCGGAAGCATCAAGGCTTTGCTCCAGGACCATTCGGCCCTGCATGTCATACATCCGAACGGTGCCCGCGCTTGTGATGCCGTTGAGCATCACCCGATCGCACGCGGGGTTCGGGAACACCCTGATCCCGGAACCCCGTTGCGGATCCTGGATGCCGATCGTGGAACAGCCATCGACGAAGTTGTTCAAGGGCCAGGTGGTGAGCGGGCGATCGAGCCGCAGCATCGGTTTCGGCCCGAGGGCTTCCAGTGGGAACGACAGCGTATCAGGCAGGTGGTCCGTTCGGATCAGTGTGAGCGGAAGCAGATCGCAGGCGGGTACGCCGTTCGCATCCACCTTCTTCACCTGGAACGCCTGGTGCACATTGTCGTCCGTTCTGCGCGTCTCCCCGCAGGCGATCCCACCGTCGGAGGTAGTGATGATGCAGCGGCTCAGCTCCTGGTGACCGCCGCTGTACGCGCTGGACACCACTCCTCCCGTCGCGTCGAGCCGGATCAGCGGGGTCGCTTCATCATCGCCCGACGCGCTCACCTGCTCACCGACAAGGAAGCGGTCCCCATCGGGCAGCTGCACATGATCGTACATCCACAGCTCGCTTCCAGCAGCGTCGCGGTAGGCCTGCGCGGCCACGGCACCGCCCAGGCTGTCCAGCACCATGTGGAACGCGCCGCGGTAGAAGGTGGAGTCCATGTACGAACCGGTCCAGGAGAAGCGGCCATCCGCACCCCGCTGCAGGCTGTGGATCGTGAGGGTCGTATCGGGGAGCACCCACACCCGGTCCTGGATCACAGCACACATCGTGTCGAGGAGCGCGACGCGCGAAAGCTCGTACTTGGTGGCCGCAGCGATGGCGTATCCACCACCGGGGATCAGCACAAGGTCCCTGGCCTCATCCGGACCGGAGTAGCCAAAGGCCCGCGTCCACAGCAGGCCGCCAGCGCTGTCCACCTTCATGATGAACAGGTCCCGTGTGGCCGGATCACCAGTGGAGCCCAGCAGGTGGAGCGCGCCATCCGCGTCCCGGCGCACGCTGCGGCCGGTCACCGTCTCATCGGGGTCGTAGGCGCGATAGCGATGGCTCCACAGCACGACCCCGGCCGCATCGAGCTTGAAGAGCGACAGGTGCATCCGCTGCGTCGCCGTTTCGCGCACATGACCGAGCAGGATCACGCCACCATCCGGATCGGCCACGGCATCGGTGATGTACCCGGACCAGCCAGTACCACCGGTGTACGTCAGGCCCCAGACCAGGGAACCGGTGGATGAGAAGCGGACCGCGAACTGATCGGAGTTGTTCGGCTCTGTGCCGTTCCCGGCGATGACCAGGTCCCCGTTGGTGGCTTCGATCACCGCGTTGACCTGCCCACCGGAATAGCCGTAGTGTGCGTACGAGGTGAACACCGGCTGACCTGCGGTCCGGAGGCTCGCGAACGCCGCCAGGAGGCACAGCATGCCGCCTGCAGCGGTGGACCGGACGGAACACATCGGATGGACAAGGTAATGAGCCGGTCCTCGCGGACCGGCTCGCCCCGGCGCATCCCTGGAAAGGAAGAGGGCGGCCCGCTTGGACCGCCCACTTCGCGTGCAGGCTCTCCTGATGCCTACTTCTTCAGGTCGAAGCGGTCCAGGTCCATGACCTTCGCCCAGGCCTTCACGAAGTCCTTCACGAACTTCTCCTTGCTGTCGTTCTGGGCGTACACCTCGGCGATGGCGCGCAGCTGCGAGTTGCTGCCGAAGACCAGGTCCACGCGGGTGCCGGTCCACTTCAGCGCACCGCTCCTGCGGTCGCGGCCTTCGTAGGTGCCGGTGTGGCCGTTGCTGAGGGCGGTCCAGGTCGTGCCCATGTCGAGCAGGTTCACGAAGAAGTCGTTGGTGAGCTGGCCGGGCTTGCTGGTGAACACGCCGTGCTTGCTGCCGCCGCTGTTGGCGCCCAACACGCGAAGGCCGCCCACGAGCACCGTCATCTCCGGCGCGCTCAGGGTGAGCAGTTGGGCGCGGTCCACGAGCATCTCCTCGGCAGGGATGCTGTAGAGCTTCTTCTGGTAGTTGCGGAAGCCGTCGGCCTGGGGCTCCATCACGGCGAAGCTCTCCACGTCGGTCTGCTCCTGGCTGGCGTCACCGCGGCCGCTGGTGAAGGGCACCGTCACGTTGAAGCCTGCATCCTTGGCGGCCTTCTCCACCGCAGCACAGCCACCCAGCACGATCAGGTCGGCGATGGACACCTGCTTTCCGCTGGCCTTGAAGTCGGCTTGGATCTTCTCCAGCGCGCTGAGCACTTTGCCGAGCTGCGCGGGGTCGTTCACCTCCCAGAACTTCTGCGGAGCGAGGCGTACGCGGGCACCGTTGGCACCGCCGCGCTTGTCGCTGCCACGGAAGGTGCTGGCGCTGGCCCAGGCCGTGGCCACCAGCTCGCTCACGCTGAGGCCGCTGGCGAGGATGCTGCTCTTCAGGGCCGCCACGTCCGCATCGGCCAGCTTGGTGCCGGCGGGAACCGGGTCCTGCCAGATGAGGTCCTCCTTCGGCACTTCGGGACCGAGGTAGAGGCTCTTGGGACCCATGTCGCGGTGCGTGAGCTTGAACCAGGCGCGGGCGAAGGCGTCGGCGAAGGCCTGCGGGTCCTTGTGGAAGCGGCGCGCGATGGGTTCATAGATCGGGTCGAAGCGGAGCGAAAGGTCCGCCGTGGTCATCGCAGGGCGGTGCTTCACGTTGGGGTCGTGCGCATCCGGGATCATGTGCTCGGGCTTCACGTCCTTGGCCAGCCACTGCCAGCCACCGGCGGGGCTCTTCACCAGTTCCCACTCATAGCCGAAGAGCATGTCGAAGTAGCCGTTGTCCCACTTGGTGGGGTTCGGCTTCCACGCGCCCTCCAAGCCGCTGGTGATGGTGTCCTTGCCCTTGCCACTGCCCATGGAGTTCTTCCAGCCGAAGCCCTGCTCCTCGATGGCCGCGCCTTCGGGTGCGGGACCCACATGCGACTCCGGTCCGGCGCCGTGCATCTTGCCGAAGGTGTGGCCGCCGGCGGTGAGCGCCACGGTCTCCTCGTCGTTCATGGCCATGCGCTTGAAGGTCTCGCGCACGTCCTTGCCGCTGGCCACAGGGTCAGGGTTGCCATCGGGACCCTGCGGGTTCACGTAAATGAGGCCCATCTGCACGGCAGCCAGCGGGTTCTCCAGGTTGCGCTCCCCGCTGTAGCGGCTGTTGGGCTTGTCGCTGGTGGCGAGCCACTCGCCCTCGCTGCCCCAGTAGATGTCCTCCTCCGGCGCGAAGATGTCCTCGCGACCACCGCCGAAGCCGAAGGTCTTGAAGCCCATGCTCTCCATGGCCACGTTGCCGGCCAGGACGAGCAGGTCGGCCCAACTGAGGCTGTTGCCGTACTTCTGCTTGATGGGCCACAGCAGGCGGCGCGCCTTGTCCAGGTTGCCGTTGTCGGGCCAGCTGTTCAGCGGGGCGAAGCGCTGGTTGCCATTGCCGGCGCCACCGCGACCATCGGCGGTGCGGTAGGTGCCCGCGGCGTGCCAGGTCATGCGGATCATGAGGCCGCCGTAGTGACCCCAGTCGGCCGGCCACCACTCCTGCGAGTCGGTCATCAATTTGGTGAGGTCGGCCTTCACCGCCTTCAGATCCAGCTTTGAGAAGGCCTCGCGGTAGTTGAAATCCGGATCCAGCGGGTTGCTCACCTTCTGGTGCTGGTGCAGGATGCTCAGGTCGAGCTGCTCGGGCCACCAGTCCTTGTTGCGGCGGCCGCGTCCGGCCACCGGAAGGGCTTGGGCGCCGTGCATCACGGGGCACTTGCCGGTGGACTGTGGGGTGACGCCCTCCAGCGGGGCGCCATGGTGATGATGTTCGTGTGACATGGGCGTTGGGTTTATCGGCGCGAAAGCCCAAGGGCGGCCTTCGCAGGGTTCGGTCGTCCGGTCGTTCCTGATCGCCGGCAAGGTCCGGCGTGGAGGGCGAAGCTAGCCTGACGATCATCATCGAGCGTTTCGATAGTTTCGATGCCGTTATCGACCATGTCTAATGACCCTCCAGCAGCTCCAGTACATCGTGGCCGTGGCCGACAGCGGCCAGTTCAGCAAGGCCGCGCGCCAGTGCCACGTCACCCAGCCCACGCTCACCATGATGGTGCGCAAGCTGGAGGATGAGCTCGGCGTCACCCTCTTCCAGCGGAAGGTCCAGCCGGCCCGACCCACGGTCGAGGGCGTGCTGCTGATCGATCAGGCGCGCGTTGTGCTGCGCGAGGCGGGCCAGTTCCGCGACCTGGTGAAGGAGCTCCGCACCGGCACCTCGGGCACCTACCGCATCGGCATCCTCCCCACGCTCGCGCCCTACCTGCTGCCGCTCTTCCTGGAACGCTTCGCCGACGCGCATCCCGAGGCGGGGCTCTCCATCGATGAGCGCAGGACCAGCCGCATCCTCAAGGGCCTGCGCAGCGGCCAGCTCGACATCGGCATCCTGGCGGGACCAGTTGATGACGACGACCTCGAAGCGATCACGCTCTTCCACGAGCCCTTTCTCGTTTACCTGCCCGATGGCCATGCCCTGCTGAAGCGAAAGCGGATCGCCGCCAAGGACCTGCGCAAGGCCCCGCTGTGGGTGCTGAGCGAGGGCCATTGCCTGCGCGACCAGGTGCTCAGCGTGTGCCAGCAGCCCAGCGCGGCCGGCCACCGCAACATCCACTACAGCACCGGCAGCATCGAAACGCTCAAGCGGATGGTGGTCAGCGGCAACGGGCTCACGCTCGTCCCCGAGCTGAGCGTGCGCGGGGACGAACGCAACGTGCGCCGCTTCGAGGCGCCCGAGCCCGTGCGTGAGGTGGTGCTCGTGGTGCGCAGACCCTTCGTGCGGCGCAAGGCCCTCGACGCCCTGGCGGAAGCGATCACCGCATCGGTGCCGAAACGGTTCAGGAGCGTGGAGAAGGAGGTGGTGCCGGTGGTCGGGTGATCAACGACCGATCACGACCCGAGGCCCACTTCGTCCAGCCTGGCCAGCGCCCGACGCGCCTCCCACCGCTTGGTGGCGAACATCCACCACAGTCCGCCGGGGACCGCGAGGACCAACAGGAGCATGGACCAGCGCGCACCATCCATGGCGTGCGTGCGCACCACCTGGACCAGGAAGCCGACCGTGACCAGGCTCGCGATCAACGCCACCCGTGCCGGCCACGGGGAAGGCATGCTGTCCGTGCCCGCTGTGAGGTCGCGGAAGGCCAGGGTGTCGAACTCATCCCGGCCACCGCGCCCGACCAACGCTTCCACGCGATGGCCAGGCCGTACGGGCGTTCCCGCGCGTTCGTCCACCAGAAAGCGCTCGCCGTCCTCCAGTTCGATCACGAAGTACACCACCGTGTGGTAGCCCTCGCGCGACAGGTCGTCCCGCGACCGGTTGCGCTCCTTGTGCTTCACGGTACCGCGGATCACGCGCGTCCCGGCCCAGGGACCGAGCGAACGCTTCAACCGCTTCCACCGCGTTCCGTGCCCTTGGTCCGTGTGCCTGTTGTAGATCGAGGTGACCATGACACCGTCAGCGGCCAGCTCCAGGATCACCTCGTCACCAACGGTCAGACCCAACCGCGCGGACTCCCGCAGCTCCAGCTTCAGCTGCCGGTCGCCCATGGTGAGGTAATGCCTCCGTATCCGGATGCCCTCATCGTCGAAGTACGTCGCCTGGACGAGCTTGGTGATACGCCCCTGCATGGTCATCGATCGCTGCCGCAAGATCGGCGTTCGCGCCCTTGGGGCGGCCGGGCTATCTTGCACCCGATACCGGCGCGAGCACGACCTGACCCGCGCCTTCGTTCACCCCGGACCGCGTGGCGGTCCCAGAGCGGCATCCCGCATCCGCTCGGTCGGGTCGGTCCATCGGTGATGCGTTCAGCGCGGCCGATGCACAACCCCGATACCGCAGCTCATCATGACGCACCGGAGCCTTTCCATCCTCGCCGGCATCAGCTACTGGATCATCTTCTTCGCGGCCATCTTCGCCAACTTCATGATGCTCGAGCGCATCAAGGCCGACCCGGTGGCGGCGGTCACCGGCCAGCACATGCTGGTGCGTGCGGGCATCATCGCGTTCATGGTCACCGTGGTGTTCGATGTGGTGGTCGCCTGGGCGCTGTACGTGCTCTTCAAGGACCACGCCCTCTCCTTGCCTGCCATGCTCTTCCGCATGATGCACGCCGCCATCATGGCCGTGGCCGTCTTCGCATTGCCGTTCGCCTTGCAGGAGACCACCGCCGAGGCCGTTCTGCATCAGGTGGAGGTCTTCAACACCATCTGGCTGATCGGCCTCTTCTTCTTCGGCTTCCACCTGCTGCTGCTGGCCCGCATCCTTGGGCGGCCGCGCTTCATCGCCCTCTTCCTCGCCATCGCGGGCATCATGTACGCGGTGGACACCTGCGCACACTTCCTGCTGCCCAACTACGCGGTGCATGCGGAGACCTTCCTCATGCTGGTGGCCGTTCCCAGCATCCTGGGCGAAATGGCCTTTGCCGTATGGCTGCTGGTGAAGGGCGGGAAGGAACCCGCCTGAAAAGTGACGGTCCGGTGCGATCGACACTTGGGCCGCCTCACCGCCGCACGTATTCGCTCTGCACCAGCCCGCCCGGAACGTTGCGGCTCTCCACCAGCTTCAAGGGGATGTCCTTCTCCAACGGACCGAAGAGCCGGATGCCCTGGCCGATGAGCACCGGCACATGGGTGACGATCAGCCGGTCGATGAGGCCCGCCCGCAGGAAGCGTTGGATGGTGGCACCACCGTCGATGTAGAGGCTCTTGTGGCCGCGCTCGGTCAGCTGGCGCACCACCTCCTCGGGCGTGGCGTTGAGCAGCTCCACATCGGCACCGCGTGCATGCGCAACGGACAGATCCACCTTGCCACTGCTGAGCACGAAGGCCTTCCTCGTATACGGCCATTGCTCGAAGCCCAGCACCACCTCGAAGGTGTTCCGTCCCATCACGATGGCGTCGATACCGGCCATGAAGGCCTCGTAGCCGTGGTCGCCCATGGCAGCGCTGCCGTCGCCTTCCAGGAAATCAAGCGCGCCATCGGGACGGGCGATGAAGCCATCGAGGCTGAGGCCGCAGAAGACCGAGCAGATGGTGGGCATGACGCAAAGATCGTGGGGACGCGGGACGGACGGTACACCGTCATCCGGTCCGCCCACGCCACCTATCTTCATCCTTCGTGAACGATCCACAGCTCATCCCATACATGCGAACGCTCCTCGCCGCACTGCTCTGCTGCGCATTCACGTGCACCTGTCCCGCGCAACCCTTCCAATGGGTGTCCACCCTGGGCGATGTCGGCGTGGACCGCACCGAGTGCATCGCCACTGACCTTTCGGGCAACGTGTACATCGCGGGGTCCTTCACCGGTCTGCTCGACCTTGATCCGGGGCCCGCCGAGCTGGCCGACTCCACCAATGGATCCAC
The DNA here is from genome assembly GCA_016715895.1 of Flavobacteriales bacterium. Lineage (NCBI taxonomy): Bacteria > Pseudomonadati > Bacteroidota > Flavobacteriia > Flavobacteriales > Flavobacteriales bacterium. The sequence goes on along the minus strand of JADJXH010000004.1, from coordinate 1,479,448 downwards.
CGACTTCTTCATCCAGAAATTGACCCCCACAGGTGACCTGATCTATGGATACGCCTTCGGCGGCATCGCCCAGGAAGTGGCCACCAGCATCACGGCCGATGCGGCGGGCAACGCGTACATCACCGGCTACATCCAAAGTCCGTTCGATGCGGACCCGGGCCCGGGCAGTTTCCTCATCGGTCCGGCCGGGATCCTCGATGTCCTCATCCTCAAGCTCGACCCAACGGGCAACTTCCTCTGGGCGCACGTCATCGGCGGAGCCACCTTGGAGAACGGACGCGCCATCGCGCTTGACGCCGCATCCAACATCCACGTCGCCGGGTACTTCTCGGGAACGATCGACTTCGACCCCGGCCCCGGCTCGAACTTCCTCACCTCCGCCGGCGGGAACGACATCTTCGTCCTGAAGCTCGATCCCGACGGCGCCTTCCTGTGGGCGGCGACCATGGGCGGCCCCGGCATGGACATCGCCGAGGCCATTGCCGTCGACGATCAAGGGAACGTGGTCACCACGGGCACCTACGCCCAGGACGCCGACCTCGACCCGGGCGCGGGCGTGGCCACACTGACCTCCGTCGGTGGCCTGGACGTCTTCGTGTCGAAGCTGGATGCCAACGGCGCGTTCCTCTGGGCAAAGGGCTTCGGCGGCCTCTCCAGCGAGGATGCCGGACGGTCCGTCGCGATCAACAGCCTCGGTGAGGTGCACGTCGCCGGCCATTTCGCCAACAGCGTCGACTTCGACCCCGATGCGGCCGTGGACCAACTGTCCGCCGCTGGGAGCATCGATGCCTTCGTCACCGCCTTCGATGCCGCCGGCGCCCACCTCTGGGCCGCACGCATCGGCTCCACCGGTGAGGACCGCGGCTATGCGCTCGTCGCCGATACGGCCGACCAGCTCTTCCTCACCGGCTTCTTCTCCGGCACCGCCGACCTCGACCCCGGCCCGGGCAGCGCCCCTGCGCTTTCCCTCGGCGGCACCGACGCGTTCGTCCTCCGGCTCGACCCCACAGGAGCGCTCCTCAGCGCCCTCACCTTCGGCGGCGCCGGCGACGACCGCGGGAACGCCCTCGCCATCATGACGGATGGATCCTTCGCCGTCGGTGGTCGCTTCGCGGATACGGTCGACTTCGACCCCGGCGTCGGCGAAGTGCTCCGCGCATCCGCCGGCCTGGATGATGCGTTCGTGCTGAAGTTCGGCGACTTCAGCACGGCCATCGCGGACGCGGCGAACGAGCCGATGCGGCTGTTCCCCAACCCCGCCACGGACCACCTCATCGTGCACCGCACAGAAGGAACCCGCGCCGTGCCGTACCTCATCCTCGACCCGCCCGGCCGCACGCTGCTGCGGGGCACCCTCAGCGGACCGTACAGCACGCTCGACATCAGCGCCCTGCCGCCCGGCCCCTACCTCCTGCGCACCGGCGATGCGCCACCGCGCGTTGTTCGGTTCGTGAAGCAGTGAAGCGAAGCGCACGGCCACCCTGCGCGACACACCGCTCAGCACCAGCGCCCACCCGCTGCTGATGGATGGGAACACGCGCGTGGAGGGCCCGTGGCAGGATGCCGGCGTTCTTCAGCGTGCGGGAGGATGGAGCCCGCACTGCTGGTCGGCCGGCTTGACCTCACCTCCTCGGCTCCAGGTACACCAGGCCCGCCGGGAAGTGGTAGGTGATGGTGAATTCGTTCAGCAGCCCCTGGCCGATGAGACCGTCGCAGGCATGTCGTGAAGCCGCGTTCACCGGATCCACCTGGTACACCACGGGCACATTCCGCCAGCTACGGCCTTGCACGCCGGCACTGGCCAGCTTGCCATGGCGGTTGTGCGTGACGGTGGGCTCCGCACCGAAACCGGACGTGCCCCGATACCGCTTGCCGGGACGCATCAGCCCGTGCGCCACCACCGCGTGGTTGTAGAAGGTGAGGTGGTTGTCCGCTCCGGTGTCCAGCTTCACCATCACCTCTACGGGGTCCTTCCGCCCATCGGGCACCACCTGCATCGGGAAGCCGTAGGTACCCGAGTCGAGTTCGGTGGCCGTGATGCCTGCGGTGCCGCCGCTGTGCACATAGGTACGCGCGTCGTGGACGCGCATGCGCATCGCATCCAGGTCCGTACACACCACGGCGCGGCTCAGCAGGTCCACACCCAGGATCGCATCGATCGGGACCTTGTAGTGTGCGCTCAGATGCCCAAGGTCCATCAGGAAAAGCTCCACGCTGTCCAACGCGAAACGTTCGCCCAGGCGAAGGCTGTTGTTCGGACTGTGTGCCGCCTGCACAGGCCTCCCCGAAGTGCCGATGGAGAGCGAGTCCGTCAGCAGCAGCCCGCGCTCCCGTGCCACCCGATCGTCCACCACCGTCACGCCCGCGCCCGAATCGAAGAGCACGTTCAAGGGCACCGGATCATCGTTCAGGTACACCGCGATGAAGAGGAGCTTGCTGCGCCTGGTCATCGGCAGCTCCACCAACGCCTCCTGCGCGCTTGCGACGAGGACGAGGAACGTGGTGATGATGATGGACGGGAGGCGCACCGGATGAAGATACTCCAGGCCTGCACTCCACACATTGGCGGACATGCCCATGGAAGGCAGCAGAGCGATCCGGGAGGTGATCCTGAGATCGTCGCTTTACTGCCTTCAGCGTAGCCGCCGGCTGTACGCAGGCGCAAAGCAACGGTGGTCGGTTTAGGTTTGTCATGATCATTAGGAACTCCCATACACATGGCCGCTGAACTCGACGCTGCCACGCGCAGCATGATCGCCAATCTGCAGGAGAAGACCGGGAAGAGCCTCGAGGAGTGGATGGCACTCCTCGCCTCCAAGGGCTTCGCGAAGCACGGGGAGCGCGTGAGCTTCCTGAAGAACGAGCATGGGCTGGGTCACGGGTACGCCAACCTGGTGGCACTGATGCTCAGCAAGAGCGCAGCCTCCACCATGGACGACCGGGGATCACTGGTGGATGCACAGTACAAGGGTGCCAAGGCCGCGCTGCGTCCGATCCACGATGCGCTCGCGCACGCCCTGATGGGATTCGGCAAGGATGTGGAACTGCTGCCGATGAAGGCTTACGTGAGCGTGCGCCGCAAGAAGCAGTTCGCCATCCTGCAGCCCAGCACGGCCGACCGCTTCGACGTGGGCATCAACCTGAAGGGCACCGGACCGAAGGGCCGGTTGGAGGCCAGCGGCAGCTTCAACACGATGGTGAGCCACCGCGTGCGCATCGCCCATGTCAGGGAGGTGGACAAGGAGCTGATCGGCTGGCTGCGCGAAGCGTACGAGCGCGCCGGATGAGCGAAGCGATCCCGAAGATGGTGCTCCGCGCGCTGACATCCGCTGGCGCAGATGCGGTCAGTTCACATGGCTTTCAATGAACGCCACGGCGAACGTCCGTTGATGGTGACCCACGTTGATCTCGGACGCATCCCATTCACCACTTTCGATCAACTTTGGCCTGGATCAAAGACTTACACCCATGTCACAACGCCGAGGCAATCCATTCTTCAGTTGGTCCTTCCTGCGCATGATGCTGGGCATGCCCCAACTGCTCAAGACCTGGCAGGTGGGCGATGGCCGGGAAGAGAAGCTGGCGCAGAAGGTGCTGTCCACCGCGCGCAAAGGCGATGCCCGTGATGTCATCCGCGTGATCGATGAATTCGCCTGGGGTGAGAGCTTTCTGATGAACGTGGGCGATGAGAAGGGCGCCATCCTTGATGCTGCACTGGCCAACGCGGCGCCCAGGCTCATCCTGGAGATCGGCACCTATTGCGGATACAGCGCGCTACGCATGGCCCTGGCCGCGCCGCAGGCGCGCATCGTATCCCTCGAGTTCAATGCGGCGAACAAGCATGTGGCAGACCGCATACTCGCGCAGGCAGGTGTCAATGATCGGGTCACCGTGGTGCATGGCGTGCTTGGTGACGAGGGCAAGACCGTCGCAGCGCTGAAGCACACGTTCGGTTTCGGCCCCGGCAGCCTCGAGTTCGCATTCATCGACCACGACAAGAAGCACTACATGCCCGACCTCATGCGCATCGTGCAGGAAGGATGGCTGCGCAAAGGCTCCGTGGTGGTGGCGGACAATGTGGGCTTCCCCGGCGTGCCGGACTACGAGGCCTACATGAAGAGCGAGGAAGGCAAGACCTGGCGCACCGTCACGCACAACACCCTTGTGGAGTACCAGACCACGATCAAGGACCGGGTGCTGGTATCCACTTACCAGGGTGCTGCGTGAGGCGCGCATCACCTGAACCGAGCTGCGTGCAGCACGCTCATGGCCTCCTCCTTGGTGTAGGACCTCCCTTTGCCGCGCAGGTGCTCCGCCCGGCGGCGCTCCAGCTCCGCCCAGTCCTCTTCGCTCATGTCCACATCCGCTTCCGGCACCTCCTCTTCAATGGTCTTCGCGATGCCCTGCAAGGCGGCCTCGTCCCATACCTGCATCAAGCGCTGGATCAGGTCGAGCTTCTTGAGGGCGTTATCCATGGCGATCGAATGTTGACCAAAGTCAGGGCACCAGAACATGCTTGACATCATCGATGCGCGGCAGGAACCTGAGACGTTGCTGTGGTGATCACGGCTCCGAGCCGCCGGGTCGACGCCTTCCCGGCTCAAGGCCGAAACAGCGCGACAGACCCGGCGGAGCTTTGGTGGGACACCTCCGGTGGTCGACCGCATCGTGCAGCAGGTGGAATTCCCCGTGCTGCTCGCCTCGATCAAATACATTGTGCCAGTACGATCACGCGCGGAGAACCGCGCGCTCTTCGTTCAGCTGAAGAACGCGCCGCCCGAGGCGTGGAACGCGGTGATGGATGCCGTGCGGCCGGTGATGGAGGCTGGCGAGCAGGAGGCGGTGGTGGGGTGAGAGCTGCGGTTGCGCGCGGCAGTTCGGATGCCCTACGGTGGTTGAAAGACTATCTTTGAGCAAAGCACTGCCATGCGCAACATCCAACTCACGGCACACATCGAGCGCGATCCCGAGACAGGGCTCTACATCGGCATGGTGCCCAGCATCCCGGGTGCGCACACCCAGGCCAGAAGCTTGGATGAACTGCAAACGAACCTGAAGGAGGTGGTGGAACTGTGCTTCGAGGAGATGACCAAGGAAGAGATCGAAGCACTGCCCGAGTTCGTCGGCCTGCAATCGTTCTCCATCGCGGTATGAGCAAACTGCCCATCGTGGATGCGCGGACCTTCGAACGCATCTTGCTCAAGTGGGGCTTCGTGGTGGTGCGACAGAAAGGAAGCCATGTCTTCTACCGGCACGCGGATGGGCGCTACACCACGCTCCCACATCATAAGGGTCAGGACATCAGCCGTCCTTTGATCCGCAAGATCCTCAACGAGATCCAGATGACGCCCGATGCCCTCGTGGCGGCGTTGAACGATTGATCTCGGAGCCCTAATGCGCCGAAAGGGCCAAAGGCTACTACGCTCCTGTTCTTCTCAAGCATAGCTATAGGCTACGCTCAGATGCGCACCCTGCGGTGAGACAGGCCACGGCCGGTGGGGGACGGTCCGTTCTACCTTACCCAGCCCTGTGATCGGCCAACTAATGAACACGCGATCGCACAGGCGGACCGAATGGACCCCATGACGCTGACCTACCGGACGGGCACTCTTGCCGATGCCGCGGCCTTGCACGCGTTGGGGCTCCGATCCTATGGACAGTACCGGTCCGCCTTAACGCCGGCCAATTGGGAGAAGTTCCATGCGTTCATGGCCGCTCCGGACACGTACGCGCAGTTGATCCGTACCTCGACGTGTTTTGTGTGCGAACGTGACACGGAGATCGTCGGCATGGCCTTTCTGCTGCCGAACGGTCGGCCCATGGACCTGTTCGATGCCGCATGGAGCTACATCCGCATGGTGGGCGTGGACCCGGAATACACCGGGAACGGGATCGCCAAACGCCTGACCACGATGTGCATCGACCACGCGCACCGCACCGGGGAGCGATACATCGCCTTGCACACCTCGGAATTCATGGATGCCGCCCGGCACATCTACGAAGGCTTCGGGTTCAAGGTCGTCCGCAGCCTCACGCGGTACGACAAGCAATACTGGATCTACCTGTTGGACCTGAACACGGATCGGAATGATCGACTATCGCATTGAACCAACCCTGTCCGTGGAGGAGTTCCGGGAGGTCCTGGTGAACTCCACCCTCGGAGAACGAAGACCGGTGGACGATCACGCGACCCTCTCCAAGATGGTCCAACACGCCAACCTGATCGTGACCGCTCGTGAGAACGGGCTCCTGGTCGGCATTGCCCGCTCATTGACCGACTTCGACTACTGCACCTACCTGTCCGACCTGGCCGTCCATCGCGATCACCAGCGGACCGGGATCGGGAGGGAGCTGATCAGACGCACCAAGGAAGCCGCCCCCAAGGCCAGGCTCATCCTGCTCTCCGCCCCCAAGGCGGAGGCCTACTACCCCAAGATCGGCCTGACGCAATGGCCGCAGTGTTACGTGCTCGACCGGGTCGAGGACCTCCAATGAACCGCCATGATCAACTATGATGGAAGGGTCTTCCGGCCCATCTCGAACACGGACAACGGCGAGACCTCGGACGAAACGGTCTTCCTGTATCGTCAGGTCGGCCACATCCTCACCTCCGCCTATTCCGGCGGCAGGATCCAACAGGGGCACCTGATCGGTCTCGTGGACGAAGAGGGCCGCATCGACATGCGGTACCACCAGGTCAACGACCGCGGCGAACTGATGACCGGCATCTGCCGGTCCACGCCCGAAGTACTCCCCAACGGAAAGATCCGCCTGCACGAATCGTGGGAATGGACCTCGGGGGACCGCACGAAAGGGGCGTCGGTTCTCGAGGAACAATGAGGTGGTGCGCGGATCCCGTGTGATCATGCGGAGAACCCGAACGGACCCAAAGCCGCATAGGTTCGGGGCCGCAAGGCACGGCTTCGGGTCGCTGTGTCTGTCCCGCAGCAGCAGAGGCGTCCCGCATGCGCGACAGACCCGGCGTAGGTTTGGGAGAACACCCTGCGGTGGTCTAGATTGCCACCTATGAAGCACCCGGTTCGAGCATATCTGTTGTCGAGTGTCCTTCTCGCCTTTGCAGGATCAAGCGCCGCTCAGCAAAGCTCACCGGCAATTGAACTGATCGAATACACCAACGACAGCCTTGGCTTCAAGATCGATCTGCCTTGCGACCCGCAATGGCAGAAGCCATCCATACCAGGCTCAAAAGCCGTGCTCGTTTGCGCCGCCACGACCCCCATGGTCATCATCAATAGCGAGCGAAGGAGCTTTGACGAGAACAAGGCGTTTGACGAGTATGTCAGGAAGCAAGTGCAGGTCGGTGCTATGCCGTATGAGCTGACCCGAGAGAAACTGGATGGGCATAAGGCGAGGCGCGTACGACTCTCAGCGAACGGTCAGGACGTTGAGCTCTGGGTGGTAGCCACTAAGACCGATCGGCTGCATATGTTCTCCTTCGTACAACCATCCGGACAACTGGCCAGTGCCATTCCCAGCATTGTTGCGTCCATCAGGTTGAAGTGAGATCTGATGATTGCTCGGTTTGCAGGGTCGTCGCCATCGCCTCGTAAAAACCTCGCGAGCGCGAAAGGCCCGGCGGAGGTTTGGGCGGACACCCTGCGGTGGTCCAGAATGGACATATCTTGATCCTCACAACGCAAACGGAACATTATTCCGCAACCGATGAGTAAAGCGCTCGCGATATCGACTGGTCTAACGCTCCTGACTTTGGGAGCTTTCGGCCAGCAGTTGAACGATGTTCAAGAGATCGTTACACTCGCCAAGTTCTACCGCACGAACCACGGTTTATCAGGTTCCGAGGATGCCGCCTTGATCGCCAAGTATCAAGGAACCAAGTTCGAACACGTTGCGGCCTTCATACAAGAGGCTGCCAAACCGAACAACCGCATCATCGAAAGAGAGTACTTGTCTTGCCCGGATTCAGCTACCTTGAAGATCTTCCATACGATCATCAGGGTAAACTACAACATGTATGAGGCGAACCCGGAGGATAACACCATTGTCGCTCAAACCTATTTGAAGAAGGATGTCAGCCGGCACGAACAGATAAGCGCGTACTACTCGAGCCTTTTCGTATCGGTCATCAACAAGAATCGTCCCTTCAACTATTCCAAGAGGAACTGGGACCTTGATGCACTGGGGTTCAAGGACGAGAAGGAAAAGGCCGTGTTCTTCTTGGTGTTCGTCGACGAGCTAGGGTCGCAGCTATCAAGCTACCTGAAGGCAATGCGCGGCCCGAACTGGAACGGGATCGAAGAGTACGCACCGCTATTGCCCCTGATCAACGGCAAGCCCTACTATCAGTTCGACGAGTTCTACTTCAAGGACTTCGAGATGAACATCTACAAGAAGGACCGCAATTTCATGGAATACTACATGCCCATTTTCTATGACATGCTGGTGGCTCACCTTCTCATGTTGGAGCAGAAGAATAAGCCAACTGCGGAGATCCATGACCTACTCCTGACTTCCATCCTTTCAAAGGAACAGTACTACAAGTATTGCAAGCGCATGGATGTAATATCGAGCCACTTCATCAAGCGCGATTAGGGACCTTCGAAACCATCATGTTGGCCGTAGGGTCGTCCTCCTTGTCGCAAGTGTTCCCGCCCTGCCGTTGATCCGTCTGAACAGGCGGGACTGTAAGCACCCCCTGAAACAGGTGCAGGTGAAAGTAGAAACACCTAACCTTGATCAGGATGAAGAAGAGCAGATTCACCGAGGCGCAGATCGTTGGGATGCTGCGCGAGCATGAGGCGGGCAAGAAGGTGGCGGACCTGTGCCGGGAGCACGGTGTGAGCCAGCCCACGTTCTACCAGTGGAAGGCCAAGTACAGCGGCCTGGACGCCAACCAGCTCAAGGAGTTCAAGGAGCTGAAGGCCAAGTATGCCCGGCTGGAGAAGATGTACACTGAGGCGCAGATGGACCGCCAAGTGCTCAAGGAGATCATCGAGGGAAAGTTGTAGGCCCGGACGATAAGCGAGAGATCGTGCGCCGACTGGTCGAACAGCGCCAGTACAGCGAACGCCGGGCCTGCAAGCTGTTGGACTTGAGCGCGAGCGTGTACCGCTACGTGCCCAAGGAGAAGAACGATGCGGAGGTGATCGAACACATGATGCGGGTGGCGGAGAGCGAGGCGCAGTGGGGCTTCTCGTTGATACGGATCCACATGCGCAACGAGGGCTGCAAGGCCAACAAGAAGCGTCTGCATCGGATCTACAAGGAGTGCAAGTTGCCCCAGCGCAAACGCACCAAGCGCCGTGTCCCCGAGCGGGTGAAGGACCCGATCGTGCTGCCCATCGGGCCGAACATTACCTGGAGCATGGACTTCATGCACGATGCGCTGTCCACCGGCCGCAAGTACAGGACCTTCAACGTGATGGACGACTTCAACCGGGAGGCCTTGTGCATCGCGGTGGACACATCCCTGCCAGCCCCTCGGGTGATCAGGGAGCTCGAACAACTCATCGAGTGGCGCGGCAAGCCCGAACGCCTGCGCATGGACAACGGGCCGGAGTTCATCGCGCAGGCCATGAAGGAATGGGCTGCGGCCAAGGAGATCGAGTTCGCCTATATCCAGCCTGGCAGGCCCATGCAGAACGGCCTGATCGAGCGCTTCAACAGGACATACCGGACAGAAGTGCTGGATGCCTGGATCTTCGAGTCCCTCGAACAGGTCCGGCAAATGTCCCAGGAGTGGATGTGGCGCTACAACCATGTGCGCCCGCACGGTTCGCTGCTCCGCCTCTCGCCCCGTGCGTTCCTGTTGAAATGTGGACAACTCCCTGCCCACTACACAGGCTCACGCGCGGAGTTCCCCACAGTTCAACAGGACATCCACAACACCACCACACCTAGAAGTACCTTTACAATGCACTGCGCCTAAAAGGGGGGTGCTTACAGGACCATTTGTGACCACCACACCCAGCAAGGAAGACTTCACACGCAGACTCACGCCTCCGCTGCAGCTCCGGCGGAGGAACGGTGACCGCGCCCTCACAACTCTTCCACCTTCAACAAGCCCGGCTTCCCGGCCATCGCCGGCCCTGAGCAGGACACCTCGTCCTCGGCAAGCTCTACATCGCCCGCCTTCACCGGGTTCTCGTGCAGGTCGTTCACGTACCGCGCGATCATCGTTCATCGCCTGTTCGATCGGCCCTGAGATCGGCGGGGCCGGTCGCAGACCGGCGAACAGCCGTGACGATGATCAAGCCACGGCATCCATCAGGTCACAAGTGGCCCGACCGGGCTTGCTCCGCTGCGCGATCGGAACACTTGCGATAATGAGGTCAACACAGTGGCGATGCAAGCGAGTTACATTGCTCTGCGGTTCCCCAACATATGAAGAAACTCGAGAAGATCCTGCTGCTCGTCCTGCTGGTGCTGCTCATCGGAAGAATGGCGGGGCTGCCGCTGACAAACGCACTCTTCGCTATCGCTTCCTTCGCATTGGCCCTAGCCTACCTCGTTTGGGGCTATCGTCTGCTGAGACCGACCGCCGATACTCCTGCATGGTTAGCGATAAGCGCCGGTGTCGCATTCTCCGCTTCCATGGTCGCGCTGCCCTTCGCAACCTATGCGCGGCAGGACATCGTCTTCAAAGTACTTCCGGCCGTGAACGGCGCCTTGCTGATACTCCTGCTGGTACGCTGGGGCGTCAAGCGCAAGCAGAAGATCGAACCGACCCGGCCCTTGATCATCCAATCGGCCATTCTCTTCGGGGCATTGGGCTTCCTTTCCTACCTCCAGCCTGTCGCCATCTACCGCTCGGTCATCATCACGCTCAACCGGGGGAACGAGAGGTTGATCGCCAACATGCACATGGTCGAGGAGTTCGAGGCGTACGAGGAGGCGTATGCGAAGGGGGAATGCGAACAGGCAGTGCTCCATGCTGAGCGCGCGAATCGCGAAGGCCGGGTTTGGCTCTTCGGACCGGACCATCTTGAACCCGAGGGGAAGCACACGACCATTATTGATCCGGCATTCATGATCTGGACTCAGGCTGCGTAACGAACGGTGTCTTTCTGGAACAGTGCGATGATGCGCTTGGGGTGTCGCTGGAGGGAACGCAGGAAGCGTGATGTGAAGAGTTCAAGCTGCCCCTTCTTGCGTGCTGGAGCGTGCTTGGTGACGGCATCCTTCAGCGCTGCGTTCGCTACTTCCACCGGGTTGAGTTCGGGCGAATAACTCGGCAGGTGGAAGACCTCGATGCTCTCCAGATGCTCCTCGAGCCATTCCTTGACCGGCTTGCTGTGGTGGACCCTGAGGTTGTCCAAGATCAGGGAACACCTTGTTGTCGCTATCCTTGACCAGTCTTCTCAGAAAGCCGATCAGGATGCTGCTGTTCAGTGCGCCCTTGAAGACCATCCAGCGCATTTCCCCGCGATTGGTCACCGTGGAGATCACCGAACAGCCGTGGCGGTTGTGGTTCACCCTGACCACGGGAGTGTGGCCTCGCAGGGAGTAGCTGCGCCCGCGAACGTCATCACTGCGCAGACCGGTCTCATCGCCCCAGTGGATCACGGCACCTTCAGCCTTGGCACGTGCACGGATGGCCGGATAATCCTCGTGCAGCCACTTGCGCACCGCCTCCGGTCGCTGCTCGTAGGCCTTGCGCAGTGGCTTCTGCGGCGTAAATCCCCAGCGCTCCAGATAGAGCCCCACACTGCGTATGGCCAGCTTGCGGTCGTAGCGCCGCTCGATCAGCTCGCGCACCGCTTGCCGGTTCCACAACGCATAAGGCATTTTCAACTGATCGGGCGTTCTGTCACGGATCAGCCGTTGTGTCTCCTTCTCCTGCTCACTTGTCAGGATGCGTCCCTTGCCCACCGGGCGACCGGTCTTCCACACACGAATGGCCTTCCAGCCACCGGCCTTGTACCGTTGCCAGGCTTCGTTCACCGTGTTGCGGGACATGCCACAGAGTTCGGCTGTTTCCTTCAGGCCCATGCCCTTGAGCCTGCATTGCACCGCCTGCCTACGACGCTCATTGAGCTCGGGCATCGACAGCTTCCTGGAGTCGTTCTCGCGCATGCCTCGGCAAGATCCACAGATCGTGCCGATCGTCCGCTATATCGATGCCGGATCAATAAAATGGACCTCGGTGATGGGATGCGGTTCAACTTGGATTCCGTCATACACGCGATGCAGGCCGAACAGCAACAAGCCGAACTCTGGAAGATCAGCCTCACCTACGACAACCTCTACAACGCGTACCACTGCCTCGCCGAAAATGCAGAGGGAGCATCCGATCCGAAAACCGCCTACGAGCACTACTTCAAGGCGGACAGCGTCCTGAACGTCATCAAGGGTCGTGAGGGCTACTGGAACGAGGAGCGCGCATGGTCGCTCAGCTACCTCGCTCGCTCAGCTGCTGCGTTGGGCGATTATGACTTATCGGATTCTCTATACAACAGCGCATTGAAAGTATATGTGGAGGTCAAGGACAACCTTGATCCAGAGGCCGCACAGATACTCTCAGACTGGTCGCGGTCGCTCTCCATGCGCAACGAGTGGCCGTACGCCAACTACCTCATCCGAGCGGCGATCGGTTACACGGAGGCCGATACCGCGAACAAGAGCAGGGACACCCGGTGGATCAGGTTCAGGCTGCAACTCGTAAAGAACCTGATCGCGACGGACAGCCTGGTACTGGCCGAGCGCGTCCTCTCGCCCTGCGAAACGGCCGCTCATACGGACAGCTCGCTGCGCTGCGAAACACTGCTCATGAAGGGCGCATTGCAGTTCCGGCAGGAAGCTTTCCGGTCCGCGGACACGACATTCGAAGAAGCCGTGGCGTGCCTCTCATCGTTGCAACACAACGAAGCCGCAAAGGCGATCGCGTACCTCTCTTGGGGACATGTAAAGACCGCGCTGGCGGACTACGGTTCCGCCAGGAAGTTGGTCACACAAGGTCAGCGCATCCTCGCGGGAACACGTTCGAACCCCTCCATCGAGGTTGGTCTGCTTCAACTCAGTGCCGAGATCCACCATCTGCAAGGGCATTACCCATCTGCCCGTAAGGAATACGAAGCAAGTCTCGACCTGGCCTCCAGTTCAAACAGCTCCAACCGGATGCCAAGCTCGATAGCAGGCCTTGCCGACGTCTTGCTCGACCTTGCTGAGGCATCCTTGGCCAGTACTCTTGCCGACAGCGCGTTGGCTATGGTGGTCGATTCGTTGCCGGAGATCTTTCCGAGCCAGGCGTCCGTGCTCAATACGGCTGCCTATGCCAACTACTGCCTGAACGACCTGCGCAAGGCTCAAGAGCGCTATTCGATCACCCTCAACGCCTGCGAACGTCACAAAGCCATGCGGACAACCACATACGCACAGGCGTTGAACGGCCAGGCTCTGGTGGCGATGGCGCAGTCGCATCTCGCGACGGCGGATTCTTTGTTGATGCAGGCCTACAATACATGCATCGCGATATACGGCCAGGAGCACCCGTTCACGGCGCGCGTGCTGATCAATCAGGCGGAACTGCACATCAAGAAACGCCGCTATTTCGAAGCGCGCGATCTGCTGCTCAGCGCCTTACCGACCACCGAAAAGTTCTTGGGCAAGGACCATGACCAGTTGGGTGATATCCACCAGGCACTTGGAGAGATCGATCTGCGCTCGGCGAACCATGCCGAAGCCTCCAGGCACTTCCAAGAGGCATTGCGCATCTATAAAGCCTGCTTTCCGGCGTATCATCCGAAGGTGAGGGCTCTGGAGAAGTCCGGGGATTGAATGCCACAAGTGGCATGCCTGCTCACGCGCATGCCCACCCGCGCGGAACACATGCGACAGTGAGGGGGGTGTAGAAAACACCCGGCAGTAGCTAGACCAGGGCTACCTTTCGCTCACATCCACTTGTGCAACATGGCTCATAAGCAGACCACAATAGCCGTCAAAGTCCTGTATTGGGCACTCCCGATTCCGGAAGACCAAATAATCCCTCTCGAAGGGATTGCGGAGTTCGAGGATGATCTCTCAAGAGATTACGTAGCTGTAGTTCATGGTCGATCCGGTGACTGCGGCGGGCTTTACGATTTGTCGATTGAGGTCATCGCAAACATTAAACTCTCCGATGTAGCGAAGTTCATTGCTGAGGGGGTAGCGTTCGACTTGCTGAAAGCCGGTGTGGCTGCACTCTTCCTTAAACCGCTACTCTCCGCCGTAAGGCGCCTTCGAGCGAAGAACACACAGGAAAAGGTGTCCATTGACGAACTACGAATCGTGTTCAAGGACTGTGAGGTGACAATCGATTCAATCGTATCCAATGGCATAGAGGACAACTACGAGTTGATTCTAACAATGATTGCACGACACTATCAGCATCTGAGATTAGATAGCGGAGAGTATCCGTTTCAGCTTCACCTTCCCGTATTCGAAGACATTGAGGCAGATCGAAAATCTCGCTTTCGCCAGATACTAGAAGTGGATGAAACAATCGTCCAACGAAGCTCTGAGGACTACTTTAAATATTGGGGCACTTACTATGACTTGGCCCGATGCTCAAGAGTCTATGACCTATTGATCCGGCATCGATATAGCGGACGATCGGCACGATCTGTGGATCTTGCCGAGGCATGCGCGAGAACGACTCCAGGAAGCTGTCGATGCCCGAGCTCAATGAGCGTCGTAGGCAGGCGGTGCAATGCAGGCTCAAGGGCATGGGCCTGAAGGAAACAGCCGAACTCTGTGGCATGTCCCGCAACACGGTGAACGAAGCCTGGCAACGGTACAAGGCCGGTGGCTGGAAGGCCATTCGTGTGTGGAAGACCGGTCGCCCGGTGGGCAAGGGACGCATCCTGACAAGTGAGCAGGAGAAGGAGACACAACGGCTGATCCGTGACAGAACGCCCGATCAGTTGAAAATGCCTTATGCGTTGTGGAACCGGCAAGCGGTGCGCGAGCTGATCGAGCGGCGCTACGACCGCAAGCTGGCCATACGCAGTGTGGGGCTCTATCTGGAGCGCTGGGGATTTACGCCGCAGAAGCCACTGCGCAAGGCCTACGAGCAGCGACCGGAGGCGGTGCGCAAGTGGCTGCACGAGGATTATCCGGCCATCCGTGCACGTGCCAAGGCTGAAGGTGCCGTGATCCACTGGGGCGATGAGACCGGTCTGCGCAGTGATGACGTTCGCGGGCGCAGCTACTCCCTGCGAGGCCACACTCCCGTGGTCAGGGTGAACCACAACCGCCACGGCTGTTCGGTGATCTCCACGGTGACCAATCGCGGGGAAATGCGCTGGATGGTCTTCAAGGGCGCACTGAACAGCAGCATCCTGATCGGCTTTCTGAGAAGACTGGTCAAGGATAGCGACAACAAGGTGTTCCTGATCTTGGACAACCTCAGGGTCCACCACAGCAAGCCGGTCAAGGAATGGCTCGAGGAGCATCTGGAGAGCATCGAGGTCTTCCACCTGCCGAGTTATTCGCCCGAACTCAACCCGGTGGAAGTAGCGAACGCAGCGCTGAAGGATGCCGTCACCAAGCACGCTCCAGCACGCAAGAAGGGGCAGCTTGAACTCTTCACATCACGCTTCCTGCGTTCCCTCTGTAAGCTTCCCCTGAAGTCGGGCCAGCGATAACTGGAGGTCTCAGGGGCATTTGTTGTTAGGGATGGATGAGCACAGGTGGCCGGTAACCGAGTGCTTTGTGAGGCCGAAGATGGTTGTAGTCGTACATCCACTCGGTGGTGCGCAAGCGCACTTCTTCGAGTGTGCGGAAGACGTAGGCGCCGAGGAGCTCACGGCGTATGCTGCCATTGAGACGCTCCACGTAAGCGTTCTGGGTGGGCTTGCCGGGCTGGATGTAGGTGAGGGTGATCTTGTGCTCTCGGCACCAGTGGTCAAGCTTGGCACTGATGAACTCCGGCCCGTTGTCCACGCGGATCATGGCCGGCAGTGAGCGTTGTTCCTTCAGGCGTTCAAGCACGCGGATCACACGCAAGGCAGGCAAAGAAGTGTCCACTTCCATGGCCAGCACTTCGCGGTTGTAGTCGTCCAGGACGTTGAGCATGCGGTAGGTGCGGCCATCCCACAAGGTGTCGTGCATGAAGTCGATGCTCCATACCTGGTCGGGGGCCTGTGGCTGGAACAAGGCCTGTTTCACGCGTGCAGGCAGGCGCTTCTTGGTCCGCCGACGGATGTTGAGCCCCATGCCGGTGTACACCCGGTAGACACGTTTGAAGTTCCACACATGACCCATCAAGCGTATGCGGTGATGGCACTGCCACACCCCAATGGCCGGATGCTTGGTCACCAGGTCGTCCAATGCGCCGATCACCATCGTGTCGTCGGGCGGATGCTTGCGGTATTGCGCGGTACTGCGAGCAAGACCCACCATGCGGCACGCTTGCCGCTGGGTGTGTCCATGCTCGGTGATAAGGGCCTGCACGATCTCGCGCTTCTCGTCAGACCCCCCACTTCTTTTCCACCACCTGCTTGAGGGAGTCGTGCATCATGCTCAGCTCCGCATACATGCGTTTCAGGCGGCTGTTCTCCTCTTGGAGTTCCTTCACCAGCTTGAGCTGGCTGGCATCCATGCCGCCATACTTCGCCTTCCACTGGTAGAACGTGGCGTTGCTGATGCCGTGTTCCCGACAGATGTCGGCCACCTTGGCACCAGCCTCATGCTGCTTGAGCATCGCGACGATCTGATGCTCGGTGAACTTGGTCTTTCTCATGGCTACGATCGGTTGAAGGTAGCCCCCGACCGGTCAGCCGGTTTTCCCCAGGCCTTTGAAGGGGCCGGGGAAAACCGCCTGACCTCCACTATCACCTGGCCGAACAATGGGGAAGCTTACACCTCCAGCGACACCCCAAGCGCATCATCGCACTGTTCCAGAAAGACACCGTTCGTTACGCAGCCTGAGTCCAGATCATGAATGCCGGATCAATAACCAGGAGCATCTTGCTGAAAGATGAGTACATGACTCGCGGCAGGTACTGGATGGAATGGGATGCACGCAATGGATCGACCGCGTGAGCGGGCGAAGCAACAGCCCGGCGCAGGAAGGGCCTTGCAGCCACGAGCAGCGAGGAGGCGACCGGAGGAAGCCCCCGCAGCGCCGTGGATGCTGGCCCTGACAAGTCCGGTTATAGCGTAGCACGCGACGGCGCTGCATTGAAGCGCCGGCACGCCCAACCCTTCGACAAACTCAGGGTGGGCTACCTGCTCAATTGCATACTCCTCTCCCCATACACCTGCCGGAAGAAGGGGTCTTTGAGGTCCTTGATGAAGTAGATCGCTTCGCCGGTGCTCTTCATCTCAGGCCCCAGGCTCTTGTCCACGTTCGGGAACTTGTCCATGTTCATTCGCTAAGCTCGCGTTCGATGTCCTTCACGCTGGGCAGTGCCCCGCGCAGGTTCTTCGGCAAGGTAGCCACCAACCGCGTTCGCCATTCGGCCACGCCGATGGGCTTGGCCACGTCGCGCAGCGCATACTCCACCACGAGCTTGTCGTTGTCCTTGCAGAGCAGCAAGCCGATGGAGGGTTTGTCGTCCGGGTGCCGCAGCTGGGCATCCACGGCGGTGAGGTAGAAGTTCATCTTGCCCGCGTGCTCCGGCTCGAAGGCTTCCATCTTCAACTCCACCACAACATAGCAACGCAGCTTCAGGTGGTAGAACAACAGATCGAGGTAGTAGTCCTTGCGGCCCACCTTCAGCGGCACCTGCCGGCCCACGAAGGCGAAGCCTGCGCCCAGTTCCAGCAACACCTTCTGGATGTGGTCCACCAGCGCCTGCTCCAGATCGCGCTCGCGCGTATCAGCGGCGATGTTGAGGAACTCGAAGGTGTAGGGGTCCTTCAGGGTCTGTTGCGCGAGGTCCGAGCGTTCGGCGGGGAGCGTACGCTTGAAGTTGGTGATGGCCTTCCCCTGCCGCCGATGGGCATGCGTGGCCACCTGCGCATCGAGCACTGCACGGCTCCAACCATTGGCGATGGTGGCCTGCGCGTACCAGAGCCGGTGTTCGGGCTTCTTCAGCTTGGTGAGCAACAGCACATTGTGGCCCCATGGAATTTGTCCAACAAGCTGTTGGACAATTGAACCATCCGGATAGGCCTCGGCGAACGAACGCATGTACAGGAGGTTCGAGCGCGAGAAGCCGCCCATGCCCGGGAACTCCTTGTGCAGGTCCTTCGCCAGGCGCTCCACCACCTTGCTGCCCCAGCCTTCCTTCTCCTGTCGTTCGAGGACCTCCCTGCCGATGTGCCAATAGAGCATGACCAGTTCATGATTGACCGCAAGCGCCGCCTTGAGCTGTGCTGCCCGGATGCGCGCCTTCACCGCCTCCAGCACCGCCGTGTAGTTCTTCGGCAGCACGGCCACGGAAGCCGACCTCCGCTTCTTCATGACTTTCTTCACGGGCATGCAACCAAGATAACCGGCGCACCGGAACCATGGCTTCCGCGAACGACCGGAAGCGCTCCGACCCAATGCCTGCAAGCCTTACCGATCAACCTCGGATCAATTGCGCAACAGCTGTTGCACAATTGCGACCACCGCTGAGCGGCCAATTGTCCAACAAGCTGTTGGGACAATTCAAGCTACCTGCTAGTACATGCTCCTCTCCCCATACACCTGCCTCTGCCACGGCCCGCAGAGCCGGGCCTCGCAGTGACAGAACGCCCCTTCACTCCGTTCGGGGTGACCGCTCATCGTGACAAGTACAATGACCGTTCGCCGTAGACCTGTCTGAAGAAGGGGTCTTTGAGGTCCTTGATGAAGTAGATCGCTTCTCCCGTGCTCTTCATCTCAGGCCCCAGGCTCTTGTCCACGTTCGGGAACTTATCGAAGCTGAACATGGGTTCAATGTACGATCATAAGGTGAAGTACTAATGAATCGAGTGGGCCTAGCAACCGCTCTCACCATGCACATTCACAGTGTCGCTTCCACCGGGACCTTCGATCGTAAGCGTTCCCGTGTTGAACGAGCCTTCGTCGTACGGTTTACCAACTGTAGTGGTGAGCCGGACGGTGTAGGTTTCGTTCCTGAACACGGACAGATATCTCTCCGATGATAGCTCCCGGCTTTCTGCTTGCGACCAGTCGAGACGCTCCTCGACGCCATTGATCATGATCAGCGCGAAACCGGTCTGACCGTCAAGCTTGGAAAGGAAGATGCACTTCGCTGCATCGTACTCCACGCTATCGTAGGTGTAGTGATCACCGCAACCTTCTATGTTCTTCGGGACTTCATCGAAAACATCGAGTCGCAACGCCGCGCTGTGTGGGCGATCACCGCAGGCGAAAAACAGGCAGATACACACGAGCTGTGTCGCACGCATGGCTATCTACTTAAGTACCTACTCCTCTCCCCATACACCTGCCGGAAGAACCCCGCATCAAGTGCGGGGCAAGCTACCCCTTCCCGGCTATCGGTAGCGATCATCGGCTGAGGTACATTGATCGTTCACCATAGACTTGGCGGAAGAAAGGGTCCTTCAAGTCTTTGATGAAATAGATAGCCTCGCCGGTGCTCTTCATTTCAGGCCCCAGGCTCTTGTCCACGTTGGGGAACTTGTCGAAACTGAACACGGGTACTTCGATCGCATACCCATCCAGCCGCGGCTTGAACTGGAAGTCCTTGAGCTTGGCGCCGAGCATCACCTTGGTGGCCCAGTTGACGTAGGGCTCGCCGTAAGCCTTGGCGATGAAGGGCACCGTGCGGCTTGCGCGCGGGTTGGCTTCGATCACGTACACCACCTCGTCCTTGATGGCGAACTGGATGTTCACCAGGCCCACGGTGTGCAAGGCCAGCGCGATCTTGTGCGTGTGCTCGCGGATCTGCTGGATCACTTTCTCGCTGAGGTCAAAAGGGGGGTTCAATGTTCGGCACGATAATTAGTTTGGCTGACGCATTGAGCGCATCATCCTCCGGAAGGCAACCACCAACCTGTAGCACCCATGTCCAATTCCCCCCAGCATCCCTTAGGCTACTTATTCCTACTGTTCATCGCACTGCTGTGTTTACGCAGCATAGGGCTGCACGCGCAAAGCGGCCCTGTGCAAGCGACTGATGACCGGACAGTGTTCTTGGATGTCGATAAGTTCTACGACATGCAGTATGGCTATGCCGTCATTGAGAAGAATGGTCGTACAGCATTGATCGACCAGACCGGCAAGCTGGTCATCGACTATGATGGACCTTATTATCCCTCCAAGAAGGGATTCATCAATGGTATGCTTGTGGTAACTGATCCCGTGAGTAAAATGTCCGGCTTCGTAAATACCGACCTAGAGCTTATTTTTCCCTGTCAATTTGATTCCCCGAATCTTGAGTTCAATGAACATGGTCGATGCGGCATAGGTCCGAAGACCTTCGATGACTACCGGGTCCTTTTCAAGGATGGCTCGGTCAGAAACGCACCAACAAAGGCCAAAGTCAAGGGTATATTGACGCCACAGCACCCTTGGCATGCGAAGGGCTACAGGTATACAGATAGCCATCTAACAGACGCTTCGAGCATTTACGGGAAAGGCGGCCGGTATTGGGTCATCGCGAAAGACTTTCTCATGAGTGACTATGCGCGAATCGTGGTCGAGTACAAAGAATCCAAACCAGCCATACCTGAGGCCCAAAACTCCCCATTTGCCTCATCGCAACTGGTTGGATATGTCAACTGGTCGGGATTGATTGTGATTCAACCACACTATAAGGAGGATGTGTACGTAATGAATCCTGGCCCGTGCAAATTCAGGAACGGACTGGTTTGGATGGGACAGCGCACAGACGACGGCTCTGTGAGGTGGGTTCTGATTGACAGCACGGGTACGCAAGCAGGTACTCAATCTTACGCAAGGGAACCTACACTTGTCGCCAATGGTTTCTCTTTTGCCTCGACCGAAGGCTCATTTGCTATCATCGATCGTAGTGCCAACATTGTTCATGAGTTCAAGTCTTTCGCCTTCGGCCGTATTTCAAGTATAACAAAGGATGAGCTATCTATGGTCAAGGCCTCATCCTTCGAATCAGGCACTGATACCTACTTTGTTTATGGCGAGAACTTCCGCAAGGAGGTCATAGACTCCTGGCTACGTTGTAGTGCAACATGCAACGATGCGGATCAACTACCATTCAGCCCTACACCCGGCTGGTCGGTCAACAAGAAAAACACGGTTTATCGGGTAGAAGTCGAACACAGATGGAATGCCTCTGATACTAGACCCTACGCGCAGCGGGGAGGTGGTTCCAACCGTCGGGTTGGATATGTGGATGCAGACGGCAAATGGGTCATTCCTCCAGTTTATTCCGATCTGGGTCTTTATGATCCATCGAGCAGGCTCGCGCGCACCACGATTGCCTATGGCGGCTCATCTGGCAAAGAGAACATCGAAGGATTCGTGGACCGGTGCGGCTACTTCCCAATCGCTAAGAAGCCAAAAGAGAAGTGGTGACAGGCGGGACGGCTCCGTCCAGGCATCTTGCGTGACGGATCGCAGCGGAAAGCCCGCAAGCGAGGAGGAACGACGAGTGCGGACTTGCAGCGGAAAGCCGGACCCCGGCTGCATTTTAGCCGGGGGCACGCCCTAATGATCTACCTACTCAGATACATCGACCTCTCCCCATACACCTGCCGGAAGAACGGATCCTTCAAGTCCTTGATGAAGTAGATCGCTTCACCCGTTGACTTCATTTCAGGCCCGAGTGACTTGTCGACATTAGGGAACTTGTCGAACGAGAACACCGGGACTTTGATGGCATACCCGTCCAACCTGGGTTTGAAGGCGAAGTCTTTCAACTTCGCACCAAGCATGACTTTCGTCGCCCAATTCACGTAGGGTTCGCCGTAGGCCTTGGCGATGAAAGGCACCGTGCGGCTGGCGCGCGGGTTGGCCTCGATCACGTACACCACCTCGTCCTTGATGGCGAACTGGATGTTCACCAGGCCCACGGTGTGCAGGGCCAGCGCGATCTTGTGCGTGTGCTCGCGGATCTGCTGGATCACCTTCTCGCTGAGGTCGAAGGGCGGGAGCACGGCGTTGCTGTCGCCGCTGTGAATGCCGGCGGGCTCGATGTGCTCCATGATGCCGATGATGCGCACCATCTCGCCGTCGCAGATGGAATCGCTCTCCGCTTCGATGGCGCCGTCGAGGAAGTGGTCGATGAGGATCTTGTTGTCGGGCATCAAGCGCAGGATGTCGAGCACCTGGTCCACGAGCTCCTCCTCGTTGATCACGATCTTCATCTTCTGGCCGCCGAGCACGTAGCTGGGGCGCACCAGCAGCGGGAACCCCAGCTCCTTGGCCAGCTTCACGGCCTCCTCCGCCGTGCGCACCGCGCCGAACTTCGGGTACGGGATGTCCAGGTCGCGCAGCAGGCTGCTGAAGCGCTCGCGGTCCTCGGCGATGTCCAGCGCGGCGAAGCTGGTGCCGATGATCCGGATGCCGTACTTCTCCAGCTTCTCGGCGATCTTCAGCGCGGTCTGCCCGCCGAGCTGCACGATGACGCCCTCGGGCTGTTCGTGCTGGATGATGTCGTAGATGTGCTCCCAGAACACGGGCTCGAAGTAGAGCTTGTCGGCCGTGTCGAAGTCGGTGCTCACCGTCTCCGGGTTGCAGTTGATCATGATGGTCTCGTAGCCGAGCTCCTTGGCGGCGAGCACGCCATGCACACAGCAGTAGTCGAACTCGATGCCCTGGCCGATGCGGTTGGGGCCGCTGCCGAGCACCACGACCTTCTTGCGGTCGCTGCGCACGCTCTCGTTCTCCTCCTCGAAGGTGCTATAGTAGTACGGCGTGCGCGCGGGGAACTCGCCGGCGCAGGTGTCCACCAGCTTGTACACGCGCTTGATGCCGAGCTCCTGCCGCTTGCGGTACACCTCGCTCTCCAGGCAGCGCAGCAGGTGGGCGATCTGCCGGTCGGCGTAGCCCTTCTGCTTGGCCTCGAAGAGCAGGTCGCGCGGGATGCTGTCGAGCGTGTACTTCTCGACCTCCTTCTCGGTGAGGATCATGTCCTCGATCTGCTTCAGGAACCAGAGGTCGATGTGGGTGAGCTCCTGGATCTTCTTGAAGGGGATGCCGAGCTTGATGGCGTCGTAGACATGGAAGAGGCGGTGCCAGCTGGGGTTGGCCAGGCTCTCCAGCAGCACGTTGGCATCGGTGGTCTCCTTGCCGTCGGCCCCCAGGCCGTTGCGGCGGATCTCGAGGCTCTGGCAGGCCTTCTGCAGCGCCTCCTGGAAGCTGCGACCGATGCCCATCGTTTCGCCGACGCTCTTCATCTGCACGCCCAGGCGGCGGTCGCTGCCCTCGAACTTGTCGAAGTTCCAACGCGGCACCTTCACGATCACGTAATCGAGCGTGGGCTCGAAGAAGGCGCTGGTGCCGGTGATGGGGTTCTCCAGTTCATCCAGGCGGTAGCCGATGGCGAGCTTGCTGGCGATCTTGGCGATGGGGTAGCCCGTGGCCTTGCTGGCGAGCGCGCTGCTGCGGCTCACGCGCGGGTTGATCTCGATGGCGTAGATCTCCTCCTTCTCATCGGGGCTCACCGCGAACTGCACGTTGCAGCCGCCCGCGAAGTCGCCGATGGCGCGCATCATCTTGATGGCCTCGGTGCGCATGCGCTGGTAGGTGCGGTCGCTGAGGGTCATGGCCGGCGCCACGGTGATGCTGTCGCCGGTGTGGATGCCCATCGGATCGAAGTTCTCGATGGAGCAGATGATGGTGACGTTGTCGTCCTTGTCGCGCAGCAGCTCCAGCTCGTACTCCTTCCAGCCGAGCAGCGCCTTGTCGATCATCACCTCGTGGATGGGGCTGATCTGCAGGCCGTGCTTCAGCAGCTTGTCGAACTCGGCGGGGTCCTTCACGAAGCTGGCGCCGGCACCGCCGAGCGTGTAGCTGGCGCGGATCACCAGCGGGAAGCCGAACTCCTGCGCCACCTTCTTGCCCTCGAGGAAGCTGGTGACGGTCCTGCTGGGCGCCATGGGCACGCCGATGCGCTCCATCAGCAGGCGGAACTGCTCGCGGTTCTCGGTGATGTCGATGGCCTTGGTGTCCACGCCGATCATGCGCACGTTGTGCTCCTTCCAGATGCCGAGCTTCTCGCACTCGATGGCGAGGTTGAGCGCGGTCTGTCCGCCCATGGTGGGCAGCACGGCGTCGATCTTGTGCTTCCTGAGGATCTCCTCGATGCTCTCGGTGGTGAGCGGCTTCAGGTACACGTTGTCGGCCGTGACCGGGTCGGTCATGATGGTGGCCGGGTTGCTGTTGATCAGCGTGACCTCGATGCCTTCGTTGCGGAGGGAGCGGGAAGCCTGGCTGCCGGAGTAGTCGAACTCGCAGGCCTGGCCGATGACGATCGGGCCCGAACCAATGATCAGGACCGACTTGATGGAGGTGTCTTTGGGCATGTCCGGTAGCTGGGTACCGGAGCACAAAGCTACCCACGGGCGGTGCGCGGGACCGGGATCGTGGAAAAGCCGCGGGGATCGTGGAGAAGAATTGGTCGTGCGCGCATGGCGCCTCCTGCCGGGCGGAACAGGTCGAGCCCATGCGTGCCCCCTCCTGAACAACGTGGACGGGGCAGGGTCGTCACATGGGCGTGGGCCCTGCACGCTTCTGTCCGTTCCGGCGGAGGTAGGCAGGACGACGGTCGCTGATACGACCGGTGCCGGTCCCTGGGTGGCTCGCGCACCGGAGGATCCATTGGAACCAACGATGCGGGCCCGGATCGCCCCGCCTAACCTTGCCCGCACCTATCCACAACCACAGTACATGAGAACAACCGCGACCCATTTGATGATCATGGCCACCCTCGGTCTCGCGCCCTGTGTACAAGCGCAGACCTGCTGGGTGACCAACGCGCAACCCGCCGGATGCAACAACTCCGGCAGCTGCACCGTGAACGGCACCTTCACGGGCAGTACGTGGACACTATCCGTGTTCAATGGCGCCTTCTCGCTCATCTGGTCGCAGCAGTACACGAGCGGCGCGACGGCGCAACATGACCTGACCGGTCTGGCCCCGGACGGCTATACGGTGTTCCTCGATACGCAAGGCGGTCTGGGCGACCAGACCGGGTTCGGGATCCAGTCCGGTCCGGCGATCACCCTGGCCGAGACGCACACCGATCCGATCGGCACAGGGGGCAGCATCAACCTCACCGTGAGCGGAGGAACCCCGCCGTTCTCCTACGCGTGGAGCAACGGATCCACCGGGGAGGACCTGAGCGGGTTGGCGCCCGGTCTGTACTCGGTGACGGTGACGGATTCCAAAGCCTGTTCGGCGACCCTGAGCGTATCGCTGGTGGACGCCACCTCCGTGGCGGACATCACCGCCGGAGAGATGGGGATCGCCGTACTGCCCGGTTCCGGATCGTACGGGCCGGTGACCATCCAGACCGACCTTGCGACATCCGGAACGCTGGAGTTCACCATCGTGGACCTCGCCGGCCGCTCGATCCTGAACCCCATGAAGATGACCGTGCCCGCAGGCAGGAACACCATGCCGCTGCCGGGCTCGACACTGGGGGCGGGAGGATGCTATGTGCTGCTCATCTCCAACGGTAACGACGTGGTGGCGCGTCAGCGCTTCGTCCGGGACTGAACCCCACCGGGGGTGCAGCACGCTGCCGGCATCGCCTTCCCCAGCACCGACGTGGCCCGGCCGGTTGCCGCACGGGGTCTACTTTTAGCCGCCTCGCGCATCTCGCTCCCCGGAGGATGCGGGCTGCCGGAAGGCCCCCCGGGCAGCGGCGTACCGACCGACCATGCGCATCCCCGCGACCACCCATCCCACCGCCCGGCGCGGCACCGGCCTCGGTCTGGTCCTCTTCGCGGTGGCTTTCGTGGTGGCGCTGCCGCAGTGGCCCGACTTCGGCCTGTCGTGGGACGAGCCGGCCCAGCGGGACATCGGCGAGGTGTCCTACGCCTACGTGGCGCGCGGGGACGATGCGCTGCTGCGCTTCCGCAACCGTGACTACGGCGTGGCCTTTGAGCTGCCGCTGATCGCGCTGGAAAAGGTGCTCGGCCTGGACGACACGCGCGCCGTCTACCTCATGCGGCACCTGGTGACGCACCTGTTCTTCCTGCTGGGCGCGCTGGCCTGCTTCCGGCTCGTGCAGCGGCTTTACCACGACCGGCTGCTGGCCACGGTCGGCTTTCTCCTTCTGGTGCTGCACCCCGTGCTGTATCCGCATTCGTTCTTCAACACGAAGGACATCCCCTTCCTCTCGATGACGATGATCGGCCTCCACCTGCTCGTGCGCGCCTTTCAGCTGGGCACGGCGGCCGCCTTTGCGTGGCTGGGCGTGGCGTCGGGTCTGCTCATCAACATCCGGATCATGGGCGTGCTGCTGCCCGCGTTCGCCCTGGTCCTGCTCGCGGTGGATGGTTGGGCCGCACGCCGCATCACGCGGTCCCTGGGCCTGGCCGGCCTGCTGCTGGTCACGTCCGTGGGCACGCTCTACGCCTCCTGGCCCTACCTGTGGACGGACCCGGTGGAGCATTTCGTCACGGCCTTCACCAACATGTCCAAGTTCCGGTGGACCGGCTCCGTGCTGTTCAACGGGGCCACCGTGAAGGCCACGGAGCTGGGCTGGGACTACATCCCCGTGTGGTTCACCATCTCCAACCCCCTGCCCTACCTGCTGGCCGGAGCCGCGGGGGTGGTGGCCACGCTGGTGGCCGTCCTCCGCGCCCCCCGCGCCGTGCTGCTCCATCCTGAACGGCGGTTCACGCTGGTGTTCCTGGCCTACTGGCTGGTGCCCGTGGTGGCCGTGGTGGCCCTCCGTTCGGTGCTGTACGACAGCTGGCGGCAGCTCTTCTTCATCTACGCCCCGTTCGTGCTGCTGGCCGTGCACGGGCTGTGGGTCCTGTCGAGCCGGTCCGCCACGGCGCGGAAGGTGGTCATGGCCTTGTGTGCATGCTCATTCGTGGCCACGCTCGCCCTGATGGTCAACCGCCACCCGTTCGAGCATGTGTACTTCAACGCGCTGGTGCCGAGCGAACGTCCGGAGGAGGTCCGCGAACGCTTCGAGATGGACTACTGGGGCACGTCCTACAAGCAGGCGCTCGAACACATCCTGGCCACCGATCCGGCACCGGTGATCAACGTGGCCGTGGCAAGCTCGCCGGGAGAGTACAACCTGATGCTGCTGACCGCTGCGCAGCGCGCGCGCATCCGCATCGTACCCGTGGAGGAAGCGGATCACTTCATCACCAACCACCGGGCGCACGATCATGTGGACCTTGGCGACCTTGTGGAGGACCCGGCACGCCTCAGCACCCACCGGATCAGGATCCTGAACAGCACCATCAGCGAGGTGTACACCTTGAAGTGAATGGACACCGCGATCGGGATCGGCATCGTGATACCCTGCTACAACGAGGGCGATCGCCTGCCCGTGGAGAGGATCCGCCGCTTCATCCCGGCACACCCCGACGCCCTCCTCTGCTTCGTGGACGATGGCTCCACGGATGGGACGGCGCAGCTCCTGGAAGGCCTGCGGACCGAACACCCGGACCGTGTGGCCGTTGTGACGCTGGACCAGAACCGGGGCAAGGCGGAGGCCGTGCGGCAAGGTGTGCTGGCCTGTGCTGCGCGCTACGACCCGCGCCACATCGCCTTCCTGGATGCTGACCTGGCCGTGTCCCCGGAGGAGTGCTACGCGATGCGGCAGCATCTGGCCGGCGGGGTGAGCTTCTGCTTCGGGTCGCGCATCGCCCGGGTGGGGTCCACCATCGAACGGAAATGGCGGCGGCACGTGGTGGGGCGCATCATCGCCACCTTCATCTCGGGCATCCTCGATCTGCGCGTCTACGACACCCAGTGCGGGTGCAAACTGTTCACGCGGGAGATCGCCGCCGTCCTGTTCGACGCTCCATTCCTCTCGCGCTGGCTCTTCGACGTGGAACTGTTCTCCCGCTTCATCCTCCTGCACGGAAGGGAGGGCGCCATGACGCGCATGACCGAGGTGCCGTTGACGGAATGGATCGACCGGGGGCGGTCCAAAGTGGAGGCCGGCTATGCCTTCCGCCTGTGGATCGACCTCTTCCTCATCCACAGGGAGCACCAGCGCGGCCTGGCGCGCAGCGTCAAGGCCTGATCCGGCGCCCCCACCGATCTTCGCCCCATGGCCGGCGACCGGCTCTTCACCCACGGCCCCCTGTCCATCGCCCACCGGGTGAGCGGATCCGGGCCGGTGCATGTGCTGGCCTTCCACGGCTACGGCGGCTCGGTGCGCGACTTCGACCCGGCGGTGGCCGCCTGGGGCGACCGGGTGACGCTGCACGCCTTCGACCTGTGGTTCCACGGGGGCAGCCGTTTCCCGCCCGGCCGCCCGGTGGACCACCCCCTGCGGCCGGAGGAGTGGCGCGACCTGATGGAGGCCTACCTGGACGCGCACGGCATCCGGCGGGCGTGGTGCGCGGGCTTCAGCCTGGGCGGCCGCATGGCCCTGAGCCTGCTGGAGCAGCTGCCCGAACGCAGCGCCGGCCTGCTGCTCTTCGCCCCGGACGGCCTGGTGCGCAATCCCTGGTACCGCGCCCTGAGCCGCTACCGGGTGGGCCGCCGGCTCTACCACCGGTTTCTGCACCGTCCCGAGGGCTGGTTCCGCGTGGTGGACACCGTGCACCGCACCGGCCTCATCAGCAACAAGTTCCACCAGTTCCTCACCCAGCACACGGACAACCCCGCCAAGCGCCAGCTGGTGCATGATGTGTGGCTGAGCCTGCGGGCCATCGAGCCGGACCTTTCGGCGGTGGTGCGCCACCTGCGGTCCCACGACCTGCACGCCCACCTGCACCTGGGCCGCTTCGACAGGGTGATCCGCCTGCCCTGGGGCCAGGCCTTCGCGAAGCGCGATCCCGCGCGCATCCACCTGCACGTGCACGAGCGCGGCCACCTGGTGATGGCGCCCCCGGTGCTGGACCCCATCCCCGGGCAGTTGCGCTGGGCCTGAAACGGAAAAGGGGGCCGCAGCCCCCTCGATCCGGAACCGGGCGGGCCCGGTGGGTCGGCTTACTTCTTGCCCTTGGCCTCGTCGCTCACGGTGAGCTTCTTGCGGCCCGCCTTGCGGCGGCTGGCGAGCACGGCACGGCCGGCGGCGGTGCTCATGCGCTTGCGGAACCCGTGCTTGTTGGCGCGCTTGCGTCGGCTGGGCTGGTACGTGCGTTTCATGGCTACGGGTCGTCTGTTGGGGGCGCAAAAATAGTCCTTCCGGCCGATCCGGCAAGCCCTTACCGCGGACCGAAGCGCAGGCGGTCCAGTCCGAAGGGGGCCACCGCCCCCCCTTGCAGCTCCACGAGCAGGCGCCCTTCGGCATCCACCTCCAGCGGTCGGGCCTCGATCGGCGCGCCGTCCAGCTCCATGGGCAGCCAGCGGCCCCGCCCCCAGAGCGCGTCGCGGTAGTCGGCCTCCAGGCCCGGCCGGTGGCCCATCGCCTGCCGCCACCGCAGCTCCAGCCTGTCCAGCAACCCGGTGAGCAGGGCCCCGGCGTCCACGGCACGGCCCAATTCGAGCCGCACGCTGGTGGCCAGCGCCCCCTCCACGTCGCCGTCGCTGTTCACGTTGAGGCCGATGCCCGCCACCGAATGCCGCACCCGCCCGCCCTGGATCTCGTTCTGGATGAGGATGCCCGCCACCTTGCGCGGTCCCACCAGCACGTCGTTGGGCCACTTCACCATCACCTCCTGCACGCCGATGCGCTGCAAGGCATCGCGCACGGCCAGCGCCGTGAACTGGGCCAGCACGAACTGGTGCCCCGCATCGAGCCCGTCAGGCCGCAGCACCACGCTGAAGGTGAGGTCGAGCCCCGGCTGGCTGCGCCACTGGCGGTCGCGCTGCCCCCGCCCTCCGGTCTGCTCATGGGCCAGGATGACGGTGCCGTGCTGCACTTCCGTCAGGTGCAGCAGATCGGCAGCATGCTTGTTGGTGCTGTCGACGGTCGCCAGTTCGATGCGTGCCGACCCGATCATGGCCCCAGGGAACAGGCATCCTGCGGCCATCGGCGGCGGCAGGGGAACTTGCTACCTTTGAACGACCAAGATACACCGGATGAAGAAAGCGCAGGGCGCGGGGAACAGCGCCCGCTTGGTGGAGGCCGTGATCCAGGGCATCCAGGAGGTGAAAGGCAGGGACATCGTGCGCATCGATCTGCGGGGCATGCCGAACCGGGTGTGCGACCAGTTCGTTGTGTGCCACGGCGACTCGGACACACAGGTGGAGGCCATCGCCGGCTCGGTGGAGAAGTTCGCCCGGGAGAAGGCCGGTGAACGCCCCTGGCACACCGAAGGCCTGCGCAACGCCGAATGGGTGCTGCTGGACTTCGTGGACGTGGTGGTGCACATCTTCCACCGCGCCAAACGTGAACACTACGGCCTGGAGCACCTGTGGGCCGATGCCGCCAGCCAACGCTACGACAACGTGGCCTGACGAACAGACCGAACCGTGGAACAACCCAACAACGAACGCCCCCGGAACGAGAAGGACCGCCCCAAGCGCTCCTTCAACTTCTACTGGATCTACGGCATCATCATCGTGGTGATCCTGTCGATCAACCTCTTCACCATGAGCGGTGGCATGGTGGAGATCGAACCCACCGAATACAGCGCCTTCGTGGCCGCCGGGGATGTGGACCGCGTGGTGGTGATCAACGACGAGGTGGCCCAGGTGTACATCAAGAAGGACCGCCTGGCCAACCCACCGCACAAGGACCGAATCCGGGGCAACGTGATGAGCGGCAGCAACGTGGCCGGACCTCACTACGCCTTCAACATCGGCAGCATCGACGCGTTCCAGGAGGAGCTCAAGAAGGACTACGCCGAGCAGAAGGTCCGGTACAGCTTCAAGCACCAGGACAACTGGGGCCGGGAGATCCTGCAGTGGGTGCTCTTCCTGGGGATCATGATCGCCATCTGGATGTTCGTGATGCGCCGCATCGGGGGCGGCGCCGGACCGGGCGGCCAGATCTTCAACATCGGCAAGAGCCGCGCCCAGCTCTTCGAGGGCGGCAAGAGCACCAACATCACCTTCAACGACGTGGCCGGACTGGACGAGGCCAAGGAGGAACTGCAGGAGATCGTGGACTTCCTGAAGAACCCCAAGAAATACACCGACCTGGGCGCGAAGATCCCCAAGGGTGCGCTGCTGGTGGGCCCGCCGGGCACCGGCAAGACCCTGCTGGCCAAGGCCATCGCCGGCGAGGCCAATGTGCCCTTCTTCAGCCTTAGCGGATCGGACTTCGTGGAGATGTTCGTGGGCGTGGGCGCCAGCCGCGTGCGCGACCTCTTCAAGCAGGCCAAGGAGAAGGCCCCGGCCATCATCTTCATCGACGAGATCGACGCCATCGGCCGGGCGCGTGGACGCAGCATCAGCATGGGCGCCAACGACGAGCGCGAGAACACGCTCAACCAGCTGCTCACCGAGATGGACGGCTTCGGCACCAACAGCGGGGTGATCCTCATTGGCGCCACCAACCGCGCCGACGTGCTCGACCGCGCCCTGCTGCGCCCCGGCCGCTTCGACCGCCAGATCTTCGTGGACATGCCCGACCTCAACGGGCGCATGGCCATCTTCAAGGTGCACCTCAAGCCCCTGAAGCTGGACACCACGGTGGACGTGGAGTTCCTCGCCAAGCAGACCCCGGGGTTCAGCGGCGCCGACATCGCCAACATCTGCAACGAGGCCGCCCTCATCGCCGCCCGCAAGAAGAAGAAGACCATCGACCGCCAGGACTTCCTGGACGCCGTGGACCGCGTGATCGGCGGCCTGGAGAAGAAGAACAAGATCATCACCACCGACGAGAAGAAGGCCATCGCCTACCACGAGGCCGGCCACGCCACCGTGAGCTGGCTGGTGGAGCACGCCTCCCCCCTGGTGAAGGTGACCATCGTGCCGCGCGGCCGTTCCCTGGGCGCCGCCTGGTACCTGCCCGAGGAACGCCACCTCACCACCACCGAACAGATGCTCGACGAGATCTGCGCCGCCCTCGGCGGACGCGCGGCCGAGGAGGTGATGTTCGGCCAGGTGAGCACCGGAGCGCTCAGCGACCTGGAAAAGGTGACCAAGCAGGCCTATGCCATGGTGACCATGTTCGGCCTGAACGACCGGGTGGGCAACATCAGCTACTACGACAGCAGCGGCCAGAACGAGTACGGTTTCGGCAAGCCGTACAGCGAACGCACCGCCCAGGTGATCGACGAGGAGGTGAGCAAGATCGTGGAGGGCCAGTACCAGCGGGCCAAGCGGATCCTCACCGAAAGCAAGGACAAGCTCACCGCCCTGGCCGGCCAGCTGCTGGACAAGGAGGTGATCTTCAAGGAGGACCTGGAGAAGATCTTCGGCCAGCGCCCCTTCGAGCGCCCCGCACCGCCCGCAGTGAACGGCCACGGCAGCCCGGCCAAGACGCCGGAAGCACCCTCCGATGCACCCCCTGCCGCGCACCGGGAGGCCTGATGGCCCGGCCCCGGTCTGGACCGTGGTCCATGCCGCGGCCCAGCGCTCCGAGGCCGAACTGGTGCTCGGCCGCCTGGAGGCCGAAGGCATCCCGGCCGTGCTGCTGGACCGCAGCCCCAGCGCCTACCCCATGATGGGCGAGGTGTGCGTGCTGGTGGACCGCACCCGTGTCCTCGAGGCCCTTCACCTGCTGCAGAACCCCGCGCCGTGAACGAGGTGCTCGTGCGCAGCCTCACCGGGCTGGTCTACATCGCCGCCACGGTGGGCGCTGCCCTCGCCGGACCCTTCACCACCCTGCTCCTCTTCCTGCCCGTGGCCCTCATCGCCGCCGGCGAACTGCACCGCCTCACCTGGCGCACGAACGACGCACCGCCCGTGTTCTGGACCCGGGTGCTGGCCGGTTGCCTCTTCCTTGTGGTCGGCGTGGCCCCCATCATCTCCGACTGGCGCGTGGGCTTCGTGCTCCTCACCGCCTTCCTGCTCGTGCTCCTCACCATGGGCCTCACCCTCTTCCGCCGTGGCGACGCCCCCGTGCAGGAGCTCGCCGGCCAGGTGTTCGTGCTGATCTACGTGGCCCTGCCCTTCGGCCTGGTGCCCCTGGTGGTGGCCCGGGGTTGGGAGCTGTTCCTGGGCTTCATGGTGCTGCTGTGGACCAGTGACACGGGCGCATACGTCGTGGGTCGGCTCATCGGCCGCCATCCCCTGTTCCCCCGCGTATCGCCCAAAAAGACCATCGAGGGCCTTCTGGGCGGCGTGGCCTTCACCCTGCTGGCCGCCTGGATCATCGCCCGGTTCTGGACCACCCTGGACCTCGCCGACTGGCTGGTCCTGGCCGTGGTGGTGACCATCACGGGAACCCTGGGCGACCTGCTGGAATCGGCCTTCAAGCGCGCCGCCGGTGTGAAGGACTCCGGGACCCTCCTACCCGGGCACGGCGGCATCCTCGACCGCTTCGACGGATTCCTGCTGGCCATGCCCGCCACCTGGGTCTACCTGCAGGCCATCGCCTGAGGACGGAGGACCGCCCCTCCTATATTTGGCCGCCACGCTCCCATGGGCATCCACCGCGAAGGCACCGCCACCCTGCTGCTGGCCACCGCCGTCCTGTGCTTCGCCCTCTATGGGTTGATGCAGTGGGACTCGGCGCCGGCCGCGCTACGCATCGCCATCGCCGCACCGCTCGTCCTCGTCTTCCTCATCGTGCTCTGGTTCTTCCGCGTACCGCGGCGCACCATCACCGTGGACGAAGGCGCCATCGTGTCGCCGGCCGATGGCCGGGTGGTGGCCATCGAGGAGGTGCACGAGCCCGAGCACTTCAACGACCGCCGCCTGCAGGTGAGCATCTTCATGAGCCCGCTGAACGTGCATGTGAACTGGTACCCCGTGGCCGGCATCGTGAGCTATGCGCGCTACCACCCCGGCAAATACCTGGTGGCCTGGCACCCGAAGAGCAGCACGGAGAACGAGCGCAGCACCGTGGTGGTGCGCCACGCACGGCATGGCGAGGTGCTCTTCCGGCAGATCGCCGGGGCGCTCGCGCGCCGCATCTGCACCTACAGCACGGCCGGTGCCAACGCCGATCAGGGCCGTGAGTTCGGCTTCATCAAGTTCGGCTCGCGCGTGGATGTCTTCCTGCCGCTGGGCTCGCAGGTGAAGGTGGCCCTGGGCGACACCGTGCAGGGCTCCACCACCGTGATCGCCCGCTTCCCCAACGCATGACCATGAATCATCAGGAACTGGCATTCTTCGCCTGCGCTATTCTATTTTCTGCTTGTGCAGGTGACGGTGGAGATGTTGATATCGACATCAAACTTGGTAGTGATAAGCAGTCGGAAAGTACTCCTGAAACCCCTCCAGATCCAGAGAATTCGGAGAGACACCGGACGATAGACTATCCTCTGACTCCGCTGCCCGAGGGCGCCGTGCGCGTGGACGGCGTGTACCGCGCCCGGCTGGGCGGCGTGGGCTACGTGATGCGCTTCTTCCCGGAAGGCTACGTGATGCATACCGCCGGCATGGCCAAGGATGCCGACGGGCTGAAGGTGCTCCTTGTGCCCTCCACCCCCACCGGTGGCAACAGCGCCGTGCATCGGTCGGCGGTCCGTCTGACGGGTGACAGCGTGCTCTTCACCACCCATGGCATGAAGGGGGAGATCGACTACCAGGGCCTGCGGCTCGGAACGGACTCGATCCGCTTCAGGAAGTACAGCCACATCAACGGCCGCGACGTCACGGTGACGTACTTCTTCGAGCCTGACGCGCTATCCGCGCAGTAGGCGGTGAAGCTCGGCGAAGTGGGCGAAGCGGAAGGTGGCCTCCGCGTCCGGCTCCGTGTCCGGATCCCCGATGAAGTGCGCCTGATCGAGGCCTGCAGCGCGCGCGCCGCCCGTGTCGTTCCGCGCGTCATCGCCCACCATCAGGCTCTCCTCCGCCCTGGCCCCCGCCAGGGCCAGGGCACGACGGAAAATGCGCGGGTCCGGCTTGGCCGCACCGGCCTGTTCACTGGTGAGCACCACATCGAAGTGCTCCGCGATGCCGCTGCTCAGCAGCTTGATCCGCTGCACCTCCTGGAAGCCGTTGGTGATGATGTGAAGGGAACGGTCCGCCGCGAGATCGTCCAGCAGCGGGCGGACGCCGGCGTGCAGGGCGGGCTTGCGCGGGCAGCGGTCCAGGTAGTCGGTGGCCAGCCGGTGCGCCAGCCGCTCGTCGCGCACCCCGAACCGGCCGAGGGTGTTGCGGAAGCGCAGCACGCGCAGCACCTCCTTGGGGATGCGGCCCTCCTCATAGCGACGCCAAAGGCCCGCGTTCACCTCCTCGTAGGCCTCGATGAGCTCGTCCGCATCGTCGATGCCATGTTCCACAAGCCCGAGCTCCGCATGCAGTTCGCGCAGCGTGGCCCGTGAGTTCCTACGGAAGTCCCACAGGGTGTGGTCCAGGTCGAAGAAGATGTGGCGGTAGCGCATCACGGCAGGGCCCGGGTGATGCCACCCACCACGCCGGTGAGCGCGGCGGATACGCCAAGGGCCTGCACCACCACGGAGACGAGCAGGGCGGGCACCATGCGTCGGTCGTGGTGGAAGAAGCGCGCGGCCAGGATGCTGCCCACCGGTATGGTGAGCACCAGCGGGGTGAGCGCGGCCACCCCCAGGTAGCCGCTGACGTGCTTCAGCCGGATGATCCAGCGGTTGCGCCGGGTGAAGATCCGACCCAGCGCGACCCCGCGCGCACGGGCGCGCTCCCGCCCCTTGAGCCAGCGTTCGCGCGACCATTCGGTGAGGCGCTCGCTGAGGCGGTAGAACACCAGCACGCCCAGGCAGCCCCCCACGGCGGTCCACAGGAAGGTCTCCAGGAACGTGAATCCGAAGCCCACCCCGAAACCGGCCGCCACCAGCATCTTCAACATGCCCCAGGCGACCACCACCGCTATCTGTGCCGCATCGTGCACGCCTCAGACCTTTCGACCGTAGGCCAGATCACCCGCATCACCCAGACCGGGCACGATGTAGGCCTGCGCCGTCATCTCCTCGTCGATGGCGCCGATCCAGATGCGTGTGCCCGAGGGCAGGTGCTTGCGGATGTACTCCACACCCTCACTGCTCGCGATCACGGACACCACGTGCAGGGCCTTCGGGCGCCCCAGACGCAGCAGGGCCTTGTACACCAGCAGCATGCTCTGGCCGGTGGCCAGCATCGGGTCGCAGAGCACCAATACACGGTCATCCAGCGTAGGGCTGCTGAGGTACTCCACTTCGATATCAAAACCCTCCTCGCCCTTGCGATGTTTCCGGTACGCACTGATGAAGGCGTTGTCCGCCCGATCGAACACCGACAGCATGCCCTGGTGCAGCGGAAGGCCCGCCCGCAGGATGGTGGCCAGGACCGGCTGCTCGCGCAACACCGGCACCCGGGCCAGACCCAGTGGGGTGGTCACCTCGCGCTCCTCATACTCCAGCGTTCTGCTGAGCTCGTAGCCGAACACCATGCCCAGGCGTTCGAGGTTGTGACGGAAACGCATCGGATCGCGCTGCACCTCCACATCCCGCATTTCCGCGAGGTACTGGTTCACCACCGTGCGCTCCTTGCCCAGTTCGACGATCATGCCTGTTCGGATTGACCTCGCAGGCTGACGGGGAAGCGTCGCAGCAAGGCGTGTAAATATAGGGTGGTCACCGCGCCGAAGCCCGCGTAGAACCGGGCCAGCGCCGGGTCACTGCTGCCCGCCAGGTCCATCCAGCGCGCACTGCCCGCCCGCTGTTCCAGCATGCGGTCGATCAGCAGGTGCATCGCGTTCAGCGACCGGGCCTCCGGCAGCGCAAGGCCCTTGAGGAAGAGGGTACGGTCGCCATGGTGCACGAAACAACCGGCCGCCACCGGACGCCCCGCGTGAAGCACCGCCACACAGACGCCCTCGCCCCGCTGGTGGATCACCTGCAGCAGCCTCCGCAGGGAGCCTTGTTGCCGGGCGCCCACCTTCCACGCGGGCCATTGGGGGGCCGTGGTCAGGAAGTCCATAAAGGCCTCCGTACCCATGGTGGCATCGAGCTCCAGTCCGGCCGCCTCCGCACGTCGCAGACTGCGCTGATGATTGCTGCTGTATCCCTTGCGGATGGCGGCGATCGGGCGGTCCATCGGCACCAGCTGATCCTGTCGCGTGGTGAAGCGCCAGCCCCGGCCCGCTCCTTCCACGGCGGCATTGGTGAGGTAGATGTCCGCCAGGCGGAAGCGTGCGGGCAGGGCCCTAAGGAATTCTCCGTTCCGCAGCGCATCATCGGTCGCCGCGAACACGCCGAGCTGCTGGAGCGGGAACGGCTGGTACAGGTACGGGATGCCCCATTTGCGGTGGTGTGTCAGCGGCATCAGCGCACCGCGTTCGTCGTCCCAGAGGGCTTCCCAGCCCGGACATGCCGCATCGAGCACGGCGCTGCGGGCGTACCACACCGGACCCGTGCAGCGATCGAGCAGCGCGTCCCAGGCCGCCTTGTCGATCCGGTCGTGCCGCAAGTACCTGATCATGGCCTTGCATGCTTCACCACCTCCTCGAACACCGAAGGCCATCGCGCGAACTCGCGGTGACCACTGAGGTAGCGGTCGTGCCATACGCTCACGAAGGTGCCCTGCACCGCACGCACCTCGTCGCTCATCGCCCGCATGGCCGCCGTCGCTCCGGCCGGATCAAGCCCGCATCGCTCGATCAGGGCACTGTCCATCGCGGCGAAGGGCCACAGCATGAGCGGGGTGGGCTGGTCGCGCTCCACATCGTACCAAGGGAACGGCGTACAGGTGGCCGCGCGGAAACCGGGGCGGTCCGCGAAGCCGAGGCTGTGCTCCTCGGCGAACCCGGCGGCCGCAAGCCGCCGCAAGGTGTCGGGCAGGCGCCAGCGCAGGAAGTGCTGCCGGCTGATCAGTGTCCGCGGCTGCAGCCGCCGTTCGTAGATCGACACCTCGGTCTCCAGGCGCCCGGGATCGGTGCTGGTCGCATAGGATGGGTGCAGTCCGATGCGCAGGCCCGTGTCATGCCGCAGGAAGCGGTGCAACCCGGCCGGCCACCGGTCAGGTTCCACGGCGTGGTCATGCGGGCCATCGCCGCGCAACAGCAGGAAGAGGATCGCGCCGCTGGTGTCCGCCACATGCCGCTCCACAAGGTCGAGGCCACGCAGGAAGGGATCGCGCAGCAGGCCGGAGCGCACCATCCACCGCTCCAGCGCAGCCCCCGGGCGCAGGTGCAGCAGGTCCTTCGCCGTGGCGCCCAGCGCCCGCGTCCAGGGCCGGCCGGCATACCGCAGCACGTTGTCCACATCCACGGTGACGACATGTCGAAAGGCGCGCGCGGACCGCAGCGTTGGATGGGAGCGCTGCAACCGCTCACCAAGCGCCAGTACCCAACGATCGACCCAGGGCGCATCGGCCAGACCGCTCCGCACCGTGAACAGGGCTTCGGTCGGGATGCGGTCGTGCGCATCGCGCGCCTGGCAACGATGCTCATCCACCAGGGCGAGCAGGAAGAACGCGGCGGCGAACAGGTCGAAGGCGTGACCCACCGGGAACAGTGCGGGCATGCCGTCCACCAGGGCCACCGGGGGGTCCTGCGCGGGCAGCTGGTGCAGCGCACCGGACCAGGGAACATGCAGGGCGCCGGCCATCGGCGAGGATCCATAGCTCAGCCGGGGACCTGCAGCTTCCCGGAATGCCGTCGCGTCGCTGGTGATCCGGAGCGGCATGCCCAGCATCCGCCCGATCGTATGTTCCACGATCCAATGAGCGCGCGGCGATGGGTGCTCCAGGTGGACGAGCAGCATGTGCGAAGGGCGGGCGGCGGGTTCAACAGAACGTGCGACCGTCGGCACAAAGTAGGGCGTCGGCCAGGTACTTGGTGGCCCAGTTCGGGCAGGCGAACTTCTCGTACCGGCCCCAGAGGGGATAGGAGCCGGTGAGAGCCCCACGGCCATCGGTCGGCCCTTCCGCGCCGCGGGACTGGAGGGTCATCAGCAGCCCGCGCATCCGCGCCGCGGCATCGGCGAACAGGCCAGCCTTGCCAAGGTGCGCCAGCCGCTGCCAGACCACCGCAAGCTGGGCCCCACCCGTGGTGATGAAGGCCTCGCTGCCGTTCCATGACCGGTCGTACCGGCCATGCAGGACACCGTGCTCCAGGAAGCGATCGCACAGGGGCCGCGCCGCAGCCTCGGCCATCGCCGTCCATCGGTCATCGTCCAGGAGCGCTCCGCATTCGGCCAGCCCGTCCATCGTGTAGGCCAGGGTGTGGATGATGGGCCGTTCGTTGTGCTTCTCGGTGTTGTCCGCATCGGCGAACCAGCCGTTGGCGGCCTGCCGCCCCTCCACCCAAGCCAGGTTCCGCAGCGCGGCCTCCTTCATCGCGGGATCACCGGTGATGCGGTGCAGCATCAACAACGGTGCGTCCACATAGCTGTCATACACGCGCGCCGCGCCCATGAAGTTGTGACGTGACCAGCTGCCGTCCGCCTCCTGCACACTGATGATCCAGGCGCCCCCACGCACGGCCGCATCCAGAAAGCGCGGTTCACCGGTCCGTGCATGCATGGCGAGCATGCCGCGCACGACCTGCGCGGAATTGAACACCACCGATGGACGGCGCTCACCCACGCGTCCACCCTGCCAACCCCCATCCGCGTGCTGAAGCGTGAGCAGGGTATCGGCCGCACGGGCGGCCCGATCGAAAAGGTCCGGCCGTCCCAGGCGTTCACCTGCGGCCAGGACCGTGGGGATGAGATAACCCGTGGTCTCCGGGTACGTGCGTCCCCAGCCGCGCACCAGATGAAGGCTGCCCATTCCTCCGTCCCCGCTGTGGTCCTGCGCCCGGGCCACCCAATCCATCGCGTCGCCAAGCGCCCGCTCGATGTCCTCAGGCGAAGGTGCTTCGGTAACGGGGAGCGGTCGGGCATGCGCCTGGATCAGCTTCCGCCCGTCCGCATCCGCCAGCAGACGCGCCCAGCAGTGGAGGTAGTCGGCCAGACTGCGCAGCATGGTTCAGCGCTCACCGAGCAGGATGGAACAGATGCGGCCTGCGGAATCACCATCCCCGTACAGACCGGACGGATCGGCGAGGTGCAGCCCGATACCCGCTTGCGCCGCGGCGGCGATCCGGCCGGGGTCCGCATCCGCCAGCGTGGCTCTTCCGGAGCTCACAAGCTCCACCCATTCCGTGCGGTCGCGGAGCACCACGCAGGGCCGTCGCAGGATGGCGGCCTCCTTCTGCAATCCACCGGAATCGGTGATCACCACGGCCGCATGCCGGGTAAGGGCCAGCATGTCCAGGGGGCCTTGTGGGGCCACCACCCGCAGTTCCGGGCTCTGCCGCAATCGTTCATTGACACCGGCGTGCGCGGGGCTGTCGAGCAGCTGCCGCACACGCGGATGAAGGGGCCACACCACCGGCAGGCCCGTGGCCCGGGCGGACA
The DNA here is from genome assembly GCA_016715895.1 of Flavobacteriales bacterium. Classification (NCBI taxonomy): domain Bacteria; kingdom Pseudomonadati; phylum Bacteroidota; class Flavobacteriia; order Flavobacteriales; species Flavobacteriales bacterium. The sequence continues at coordinate 1,439,107 of JADJXH010000004.1, read as the reverse complement.
TGCGCAGGCCCTCGACGATCCCGGAGAGCCGGTCCACATCGTTGCTGTTCGCGGCGCGGTGCACCGTGGCCAGCAGGTATCCGTCCGGGCGCAGCCCCATGGAGCGCAGCGCTTCAGAACGTGCTTCAGCCCGTGGGAGCGTGCCCAGTACATGGTCGCAAAGAAGGTCGCCCACCAGCCGCACTGCCGGCGCGTCGGGGTCATGGGCCGCACCCGCGGTATCACGGATGCCCTCAGCGCCCAGGTTGGTCACCGAGGTCTCCGTGGGGCAGAACAACCAGGTGGAAAGCCGATCGGCCACGATGCGGTTGAGCTCCTCCGGCATGCTGCGATCGTGCGCACGCAGGCCCGCCTCCACGTGGGCCACCGGCACCCCGCACTGGGCCCCGGCCAGTGCTCCGGCCAGGGTGCTGGTGGTATCACCGAACACCAGCACGAGGTCGGGACGCTGTTCACCGATCGCACCCGCAATGCCCTCCAGCATGCGCGCGGTCTGCACAGGGATGGAGGCCGCGCCCACGCCGAGTGAGATGTCCGGCGCCGACAGCCCCAGGTCGTGGAAGAACACATCGGAGAGCGCGGGATCGTAGTGCTGACCGGTGTGGAGGATGCGCTGACGGAGCCGCGCGGAGAACCGATCGGCGATGCATCGGGCCAGCACCGCCGCCTTCACCAGCTGGGGCCTTGCCCCCACCACCGTCAGGATCTCGAGCGGCGCGGACATGGTCAGAGCGAGCCGTTGTCGGCAAAGCTGTAGTAGCCGGTGGCGGTGATGATGAGATGGTCGTGCACGGCGATGTCCAGCAGCCGCCCGCCCTCAACGAGCTTGCGGGTGAGGCGGACGTCCTCTTCGCTGGGGATGGCGCGCCCGCTCGGGTGGTTGTGGGCGAGCACCACCCCTGCGGCCCGGCGGTCGATCGCCTCGCGGAAGATGACCTTCGGGTCGGCGACGGTGCCGTGCATGCCGCCCTGGCTCACGCGCACCTTGCCGGTGACGGCGTTGCCACGGTCGAGCAGGAGCAGCCAGAACTCCTCGTGCATCAGGTCCGCCATCAGCGGATGCAGCAGCTCGAACGCCACCGCACTGGTGGTGATCCTCGTCCGCTGTTCGGGGCTCGCATCGCGTCGACGACGGCCCAGCTCCAGCGCGGCCGCGATACTGATGGCCTTGGCCTCGCCGAGCCCTTTGACCTGCATGAGCTGGGCCACGCTCAAGCGGCCGAGCCTGCCGAGGTCGTTGCCCGCGAGCACCAGCACCTGGCGGGCCAGATCGAGCGCGCTGGCCTGTACGGTACCCGACCGGATCAGGATGGCCAGGAGCTCGGCATCGCTCAAGGCACCGGCGCCATGGCTCAGCAGCCGCTCACGAGGCCGGTCGTCGCTGGCCCATTCGCGGATGGTGAGCCGGCCCGGGGTGGAACGCTGCTCGTCGGCCATGGGTTAAAAAAAAGCAAAGGTCCCCGTTCGGAGGACCTTCACCGGTGCAACGGTGACCGCACGGGTCACTTCAGCTTGTTCACGTGCGTGGCCAGGGAGGACTTCAGGTTGGCCGCCTTGTTCTTATGGATCACGCTGCGCTTGGCCAGCTTGTCCAGCATCGCGCTCACCTCCGGCAGAAGGGCCGTGGCGGCCTTCTTGTCGGTGGTGCTGCGCAGCTTGCGCACGGCATTGCGCGTGGTCTTGTGCTGGTAGCGATTGCGCTCGTTGCGGGTCTCGGTCTGACGCACCCGCTTGAGGGCCGACTTATGGTTCGCCATGGCTGTTCAGGCTCTGAAAAGGACGGCAAATATAGTGCTTCCCACCGGTTCCACAAGACCACCGGCGCCTCAGTAGGCGTTGGGGTCCTTTCCGAGCATGTTGGTGACGGTCTTCACCACGATCCGAACGTCCAGCCAGAAGCTCCAGTTCTCCAGGTACCACACGTCCAGCTCGATGCGCCGTTCCATCAGCTCCGGCGTGCGGGTCTCCCCGCGGAACCCGTTCACCTGCGCCCAGCCGGTGATGCCGGGACGCACGAAATGCCGCACCATGTACTTGTCGATGATGTCCCGATACTGGTCGTTGAGCCTCAGGGGGTGGGGACGAGGCCCCACCACGCTCATCTGCCCCATCAGGACGTTGAAGAACTGCGGCATCTCGTCCAGGTTGCTCTTGCGCAGGAAGGCCCCCACGCGGGTCACGCGTGGATCGTTCTTGGTGGCCTGCTTGGTGTCCGCCTCCGCGTTCACCCGCATCGACCGGAACTTCCAGCAGGCGAACTCCTTGTTGTCCCGTCCCAGGCGCTGCTGGCGGAAGAACACCGGCCCAGGGGAGGAGAGCTTCACCAGAAGGGCCAGGATGGGGAACAGCCAGCTGAAGACCAACAGGATGACCAGGCTCGAGAAGACGATGTCGAAGGTGCGCTTCCACGCCCGGTTGGCCCGGTGGTCCAGCGGCTCGCGCCGCAGCTTGCTCACCGGCACGGACCCATGGAACTCCAGGTCGGTGGTCTGCACCACCGGGATGAAACTGTCCACACTGGGGATCACCCGGAACCGGATGGTGTTGCGCTCACAGAACTCCATCAGGTCCGTGATGTCGGCCCTGCGCGTGCCCGGCAGGGCGCAGTACACGATGTCGATGCGGTTCTGCACCGCAAAGGCCTTGGCGGCCTCCACATCGCCCATTCGATGCGCACCCAAGGGGCCTCGCACCTCCTGGTCGTTGAAGAGCCCGCGGAACCGGTAGCCCCGCACGGTCTGGTCCTGGCAATACTGGAAGATCTCCTCTGCCGCAGGACCCTCGCCCACGATGATGAGGTCCTTCACGGAGGTGAGGGGCTCCAGGGTGAGCACCTTGCTCAGGCCCGAGCCGACCTGTTGAAGGGACAACCGCTTGGACCGCAGCAAAGCCGCCAGGTCGCCCATGCCTTCAGGGCGGGCGGTCAGTTTGCCGGGGTCGTTCGCTTCCATGCGCAGGGGCGGGTTACCGTCGATCATTCGTGGGATTCGCCTGGTCGCTTCCTGGCCGGTCGTAAAGGGAGGTCAAAGCTAGACCAGGCACCATCCGCTGTCAAGTTTTGTCGAAGAAATCCTTTAATTCGTCGAAAGCAGCCCGCCCGTTCACGCTCCGACCGACGGGACGACGCTCATCCAGCGAGCGCCGTTGCTTCCGCCCGGGCAGCGACACGCCCGGAACGCCGTCCTGTGATGCGGAACCAGGCCGCCTTCATGGCAAGGCCCAGGAACAGGGTGTTGGTCACCAGGTAGCGCTTCCAAAGACGGCCGGGTTCCAGGGCCAGGCGATAGAGCCATTCGAGGGACAGCTCGCGCATCCACTTCGGCGCACGGGTGTCCACACCGGCATAAAGCAGGAACGCGCCTCCAAGGCCCAGCATCACCGCCCGGACCCGTGGACGCATGGCGGCCATCCACCGTTCCTGCTTGGGGCAGCCCAAGGACACCAGCACGAGGTGCGCCCCGGAGGCATTGATGCGGTCGGCGTCGGCCTGCAGTTCGGCGTCGCTCAACGGTCGGAACGGTGGTGCGACCGCTCCGGCGATGCGCAGCGTGGGCAGTTCGCGCGCGACCCTCTCGCGGATCCGATGCAAGACCTCGTCACGCCCGCCATAGAGGAATACGGAGAGCCCCTGCGCGGCAGCCTGTTCCATCAGCGCGGGCATCAGGTCGTTGCCCGCCACCCGCTCCTGCCGTTCACCACCGAACCACTGCAGGCAACGCAGCACGGGCATGCCATCGGCCGTGGCCAGGTCGGCTCCGTTCACCACCGCTCGGAACCCGGGATCGCGCGCCGCCTCCACGGCCATGTGCGCGTTCACACAGCACACGTACGACGAGCGCTGAGCGGCACCGAGCGTGGTGATCATCCGCACATGGGCATCGAAGCTCCCGAGCGTGATGCCTGTGCCCACCACCTCCCGTTTCGGCAACGCGCCCGGCATGATCGGGACGCGCTCAGCCATGGCCCACCACTTTTCGCACCGGATGGGCGATGTGTTCACTGCCGCCATCGTACCATGCCACCATCGCCTTCACGCCCTCCTCCAGCGTGAACGGCGCAGGGCCGAGGGCCTCGATCGTACGGTCCATCGGCGTGATGTAGTCGCTGGTCATCGACCGGAAGCGTCCGCTGGTGATCGGGAACGGCAGACCCACCGTTCTGAGCACATCACCGGTGACCGCCAGGGCGCGGACCGCCCAGATGGGTATGTACCGCACCGGCCGTCCGGTGAGCGCCTTGGAGATGGCCTCCACCCAGATGCGCAGGTCGAAGGGTGGATCCCCGACGTAGAACACACGTCCGTTCATGCGTTCGGCCGGAAGCCGCAGGATGCGGTCGATCTGCCACACCACATTGCCCACGTAGCCGTAGGAGCGGATCACCTTCCGCCGCGAGGGATGGAAATAGAGCCCCTTGCGCATCACCTTGAACATCACATCCCGGTAACGAAGGCTCCAGGGCCCCCAGATGGTGGTGGGGCGGATGATGGTCCAGGTGCACGACAGCCGCGCTTCGCGCGTGACCATCTCGGTGAGCCGCTTGGATTCCCCGTACAGGGTGAACGGCTTGAAGTCCAGGTCGTCCTTGGGTTGATGACCGGCCTCGCAGACGAACTGGGTGCTGGTGACGATGAGCCGCTCCACCGATGGGCAGGCCTTCACCGCGTTCAGCAGGCGGCGGGTGCCCTCGTGGTTCTGCACATAGGCGTTCAGGTCGTGCTGCTCCTCGGTATCGGTGCGGGCGGCCAGATGCACCACGTGCGTCGGCCGGAATTCGGCGAACGCCCGGGCGAGCGCCTCCTCGTCCATGATGTCGAGCTCGCGCCACAGGACCCGCTGGCCGGGGTTGAGCGGCGGGTTCCAGTCCACGTTGAGCACCTCCTCACCGGCATCGATCAGACGTTCCATGAGGTTGGTGCCGATAAACCCGGACCCGCCGGTGACAAGGACGCGCATGGTCGTTCGCACTAGGGGCGCAGGCTGAGGAAGGCCTCTTCCATGCGCTGGTGGAAGCGTTCTAACGTGAACCGCTGTTCAAAGATGCGCCGGCCCGCCTCGCCCATGGTGCGCCGCAACGCGGGATCGGCCGACAGGCGGGCCAATCGGTCGGCCACCGCGGCGGGGTCCTCCACCGGCACCAGGAAGCCGTTCACGCCCTCCTCCACCACCGACGGGATCCCGCGCCACCGTGTGCTCACCACCGGCTTCGCGAACTGCATGGCCTCGGCGAGCACCAACCCGAAGCTCTCCGCCTCGAAGTGCGAGGGAAAGCAGAAGATGTCGCAGCCGGCGAAGTGCGCAAGCTTCTCCGCATCACGCTTCACGCCGAGGAACCGCACCCGGTCCGCAAGCCCGTGACGTGCCACGAACCGGTCACAGTGCGCCTGGAACGACGCATCACCCCATTTGCCCATCAGTTCAAGGCGTGCGTTCACACCCTGCTCCCGAAGGCGGTGGAAGGCCTCAAGGAGCACCATCACCCCCTTGCTGGCGATGAGAACCCCGGTGAACAGGATGACGAGCGGCTCGTCCGGCCCGGCCGTTCGCTCGGCCACCGTGCCGCGCGCGTCCTGCACCCCGTTGGGCACCACGATGGACCGGCGCGCCTGCAACACGGCCCCGTCATCGGGGTTCTGCTGCGCCGTCCGGATGGCCAGATCCGGGCGCCTGTAGGCCAGCCGGAACAAGGGACGCAGGACAGCGGGAAGCTGCGGGGCGAAACCGGAAACACCGCTGGCGTGGAAATGGAACACCGTGCGACGGAACATCCAACGGACGGCACCGAGCAGGATCAGGTCACGCAGGACGGGCACCTTGTTGGGGCCGCTCGGCGGGTAGTACAGCACCGGGGTACGGTGGATGATGCGCGCACGCCAGACGGCGAGCACCGTGGTGAAGAGCACCCACAGCTTGCGCGGCCGGAAGCGCCCGACGCTTTCCATGTCCTCCGAGAAGGCCATGCGCACATGGTGGAGCACCACGCCCTGATAATGTCCCTCCAACATGGCCTGGATCATCACGGCCTGTCCTCCGAAGGGCGGTGGGGTCTGCCCCACGACGAGCACATGGATCGGGCGGCCGGTCATCGGCGGCCAAAGGTATCCGCCCCGGACGGCCACGGACAGGGATCCATGGGCTCGAACGGCGGATCCGTCGAAAGAACCCAACCAGCGCCCGATCCCCGGGGTTGAACGGTTCGAACGATACGATCATGCGCAACCGACCCCTACACCTCGTTCTGCCTCTGCTGATCTTGCTGGCGCTCCAACTGCCGGCGGCCACTTACCACGTGTCACCCACCGGGAACGACGCCAATGCGGGAACGAGCCCAGCGCAGGCCTGGCAGAGCATCGCCCGGGTGAACCAGATCGCCGGCCAATTGCAGCCGGGCGACCAGGTGCTCTTTCAGCGCGGGGGCGTGTACCGTGGCAAGCTGACGGTCACGGCCAGCGGCACGGCGGGCAACCGCATCACCATCGGCGCCTACGGCACCGGTGCCGATCCGGTGATCAGCGGCAGCGTGCCGGTGACAGGCTGGACGGTGCACAGCGGCAACATCTGGCGCGCGCCGTTCACCCAGGCCATGAAGCACCTGTACGTGAACGGGCAGCTGCAGACCCTGGCACGCTACCCGAACACGGGCTGGCTGCGCAACGACCTGGGCACCGCCACCACCACGCAGGACGCCGCCCTCACCCAGCCCACCGGGTATTGGACCGGCGCCACGATGGTGATGCGCACCACCAACTGGAGCTACGATACGGCACGTGTGACCGCGCACTCGGGCACCACCCTCACCCACACGAGCACCGGCAACAACATCGGCGACGACCACTGGGGCTACTTCCTCCGCAACAAGCTCAGCGAACTCGACGCCCCCGGGGAGTGGTTCCACGATGTGGCCAACGGGCAGCTCTACCTGTGGTGCCCCAACAACGCCGACCCGAACGCCCAGCTGGTGGAAGCGAGCGTGACCGACCATGGGATCTCGGTGAGCTGGCAGCGCCACCACATCCTGGTGGAGCACATCGCCTTCCGCCACCAGACCGGAGCCAGCCTGCGCCTGAGCGGCACCACCCAGCTCGAGGCCGCGCACTGCAGCTTCAGCGACACCCATCAGGCCGTTCTGAGCACCGGCGGCGACCAGGACTTCCACCACCTGAACGTGCAGCGCACCTATGCCACCGGGATCTACTTGATGGACGACAACAGCTCGGTGACGCACTGCGTGTTCGAGGACGTGGCCCTCCAACCCGGGCTGGGCGAGAACAACTGGGGCTACTTCGGCCTCCGCCTCACCGGCCAGGGCATTGTGGTGACCGACAATCGCTTCGAGAACATCGGCTACGTGGGCATGGTGGTGGAGCGCAACGCCCTGGTGGAACGCAACGTGGTGCGCCATGCGCTGGCCATCCTCAACGACGGTGGCGGCATCGCCTTCGACAATGCGGATGGCATGATCATCCGGGACAATATCGTGATGGACATCTCCGGCGACCTGGAGAGCTCGGCCCCGAACTTCAGCAACTACGAACCCATCTGCCACGGCATCTACTTCGGGAACATCAGCATCAAGAACACCCTGGTGCAGCACAACACGGTGGCCAACTGCCTGGGCAGCGGCATCCACGTGGACCACACCATGGTGAGCACCGGCAACCAGATCAAGGACAACATCCTGTTCAACAACACGGTGCAGCTCTCCATCTCCGACTTCAGCAACTACAACGGCCCCGGGGCCACCGCACCGTACCATGTGCCCGCGTTCAATGACGTGTACACCGGCAACGTGATGTACGCCCTGGCCGAGGACCAGCTCTGCATGCGCCAGTACCATGTGTACTCGGCCAACTGGGTGGACTATGGCACGTTCAACAACAACTACTACTTCAACCCCTACAACGACCGCAGCATCCTCCAGTTCAACACCTTCGCCGGTGTGATGAAGTACTTCAGCCTGGAGCGCTGGCAGGCCGAGCGGGGCGAGGATGCGAACTCGCTGCGCAGCCCCAAGACCATGAGCGCCTACGAGGTGGCCGACGTGCTCAGCGCGAACCTCGTGCCCAATGGCGGCTTCGCCTACGACGTGAACGGATGGAGCGGCTGGCCAAGCCAGGGCCAGATCACCCACGACTACGGGCAGTTGGACAACGGCGCCCTCAAGGTGCACTTCGCCAACAACAACACCTACAACGAGTTCACCCTGAAACACGACCAGCTGGCCAATGTGCAGAACGGACAGTGGTACCGCTTGCGCTTCAGCATCCAGAGCACCATGCAGGGCGAGGTGAAGGCCGGTTTCAAGGGCCTCACGCAGCAGACAGGCCCCCAGATGGTCGCCAGCCGCTTCGTCCCCTTCAGCCCCGTGCGCCGCGATGTCACGATGTTCTTCCAAAGCGACCTTACCGACCAGGGCAACTGCACCTTCACCAACCATTACACCGAGAGCACCTACTGGCTGGACAACGTGGAACTGCACCGGGTGGACGTGACACCGCTGGACCCGCTCGACCGCCAGCAATTGCTGGTGAACGACCAGCCCACCGCGCAGACCTTCAACCTGGACGGCTGCTGGAGCGATGTCCAGGGCAACCTGCACAGCGGGAGCATCACCGTGCAGCCCTACCGATCCATCGTGCTGGTGCGCGAGGATGACATCCTCTGCGGACTGAGCACCGGGTTCGCGCCTGGGGCGACCACCGAGGTCGAGCCCCCCATGGCCTACCCCAACCCAGTGGAAGCCGGAGGCCTGCTCCACCTCACGACCACCGGCGCGGCCGAGCTGCGGCTCATGGACCTCAGCGGCCGCACCGTCTGGTACGACCGCATGAGCACCGCCGGGCCCCGGCACGTGCCCACGGATGTACGGCCCGGCACATACGTGCTGAGCGTGGACGATGGCCGCACACGGACGGAACAGAAGCTCGTGGTGCGCTAGCACCATCACCGGCATCCCCGCCATACACCAAGCCCGGCCCCTGGTCCACTGGACCGGGGGTCGGGCGTTCAGGCAGGTCGGCGCCGAGGCAGGATGCGCGCCGGATTCCCCACGGCGACATACCCGGCGGGAACATCCTTCACCACCACGGCACCTGCACCGATCGCGACATCATCGCCCACAGTGACCGGACCGATGATCACCGCGTTCGCACCGATGTCCACCCGGTCACCAAAGCGCGGGCTGGCGCTGTAGGTGCCATCGGGCATTCGCTTGTTCCCGATGGTGGTGCTGTTGCGCACCGTGCAACCCGCACCGAACACGGTGTGGTCGTTCACCACCAAGGCCTGGCCGTGGTCGATGCGGAAGCCCGGGCCGATGCGCGTCTTCCAGGGCAGCTCGATGCAGAGCACCCACTCGACCAGGACCCGATAGAGCAGGAAGTACGGGAGGAAAAGCACGAAGGTGAGCGTGCTCCGCCGCAGCAGATGCGCTGTGCGGAACAGCAGCATCACCAGGCGCCCCTTGGGATTGCCGCGGTTGGCCGCCCAATCCTGTGCGATGTTCCAATGTCCCGCCATGCGTGCTCAACGACGCCGGCCAAGGTACTGGTTGAGCTTGAGCTTCAGGAGCTGGGGCAGGTAGAGCGTGGTGCGGACGACCTGGCCGGTGAACACGCCCAGCGGGCCCATCCCCACCGACCGGCTCACGCGGGCGCCCTCCCGCAGGACCTTGCGCAAAGGGATCGTCATGCTGGCACCTCCCGCGGTGAAGTGGGCCAGCACACGGGGCAGGTACAGGAACTGCCCTGGATCCTCCAGCCATGCGCGCAGGGTCCACTGATGATCGCCGCTCACCCGGAGCTCCGGGTCGAACGACCTTCCCTCATAATAGCTGCGCCGGACGAAGAAGGTGGGGTGGTTCAGCACCATCTCCCAATGCTTCAGCAGGAAGCCGTTCAGCCGTGCATGCTTCACCTTGCTGACCCCGCCCGGATAGTGGATGAGGATGTCCCCATGGACGATGTTGACCTCGGGCCGGTCCTTCACCGCTGCCACGACCTGATCCACCGCGTCCGCGGCATACCAGTCGTCCGCATTGATCAGGCCCACCCATTCACCGGTGCACAGCGCCACGCCCTTGTTCATGGCATCGTAGATGCCCCGGTCCTTCGCGCTCACCCAGTAGGCCAGCCGGTCGTCGTAGCGACGAAGGAGGTCCAAGGTGCCGTCCGTGCTGCCCCCGTCCACGACGACATGCTCGATCGCCGGATGGCCCTGATCCAGCACGCTCCGGATGGTGCGCTCCAGGGTGGCCGCACCATTGTAGACCACGGTGACGATGCTCACGAGCGGAGCTCCGGGCCGGCCGACGGCCTCGCCCCGGACCCGGCGACCGCCTTCGAGGGGTGCGTTCAGTCCATCCATGCGCCTTCCAATGATCGTGTCCGGCGGGTGATCGCGTCGGGACGAAGCGCCAGCGGTGCCATCATGCAGAAGAGGATCGCATGCCCGATGTCCACGCCGTAACAGAAGATGTCGATCTGCCAGATGAAGAGGATGTACACCAGGCCGGCGAAGATCGGCGCCTGGTCCGTGCGCATCAGGTATTCGCGACGGTAGTGCTTGAAGCCCCTCCAGAGGATGATGTAGAGCAGGACGACCCCGAAGACACCCTGCCCCACCACCACTTCCGTGAAGGTGCTGTGCGAGTGCAGGTTGTAGGCGTGCTTCTCGCCCCAGAGCTTGGCGACGAAATCGAGCATGTGCAGCTTGTAGTGCCCCTTGTACCCGTTGCCGAAGAGAAGGCCGGTACGGTCGCTCCACGCCCAATCGGCCACGGCGTTCCAGATGTAGCTGCGCCCGTTGAAGGTGGTCACGTCCTCCTTGCTCACGCGCTGCAGGATCGCCTGGAAGAAGGGCAGGCTGAGGACCTGGTACACCAGGAGGGAGAAGCTCAACAACAACGGCATCGTGAAGAGCGAGATGGTGTACAGGCCCCGCGCCACCTTGATCGCACGCGTGAGGAAGAGCACCGCGAGGAGCAGGAAGATCATCAAGGACAGGCGGCTGTTGATGCTCACCATCATCGCCAGGTTCAGGAGGATGGCACCGATGACCAGGGCCACCGTGACCGGCCGGCGCGACAGGTCGCGCAGTTGGAACAGCAGCATCAAGGTGATGACGGAGAGCACGTGCGCGCCCGTGTAGATGCCCCGGATGAACGGGAAGTTGGCCCGCCCCTCGAAGCTGTGGCCGAAGGAGCGGATGCCCGCGGCGTAGCCCAGGATGTTGATCAGGATCAGCAGGCCCAACGAACGCAGCAGCAGCATGGAGTAGTCGAAACCCTCATCGTCGCGATGGTAGAACTGCACCACCACCGCGGCATGGAAGGGCACCGTGAACAACAGGATGGACAGCAGCACATTGCCGGCGTTGAGGCCGGGAATGCCGCCCCTGAGGCCCACCATCATGGACATGGCCAGGGTGAGGATGTAGAGCAGGCACAGCCAGTAGGTGCCCGAGAGCATGTAGCGCACCCGCTGCCGGTACACCGCGTCGATGAGGTAGAAGACCACGATGGCGAGGAACGGCAGGTTGGACACGATCAGGCCCTTGGACAGGCCCTGCTTCATGCCGATGTAGTTGCCGAACCCGTAGACGGCGAAGCCGATCAGGAACAACAGGTCGACGAGGTCGCGTTTGCGGATCATCGGGCGCTGGCCTATCGCCCGCCTAACTTAGCCTTGATGCCCGACAAGGCCTTCAGCAAGGGGCCATCGGGACCGCCCAGCAGGGTCTTCAGCGATCGCTTGAACCGGTAAGACGGTGTGCTGCCGATGAAGCGCCGGAAATATGCACGGTCGCGCCGCGCATCCAGCATCATGAACCGGGGATGCCTCAGCGGGAACGGGATATCGCGCGCCGTATCCTTGTTCCTGGGGTCGGACAGGTCCACCGTGTGCGTGCCGTCCGCGCCGAAGCCGATGTTCCGGATCAGGTTCACCGCCGGGATGATGTTGAGGCCGTGGTTCATCACCCGGGTGATGTCAAGCTGGTACGACCACGAGTTCATCCGGCCGCTGTGCACGTAATCGAACATGCTGTGCACATCCTCCTCCTCGCGCCGGTCCAGGAAGAAATCCTTCAGCAGAGGGCTTCGCTTCAGTTCCGGCCACCCCCCCATGTCCACATCGTAATGGGCCCAGACACGGCGCCAGCTCGCCCAGCCCCAGGGCGCGCCATACCCGTGCGCGCTGAAGTAGTAGGAGCCTTCCGTGCCGCCCGGCCAGTCGTCCATGAGGTTATTGCCCATGATGACCCAGATCCGTTCATCCTCCCGGTAGCGCTCCAGCAGCTCCTGGCAGAATGGGAAGAAGGTGGGCACGGGCAGTGTGTCATCTTCCAGCACGATGCCCTCCGGCTCATGCTCGAAGAACCAGGCGATGGCGCTGCTCACGCCCTTGCGGAGACCAAGGTTGCGCTCATTGAAGCGCGTGTGCAGCTCGCAGGGCCAGTCCACTTCGCGGGCAAGCGCGCGCACCTCCTCACATCGCACGGTCTCTTCCGCGTTCCGCGGACCGTCGCAGGCCATGTACAGCCGGGTGGGGCGCGCCGCACGGATGGCGTTGAACACCTGGCGCGTGGGGCCGATCCGGTTGAAGGCGATGAGCAGGACCGGCGTGGTGAGCGGCGATGGCTGTTGCTGTTCGGGCATCGCGGTCAATAGATGTTGATGCGGTTGTTGCGGTGGAAGACCCGGTGGTCCGCGAACATGGAGATCGCATGGCGGGCCACGGCGGCCGGGGAGGCGTACTCGTCCACGAACCGGTACAGGAAGAGCTGCATCACGTCGCGCTGCCGCACGGCCACATCCTGCACGATGTTGCGATACCGGTCGTACGGGAGCACCTCGATGCAGCCACCGGCCAGCGCGGTGGGCAGCAGCATGTTGGAGCCATGGACACCGATCACGAACTGGCTTGCCGCGTAGGCCCGGCACCAGGCCCGCTCCACCTCGACCGTCATGCGCCGGGTGCGCAGGTCCTTCACCCCCTCACGCTCCGCGGCGGGATCGCCAAGCCCCACGAAGGTGGCCTGCACATCGGGATAGCGCGACCGGATGCGCCGAAGTGACGCTCTGGCCATGCGCTCCTGATCCGCCACGAAGAAGGGACCGGCGGCATGCTGAAGGCCCAGGCGACGGAGCACCCGATGAGCGTAGCGCATCATCCTCGACCGGTACCAGAGCCGATCGTCCCGCAGAACGAAGGTGATGTGTCGCGGGGCCGTATCGAACCGGTCCGGATCGAAGGGCGCCACCCCGCAGAACCGCTCGATGTCGATCGTGCTCTTGTCCGGGTGGGCATAGCCCTTGCCGAAGTACACCTCGTCGTAGTCGCCCAGGCGTTCCTGCACGAAGCGGTCGATGGACCGGTACCATCCATGTGCCTCGCTCAACCGCAGGTCCACCTCCCACACCTCAGCGGTGCCCTCGGGCACCATCCAGGAGAAGCTCTTCGGCAGGATGAGCACCAGGCCGAGGTCCTTGTTCGTGTCCAGATAGTGCTGCGCGTTCCACAGCTTCAGCAGTACGTGGCCGTAGAGGAAATCCAGGGTGTTGAGGATCACCACACGCTTCCCAGGACGCAGGACACGCCGTTCGATGCGCAGCTCGCGGTCCGAAGGGCTCCTGAATCCCTCCAACAAGGGGCCCCACACCCACTCCTCCGCCCCCTTCGCATCATGGAGCGTTCCGTCCTCCCGCCCGATGGCCACATCGTGGTCGACAGCGAAGCCCACGGGAAGGTCGTGCAGGAAGGTGTACCCGCAGGACCGGCAGCGATAATCGCCCAGCACGTGCACGCCAGGCACCACCACGCCGAGCGCCTCAGGCTCACCTGCACCGCACCTCGGGCAGGAACGCTCGGCGAACAGCTTCGGTCTGATGGGAACCAGGTGGCGGTCCATGGGCTCAGGTGGCGCGGTGGAACCGCCAGAAGGTGGCCATGCCCTGCACCATCCAACGGAAGTTCACCCGGGTGCGGGGGAACAGCAGGTCCAGGAGGAAGATGCTGACCAGGAACGAACCGATCGTGGCCCAGATCGCGCCGATGGACTTGAACGGAGGGATCAGGAAATAGTTGATGGCGATGTTGAGGCCGGCCCCTACCAAGGCCGTGAGCAACGAGTACCGGAACAGGCCCTCGTTGGTGATGAAGCTCGCCTTGGCGACCCCCATGTTCGTGAAGAACAGGCGGATGGCGAAGAGCGACAACAGCGTGCCCGCCGGTGCGAAGGCCTCCCCGTACAACCACACGATCAGGGGCTTCGCCAGGAAGTACAACGGCACGGAGGTCACCAGGAACATCAGGAACATCAACCGGTACTGGTTCAGCAGGCGGTCCGCGTACAAGGCCGGGTCCTGCACCTTTGCCCGCGTGATGGCCGGGGCCAGGCTTTTCTGCACGATCACAGGCAGGAAGCCCATGGCCTCGATCATCTTCAGTGCCACGGAGTACTGGCCCACCTCGGCGTAGGCCGCCTCCTGCCCCATGGTGGAGGCCAGCATGTCCCCGATCATCACCTGGTCGATCTTGGCCTGGATGTACAGGGCGACGCCGTACACCAGCATGGGCCAGCTCTCGCTCACCAGGTAGCGGAGGGTGGGAGCGGACACCTTCCAGGTCCTCCAGCTTCCGCCGTCCCGGGCCAGGGCCAGTGAATATCCCACAGCGAGCACGAAGGTCTCCAGCACATACACCCAGGCGAACCAGATCAAGGGAGCCTGAAGGGCGATGAGGGAGAGCTTGAACACCGCGCTGAGCAGCACCTGCGCGAACTGGACCCGCACGGAGCTCCTGGCATCCACCCGGGCCATGAAGTGATGCTCGATCACGCTGAACGGACGCAGCAGCTCGGCGCCGGCGATGACCAACACCAGCGTGGCCGTAAGGGCGTCCATCCCCTTGATGAAGCTCGCGGCCAGCACCACGGCGAGCAGCAGCACCGAACCCACGAGCTTGATGAAGGCGGCGGTACCGAGCAGCTCATCACGCCGTTCGGGTCGCTGCACCAGGTCGCGCACGATGATCTGGTCGACGCCCATGGCGCTCAGCGCGAAGAACATGCCCACGAAGCCTGTGGCGTAGTTCAGCTGGCCGAAGAGGGCATCGCCCAGGTAGCGGGCCACATAGATGCCGGTGACGAGCACGACCACGAGCCGGACCACCTGCTCGCCGAAGAGCCAGGAGGTGTTGCCCAGGTACTTGCGGAACCCCTCGGTGCGCAGCATGCGTCCGGCGGGCCTATTTGGTGTAGTACCCGTAACCGTCGCCGTAGCCCTCGCCGGCCTTCACATCGTTGAGCAGCAGGTCGATCCGGCCCACCTTCTTCTCCGCGTACATCTCGTTGATGATGCGGAGAGCCTTGCGGTGTGTCCGGTTCTGCCGCACCACGTAGAGCGTGACGTCGATGTGGCGAGCCAGGATCACGTACTCGCTCACCAGGCCCATCGGGGAGGCATCGACGATGATCTGGTCGTACCGGCCGCGCAGCTGCTGGAAAAGCTCGGCCATGCGGGGCATCTCCACAAGTTCGAGCGGATTGGGCGGCACGGGGCCGGCGGTGATCACGTCCAGGCCCTCGATGTCGCTGCGCCGGATGATGTCGCCCAGCTGGCACTCGCCGATCAGGTAGTTGCTCAATCCCTGGCCGGCCGTCAGCTCGAGGGTCTCCTCCAGGCGCGGCCGCCGCATGTCCGCGTCGATGATCAGCGTGCGCTGCCCGCTCATGGCCATCACGCTCGCCAGGTTCACGGCACAGAAGGTCTTGCCCTCCCCGCTGGTGCTGGAGGTGAACCCGATCACCTGCCTGGCCGCGTTGGCATTGAGGTACTGCAGGTTGATGCGGGCCGTGCGGAACGACTCTGCCAGCAGCGACTTCGGCTCGCTGGGTAGCACGCGCTTGCGCTTCCCGCCCGGGATGGTGGCCAGAACAGGGATCGGGCTCACCCGCTTGAGCTCGTCCAGATGCTCGATGCGGTCGTTGAGGAAGTCGCGGACCAGGATGAAACCCAGCGGAAGGAGCAGCCCCAGCATCATGGCACCGCCCAGCACGGTCTTCTTGTCCGGCGCCACCGGACCGAACCCGCTCATGCGCGCGTCGTCGACCACGTTCTTGTCCACCTGGTCGCTGGCGATGGCGATGCCCGCCTCGGCGCGCTTCTCCATCAGGTAGTTGTAGAGGTTGTCGCTCAGCTTGAACTTCCGCTCGATGTTCACCAGGCGGCGCTCGTTCTCGGGCAGCTGGTTGAACTGGTAGTTGATCGAGCCCAGGCGCCGGTTCAGTTCGGCGATGCTGATGTCGGCCTGGCTCACCAGCCCCTCCGCCGTCTCGATCAGCGAGCTCTTGATGTTCTGGATCTTCCGCTCCATCGCGATGATGGTCGGGTTGCTGCGCACGGTGCTCAGGTTCTGCGCCGCGAGGTCCGCGTACAGCTGCGTGAGCTGGATCACCAGGTTGTTGAGCACCGGGTCGTCGATGCCCGAGCTCGAGGGGGCCGCCACATTGCGGAAGTCCTCGGCGCTCCGCAGCTTGCTGAGGATGGTGAGGCAGTACTGGCGCTTCTGTGTCACGGCACTGCGCTCGTCCTCCAGGCGCGAACGCTCCTGGAACAGTGCGTCGCTGGTGGTGCCCGCGCTCATCATGCCGCCGCTGCTGCCCCGGAAGCTCTCCATGCTGCTCTCCACCTGCCGCAGCGAGTCGCTCACCGTGCCGATCTGGTTGTCGATGAAATTGATCGTCTTGAGACCCTTCTGCTGCTGCTTGTACAGCTCGCCCTCGATGTAGGTCTCCATCAGCTTGTTCAGGTAGTTCCGTTCCTTGCTCACCACCTCGCCCACCACGCTCAGCTGCACGATGTTGCTGTTGTCGCTGGCCGGCTCGGCGAAGGTGATGCCCTTGTAGAGCTTGGTCAGGCCCTCCAGGCTGTTGATGTAGAAGTAGTAGTCGCTCTCCGGATCATAGCGCCGGTCCTCGGGGAACTCGATCTTGAAGCTGAGCTTGTCCCCCACGAAAGGTTCGCCCACCTTGGCCGTCTGGTCGAGGTCCACCAGTTCCAGGTACTCGCTCACCACCTCCTGGCGCTTCACGTTGTACAAGCGCACGTTCTTCCCTTTCGCGCTCACCCGATAGGTGCCGGCCGCCAGGTCCACCGACACATGGATGGGGATCCCGGTGATCTGCAGGGAGGCCGTGTCGAGGGTGATCTTGAACGGCGGATAGTCATAGCGCTCCTGCTTCAGGAACCGGCGCTCCTCATAGAAGGAGATGCCGAAATCGAGGCGTTTGAGCGTCTTCTCCACGTTCGACCTCGAGGTCAGGATCGCGATGTGGTCCTCGATGTCGCCACCGCTGCGCAGGAAGGACATCCCCTTGAGGAACTCGTCCTGTCCGCCTCCGAAACTGTTGCGGCTCTTCTCCCCCATCAGCATGGTGGCGCTGACCAGGAACTGCTTCGGGGTGGTCTTGAGGTAGGCGACCGCTGCGGCACCCGACAGCGTGAGGGTGATCAGGAACAGCCACCACTTGGCCGCGATCTTCCTGAAGATGGCCCGCAGGTCGATGGTGTCCCCCGTACCGGTCTGTGCCGCCATCAGTTGTTGTTCTGGTTGAGGATGAACACGTTGGCCACCAGGGCCAGGGCGCTGATCGCGCCGAAGAGCACCGACAGCAGCTCCAGGTTCATCCGCCCGGCGCGGGCCTTCAACGTGGGCACGTACACCACGTCGTTCGGGAGCAGGTAGTAGTACTCACTGGCCAGGACCTCGGTGCCTGAAAGGTCGACATACAGGGCCTGCACACCCCGGTCGCTCTGGCGCATCAGGGTCACCTTGCTCTTGTCCCCGTACTCGTTGGGGCCGCCGGCCATGGCCAGCGCATCCAGGATGGTGATCTGGTTGTTGTAGATGAAGTACATGCCCGGGTTGCGCACATCGCCCAGGACGCTGATCCGGAAGCTCACCAGCTTCAGGATCACCGTGGCGTTCGTGAAATACTCGTTGATCTTGCGCTGCACCAGGTCCTGCGCCTCGCCGACCGTGAGGCCCTGCACCTTGATGCGCCCCACCGTGGGCAGCTGCACCTGCCCGTTCTTGTCCACGGAGAAGCCGTTCACGTACAGCGCCGCGTCGTTCACCCCCTGGAACCCGTTCTGGCTCTCCACATTGAAGAAGCGGTGGGTGGCCTCATCGAGCCCCAGTACACGGATGCTCAGCACATCGTTCACCTGGATGCGGTATTCGAACTTGCGGTTCTCGAACAGCTTGGCCGCCCCCGGGGTCATCGATCCGTCCTGCAGGTAGTTGATGTTCCTGCGCCCTCCGACGCATCCCGTAAGCAGCACAACGGTGGCGAGCAGCCCCCATCCCATCCTCTTGAACTCCTTCATGCGCATGCGGTCCGAAGACCGCCTCCCGCAGGGACAACGATCCCCGCTCGGAAGGCAAGTCCTTGACGGACAAGCGTCAAAGATACGAGCGCAACGTTGCGGAGGTTGCGCTCGACGCGGCGCGGGATCACCCGGTGCCCATAATGGGTTCAACGCCTTGAAGATGGACGGTCGCGCGACCTCCCTATGGCAGCACGGGGAATATCTCACCGGGGCGTTTGACACCCAAGGCCGGAGCAACTTCTACGCGATAGGGTCTTACTTTGTGAAGGTCGAGCTATTCGACGACGGCGACGCGATCGCCGCTGCCGTTCCCTTCACCACCGGGGACCGTTACGAACGTCTGCTGCGGTTCATCAACCTCCACGACCTTAGCCCATGACCATGAAAACGACCCATCCTGTTCGGCCGCTGTTGATCGTTGCCTTCGGAATCAATATGGCGTCATGCGGCACGACATCCTGCGATGATAAAAGTGTAGTGAATATGGTTGAGAATGAAATGATCAAACATTTTAATACCAATACTGACCCTGTTTTTGTTTGGAAAATACCAAAATCTGGCCTTGCTGCTATGGCAGAGAATAACATCATTCTGTTAGAAGGTAACGCCACATATAACGGCAACAATGGTGCTCGAAAAACAGGTAGAGCGATTGCAAGGATATACTGCAATGGAATCGAACCAATGCAAATTAGTATGGTAACGGTCTATGGACTATTCGATAAACGTTTCGTAGATACGAAAGATACCGCCTTAACTAGATCAGAAGAAGAATTCAGGATTGAGTACCTTAAATATCAAATGGACTCACTGCATAGAGCCCACCAACGTGATTCGCTAAGGAGGGCAGCGGATAGCCTTATACGTGCCGCAGGCTTTTGAGTATTAGAGGTCCTTACTTGTTCCATGAACTCCAATCGCCTACATAATATAGGCTAGACGGAACCCCGGCACGATGCCTGCGACCTGCTGCTGAACAAGGCCAGCCGCAGGCACGGGATTCAAGTGGATATCCCGTGGGGACAGGGGTGGCGCGGGTCAGTAGGGTGCGCGCGAATCGGGAAAACCGACAACCTCTGCGACCACGCAAAAAGAACGGACCCCAGCTAACTTCCTGTTATACAGGTCATTAACCGGGGTCCTAGGTAGCCCGTAGGGGAATCGAACCCCTGTTTCATCCGTGAAAGGGACGCGTCCTAACCCCTAGACGAACGGGCCACGATGTCAACCGATCGGAAAGGGCTCCGAAAGGGCGGGCAAAGATAAGACATGCTCCGATCTGTGCAAGATCAGGTGAGGTCGTCCACATCCGCTTGGAACCGGAAGCCAAGCCGCTTGCCGGTGGACAACTGAAGACCCGCGTTGATCTCGTTCATCTCGCTCACCGTCACCTGGTTCACCTGGTCGTAAGGCGGGGTCAGGAGGTCGAAGTCCAGCACATAGATGATCGTGGAATAGACCACCTGCTTCAACACCTCCCGGTCCATGCGATTGCCCGCCAGGTCGTTGTACAGGAACCCGAGCTGGCGCTTGCCCTGCACGAAGAAGTGGCCGTCCTTGTTCAGGAAGAGGCGGCTGACGAGGTAGCCCAGGTCACGCTCGCGGTTGTACTTGAAGGAGTCGCTCAGGAAATTGTAGACGTTGATGACGCCGAAATAACCGCGCTGCTCATCCTCCTCCAGGTAGCTTGTCTTCCAGAGGCTGTGCCCCTGGTCCAGCCTGAAGACGTTGGTGTGCATGTGGAAGATCACCGTGTCACCGGCCACCTTCAGCTCACAGGTCATCTCACCCTTGTCCCGGTACTGCACGCTCACCCGCTTGTCCTGCTGGAGCATTTCGTGCTCAAGGTCATCGGCCACCTCCTGCAGCACCTCCTTCAGCTCACGAAAGAGGGTCAGGATGCGGTGATAGACATCCTGCTTCATGCCGCTCTTGTGCTGCAGCATGCGGAGGATCAAGGCGCGCGGGTCAGGTGCGGCCGGCGCAGGGGGCGGGGTGGTTCTCCTTGGGCTCATCAGTAGGCTCGGGCGAAGAGCACGCGTCGGTTGCTGGGGCGACCGGTGACCATGCAGGCGCCCGGGGCCGCCTCCCCGTCCATCGGGATGCAGCGGATGGTCGCCTTGGTCTCGTCCTTGATCCGTTCCTCGGTCTCGGCGGTACCATCCCAATGCGCCAAGATGAACCCGCCCTGCTCGATGGCCGCCTTGAACTCCTCGTAGGTGTCCACCGCCCGGGTGTAGCGCTCCCGCATGGCGAGCGCCTTCTGGTAGAGGTTGTCCTGGATGTGCGCAAGCAGATGGTCCACCTTCTCGGCCAGGTCCGTGGTCTGCATCACCTGCTTCTCCAGCGTATCCCTCCGGGCCACCTCCACCGTGCCGTTCTCCATGTCCCTCGGGCCCACCGCGATGCGCACCGGAACCCCCTTGAGCTCATGCTCGGCGAATTTCCAGCCGGGCTTCTTCGTGTCGTCGTCGTCGAACTTCACGGTGATGCCCTTGGCGCGCATCGCCGCGATCATGGGTGCCACGAACGCGCCGATCGCGTTCAGTTGCTCGGCGCTCTTGGCGATCGGCACGATGACCACCTGGACGGGGGCGAGCTTCGGAGGAAGCACCAGGCCGTTGTCGTCGCTGTGGGTCATGATCAGCGCGCCCATCAACCGTGTGCTTACACCCCAGCTGGTGGCCCACACATGCTCCTGCTTGTTCTCCTTGTTGGTGAACAGCACATCGAAGGCCTTGGCGAAGTTCTGGCCCAGGAAGTGGGAAGTGCCCGCCTGCAGCGCCTTGCCGTCCTGCATCATGGCCTCGATGCAGTAGGTCTCCTCCGCCCCTGCGAAGCGCTCACTGGCGGTCTTCACGCCCTTGATCACCGGCATGGCCAGCCACTCCTCGGCGAAGCGCCGATAGACCTCCAGCATGCGCTCGGTCTCCTCGATCGCCTCCTGCTTGGTGGCGTGGGCCGTGTGGCCCTCCTGCCAGAGGAACTCGGCCGTGCGCAGGAACAGGCGCGTCCGCATCTCCCAACGCACCACATTGGCCCACTGGTTGATCAGCAGCGGCAGGTCGCGGTAGCTCTTGATCCAGCCCCGGTAGGTGTTCCAGATGATGGTCTCACTGGTGGGGCGCACGATGAGCTCCTCCTCCAGCTTGGCTTCGGGGTCCACCACCACACCGTGCACGGGGTCGCTCTTCAGGCGGTAGTGCGTCACCACGGCGCATTCCTTGGCGAAGCCCTCCACGTGGCTGGCCTCCTTGGCCAGGTAGCTCTTGGGAATGAAGAGCGGGAAGTAGGCATTGACGTGCCCGGTCTCCTTGAACATGCCGTCCAGGGCCCGCTGCATCTTCTCCCAGATGGCGTAGCCGTGGGGCTTGATCACCATGCAGCCGCGCACGTCGCTGTGCTCGGCCATATCGGCCTTCAGCACCAGGTCATTGTACCATTGGGCGTGGTCGTCCGCACGCTTCGTCAGGATATCCGCCATGAGGGCCGCCGGGTGGTATTATTTTTGATGCATACGAGGCGGCCAAAAGTACACAACGAAGCCGCCCTCCCAGGCGTTATCCCAGCACCATGGACCGACCCCTTCAGCCCCTCCGCACAGCCCCAACGGCCCTGCTGACCGCCCTTTTGCTGCAGGCCTGCAGCGGCGCCTTGGACACCGCGGCCACGCACGACGGCGTGTATGATCGGCCGTCCAGCACCCCCGTCATCGTGGCCGCCGCACCTACCGAGGAGCCCGCGCCTGCTGCCGCAGCGGGGCAGTCGAAGAGCGAAGAAGCGGACTACTACAACGCCGCCGAGAGCCAGCGCTACACGGACCCGCGGAACTACTACGACATGACCTACAATGACCCGTACTACTACAACTACGGGCGTTTCGGCTTCGGCATGGGCGTGGGGATGGGCACCTGGGGCAACGGCTGGGGCATGGGCATGGGGACCGGCTGGGGTTCGCCGGGCTGGAACGACCCCTATTGGAACAACAGCTGGCAGAGCGGCTATGGGGCCTGGGGATGGAACAGCGGATGGGGCTGGAATAGCGGATGGGGCTGGAACAACGGCTGGGGCTCCTGCTGGAGCTGCTCCCCGTACGGTTGGAACAACGGCTGGGGGCCCTACACCGGCTATTATGGCAACTGTTGGGGCTGCTATCAGCCCGTGGTCATCTGGGACGGTACCGGCAGCCATCGCAGTGTGGTGGCCCATCGCGGAAGCATGGGGGGTGGCGGCACGATCGCCGGTGGGAACCGCGCCCCGGTGTACAATCCTGTGGGGCTGCGCGGACAGCCTGAACAACGTGCCCGCCTTGAACACCGGCCGACGAGGACCGTTCCGGCCGAGCCGAGCGCGCGTCCGCAAAGCCGTCCGAGCGGCACGGACCGCCCATCGCGCATCGACCCCGCCGGCCGGGGCGGTCGTCAGGAACCGACCAGCCGGCCCGCGCGGCCGTCCATGGAACCCTCCCCCTCCCGTGGCGGCATGGAGCGGGGTACACGCGGTGGTGGCTTCTCCTCACCTGCACCGTCCCGCTCGGGCGGCGGACGTCGCTGACCCATGAGAAGCCTTGCTTCCGCCCGCGGCATCCGGCCGCAACGGTCGGTCCTTGTCGCGCTGGTCCTGCTCGTCTCAGTCCCGGCAACTGCTCAGAACGAGGATGACGCCCTGCGCATCGTCTCCATGCGTCCGGAAGGCACCGCCCGCAGTCTGGGCCTGGGCGGCGCCTTCGGGGCGCTGGGCGCCGACCCCGGCGCTCTGTGGGCCAACCCGGCCGGCATGGCGCTCTACTCGACCAGCGAGTTCTCCGCCACGCCGGCCCTGGAAGTGAATGACGCCCGGGGAAGTCTGCTCGGAACGAGCACCTCCAACACCGACCAGCGGGCACACTTCAGCAACCTGGCCATGGCCCTGCACGCCACGAAGGACGAAAGCCGATGGAAGAGCCGCAGCTTCGGTGTGGTCTTCGACCGCACCGCCACGCACCACTGGGAACGCGCGGTACGGGGTGAGAACGTGTCCTCCACCTTGTTGCAGCAATTCGTCAACGAGGCCAATGGCACGCGGTACGACGCGCTGGCCGGTGGGTATCCGTTCACCGCGGACCTGGCGTGGCAGACCTTCGCCATCGACACCCTGGCCGGCGACCCCGCGGCCTACCAGATCTACGGCGGCGGTTCGGGCCTGGGCCCCACCCGACAGGACCATGCCATCAGCACGGCAGGGGCCAACAGCAACACGTCCTTCTACTATTCCGCAGGGCTGGACGACCGCATCTTCATCGGCGGAGCCCTGGGCATCCTCGGCACCCGGTATGAGCGGCTCACCACCCATTCCGAGACCATGCTGGCGGCCACGGACTCGCTGGACCGCTTCACCTACGAGGAGCGGCTGGTGATGCGCGGCAGTGGTGTGGACCTGAAGTTCGGCGTGCTGGGGCGCGTTGGCGACCATCTACGCATCGGAGCCTCGGTGCACAGCCCCTCCTACTTCTGGATGACCGACGTGTACAGCACCACGATGACCACCCATTTCCGGGCCGGCGACAGCTATGCGTACGACAGTCCCGATGGCAGCTTCCAGTACCGGGTTCAGGGCCCCTGGCGCGCCCTGCTCTCCGTGGCGGGTATCGTGGGACGAAGCGGTGCGGTGAGCGCGGATTACGAGTACAGTGACCAGCGGGCCACGCGCCTGCGTCGGGCGAACGCCCTTTCGGACAGCTACGACTTCGCCTTCGAGAACCGCACCATCCAGCAGGTGGTGAAGGGCGTGCACGCGTTCCGCGTAGGCACGGAATGGCGCCTGGGACCGGCCTTCCTGCGGGGTGGCTTCGCGTACTGGACCGATCCCTTCGCTGCGGGCGACCTCCGGCACGGCGATGGCCGCACCCGGTATTCGCTGGGAGGTGGCTTCCGTGGCACCCGGCTTTCCTTCGACCTGGCCCTGGCCTACGACCGTAGTACCGGTGGATATAGCATGTACGATCCCACGCTGGTGGACCCTGTGCGGGAGGAGCTGACGGTCTACCGGGCCCTGTTCACCGTGGCGTTCAGGCCCTGAGCGGAACGATGAAGGGCCGCCCCTGGAGGCAGCCCTTTGATGAACGTTTCGTTCGGGCTTACTGCTCGCCCTTCACGCGCTCCACCACGTAGTCATCCACGAGGATGCGGCCGCAGTGCTCGCATACGATGATCTTCTTGTGGCTGCTGATGTCCAACTGGCGCTGGGGCGGGATGCTGTTGAAGCACCCCCCGCAGCTGCCGCGCTCCACGGCCACCACCGCCAACCCGTTGCGGGCGTTGCCCCGGATGCGGCGGTAGGCACTGAGCAACCGCTCCTCCACATGGCCGGCCACCTCAGCGGCTTTCTTCAGCAGGGCCTTCTCGTCCTTTTCGGTCTCGGCGATGATGTCGTCGAGCTCCTTCTTCTTGTGATCCAGGTCCTTCTGGCGCTCCTTCACCAGGCTGGCGCTCTCCTCCACCACCAGTTTCTTGGCATCGATCTGCGCCTTGGTCTCCTTGATGCGCTTCTCGGCCAGCTGGATCTCCAGGTTCTGGAACTCGATCTCCTTGCTGAGGCTGTCGTACTCGCGGTTGTTGCGCACCTTGCTCTGCTGCGCCTCGTACTTCTTGATCGACGCCTTGGCGTCCTTGATCATATTCTGGCGGTCCGCCACGTTGTTCTCCAGCTCCTTCAGCTCCTCCTCGAGCTTGGACAGGCGGGTGTTCAGACCGGCCACCTCATCCTCCAGGTCCTGCACTTCCAGCGGCAGTTCGCCGCGCTGGGTGCGGATGCGGTCCACCTGGGCGTCGATGACCTGCATGCGGTACAGGTCCACCAGCTTCTCGGCGACGGTGATCTCCGCCTTGCCGGCGGCATGGGGTGCCCGGGCGGCGCCGTTCTTCACGGCGGCCGTGCCCTCGCTCTTCGCCGCGGTCTTCACGTCGGTCTTGGCCATGTTCAGGAATAGTGGATGGGATCGGTGACGGTTTCCGTCAAACGGACCGCAAAGGTAGGGAAAACTTCCCCTAACCTGCGCTGGATCAGCCGCATGGTGAACTGCTCGCTGCCGTAGTGCCCCACGTCGGCCAGCAGCACCCGCCCGTCCGCTTGGAAATAGTCGTGGTACTTGAGGTCTGCGGTGATGAACGCATCGGCACCGGCGGCCAGCGCCCGGCCGATGAGGAATGCCCCCGCACCCCCGCAGAGCGCCACGCGGCGGATCGGCAGCCCGGCGACCGGCGAGTGGCGCACAACGCGCTGCCCGAAGACCTCCTTGATGTGGGCCAGGAAGTCCCGCTCGTCCATGGCCCGCTCCCATTCGCCCAGCAGGCCACTGCCGATAGCGGGGTGCGGATTGCCCAGCGGGACCAGGTCGAAGGCCACCTCCTCGTACGGATGCGCGGCCTTCATGGCGGCCACCACCTCCTCCTCGGCCGTGCGTGGCAGCACCACCTCCACCCGGGTCTCCGGCTCATGGTGTCTTGAACCGCGCTCTCCCACGAAGGCGTTGCTACCCTCCCCCGGCCTGAAGGTGCCCTGCCCCTCCAGGTTGAAGCTGCACTCGTCGTATGCCCCGATGCGGCCGGCTCCGGCCCGGAACAGGGCAGCACGGACCGCCTCGGCGTGCGCATGCGGCACAAAGACGACCAGCTTGCTCAACTGATCGGGTCTGGGCAGCAGCACCCGCCGATGTCCCAGACCGAGCGCGTCGGCGATCTCGCCGTTCACCCCATCGATCACGTTGTCCAGGTTGGTGTGGATGGCGTAGAGCGCGATGTCCCGTCGGATGGCGGCCAACACCGTGCGTTCCACCGGACCGCGCGGCACCAGGCTCTTCAACCCGCGGAAGATCACCGGATGGTGGCTGATGATCAACCCGCAGCCCTTGGCCGCAGCTTCCTCCACGACCTGCTCGGTGCAATCGAGGCAGACCAGCGCGGCGTTCACATCCGCCTCGGGATCACCGACGTGAAGGCCGCTGTTGTCGTATTCCTCCTGGAGGGAGCGGGGGGCCCAGGCCTCCAGTGCGCCGGTGAGTTGCTTGATCTTCATCTTTGGCGTTCCCGCTGGGGCGGGTCCGCAGCAAAGTAACCATGGACCCTTTCCGCCTCCTGCTCACCCCGCTCGCCTGGCCTGTTGCCGCGGCCCTCCGCTTGCGCCACGCGCTCTACGACCGGGGACTGCTGCGGAGCGTGCGCCCCACGGTCCCCACGATCGCCATCGGCAACCTCGCGCTGGGCGGAACGGGCAAGACCCCCATGCTGGAACTGGTCCTGCGCACCCTGGAGGACCAGCGCCCGCTCGCCACACTGAGCCGGGGCTACGGCCGCCGCGGCACCGACATCCATGAGGTGCACGCTGACCAGACCGCGGCCCAAAGCGGGGACGAACCCCTCCAGGTGAAGCGGAAGTTCCCCGATGTCCGCGTGTTCGTAGGGGCGGACCGGGTGCGGGCCATCGGGGAGATCCAGGCGCAGGTGCCCGGCGTGAAGGCCGTGGTGCTGGACGATGCCCTGCAGCACCGGAGGCTGGACGCCGGGATGAACGTCCTGCTCACCACGGCGCAGCGGCCCTATTGTGACGATGCCCTCGTGCCGGTGGGCACCCTGCGCGACCTGCGCTCGCGGGCCCGATCGACGCAGATCGTGGTGGTGACCAAATGCATGGAACGGCCCGCGGCGGATGAGCAGGCGGTGTGGCGGAAGCGCCTCCACCTGCGGCCCGACCAGGAGCTGTTCTTCGCGGGGATCGCCTACGAGCCGCCGCGCGCGCTGGACGGCCATGCGTTGGACCGCCCGCACGGGCTACGGACCGGTGCGCTGGTGGTCACCGGCATCGCCCGGCCGGAGCCCTTCGTGAAGCATGTGCGGAGCTTGTTCGGTCCGGTGGAGCACATCGCCTTCCCCGATCACCATGCCTTCACGGCCAGCGACCTGGCCCGGCTGGCGAGGCGATTCGATACCTTCGCGCCCGCTCCGAACCTGCTGATCACCACGGAGAAGGACGCCGTCCGGCTGAGGCCGCTGATCCCCGGCGGTCCCCTTCAGGGCCTTCCCCTGGCCACGATCGGCATGCGGACCGTGATCCTCAACGAACCCGAACGCTTCGCCGAGCTGCTCCGCCGCCATGTTGGAACGCATCCAGCGCATCGCTGACCACCTGAAGAAGGCCACCGGCGGCTTCGTGCCGGAGACCGGCATCATCCTCGGCACCGGCCTCAGCGGCCTGGGGCGCGAGATCCAGGTGGCGCACAGCATCCCCTACGGCGAGATCCCCGAGTTCCCGGTGAGCACCGTGCAGGGCCACCCCGGCCGCCTGCTCTTCGGCACGCTGGGCGGCAAACCCGTGGTGGCCATGCAGGGCCGTTTCCACTTCTACGAAGGATGGAGCATGCCCGAAGTGGTGCTCCCTGTGCGGGTGTTCAAGCAGCTCGGCATCCGTCGGCTCTTCGTCAGCAATGCCTGCGGGGGCGTGAACCCCGACTTCGAGGTCGGCGACCTGATGGTGCTGAACGACCACATCTGCCTCTTCCCCAACCCCCTCATCGGGCCCAACCTGGATGCGCTGGGCACGCGCTTCCCGGACATGAGCGAACCGTACGATCGCAACCTGATCGCCCGCGCCAGGGCCATCGCCGAAGCCCACGGGATCGCGCTGCGCGAGGGCTGCTACGTGGGCCTCACCGGGCCCACCCTGGAGACCCCGGCCGAGTACCACTACGTGCGCGTCATCGGCGGCGACGCCGTGGGCATGAGCACCGTTCCGGAGGTGATCGCCGCACGCCACATGGGCCTGCCCTGTTTCGCCATGAGCGTGATCACCGACATGGGCGTGAAGGGACGCATCGAGAAGACCACCCACGAGATGGTGCAGCGCGTGGCCGAAGGCGCCGAGCCCAAGCTCACCCTCATCATGCGTGAATTGATCGCCGGCAGCTGATGGACCGCAAGGACAGCCTCCCCACCGGCGCCCCGCACTGGAGCGAACGCTACGAGCTCGTGGTGGGCCTGGAGGTGCACGCCCAGCTGCTCACGGCCAGCAAGGCGTACAGCAGCGATGCCAACGCCTACGGCGACCACCCCAACACCAACGTGAGCGTGGTGACCCTGGGCCATCCCGGCACCCTTCCGGTGCTCAACCGCGCGGTGGTGGACCATGCCATCCGCCTGGGCCTCGCCACCGGATGCACCATCGCGGAGCGCATGCACTTCGCCCGCAAGAACTACTTCTACCCCGACCTCCCCAAGGGCTACCAGATCACGCAGGACACCACGCCGATCTGCACCCAGGGCCATGTGATGATCCCGGTCGAGGGCGGTGAGAAGCGGATCGGGATCACCCGCATCCACATGGAGGAGGATGCCGGTAAGAGCATCCATGATGTGGACCCCTTCAACACGCTGGTGGACCTGAACCGGGCGGGGGTGCCGCTGGTGGAGATCGTGAGCGAGCCCGACATCCGCAGCGCGCAGGAGGCCTATGACTATCTGGTGGAGATCCGCCGGCTGGTGCGCTATCTGGACATCTGCGATGGCAACATGGAGGAGGGCAGCCTGCGCTGCGATGCCAACATCAGCGTTCGTCCGAAGGGCGCGACCACCTTCGGCACGCGTTGCGAGGTGAAGAACCTCAACAGCTTCCGCAACGTGATGCGCGCCATCGAGCACGAGGCCCAGCGGCAGAGCGAGGTGCTGGACGCCGGCGGCACCATCCACATGGAGACGCGCACCTTCGATGCGGCCCGTGGTGTCACCGCCGGCCTGCGGAGCAAGGAGCTGGCACATGACTACCGGTACTTCCCCGAGCCCGATCTGGCCCCCCTGCGGGTGACCCAGGAACACCGGGAGCGGGTGCGTGCGGCCATGCCCCCACTGCCCCGCGAACTGCGGGCGCGCTACACCGGCGAGCTGGGGCTCAGCGCCTACGACGCCGGCGTGCTCACCGACGACAAGGCCACCGCCCTCTACTTCGAGGAGGTGCTGGCCTCCTGCCCCAACACCAAGGCCGCGGCCAATTGGATGATGGGCGATGTGCGCGCCTGGTGCAACGCCCAGGGTCAAGGCATCGACGCGTTCCCCCTGCCGCCCCATCGCATCGCCGAGCTCATCGCCCTGATCGACGGTGGGCAGGTGAGCCACAGCACGGCCTCCCAGCGGCTCTTCCCCCTGATGCTCGACCGGCCGGACACGACGACGCACCGCCTGGCCGAAGCCCACGACCTGCTCCAGCAGCGCGATGACAGCGCCGTGGAGTCGGCCATGCGGCAGGCCATGGAGCGATACCCCGACAAGGTGGAGGCCTACCGCAAGGGCAACAAGGGCCTCCTCGGCCTCTTCATGGGTGAAGTGATGAAGGCGACCAAGGGCAAGGCCGATCCCCGGTCGGCCAGCACCGTGGTGCGCGAGCTGCTTGAACGTGAACCGACCTCCTGACCCCTTTCGTGATGAACCGCATGTTCCGCCATTCCTCCCTTCCCATCCTCGTCCTCGCGCTCGCCGCCTGCTCCGGCGGTGGTGGTGGCCGCTCCATCGATCTGGCCATCGAAGGCGCGGGTGGCCGCACCGTGTTCTTCGACCGCTTCGAGAACAACAGACCGGTCCGCGTGGACTCGGTGGTGCTCTCCGCCGACGGCAAGGGCACGCTGCATGTGCCGGCCCTTCCGCTGGATTTTTACCGCATCGCACTTGACGATCGCGATGCGTTGATCATCGCACTGGACAGCGCTGAAACCCTGAGCGTGCAGGCCAGGGCCGGTGAACTGGACCGGCCCTCGGCGTTGAACGGCTCGAAGCACACCGAGGACCTGCACGCGTTCTACCGCGCCGCCACGGTGCACGAGCAGCGCATTGATTCGCTCCGCAAGCTGATGGCCCAGGGCGCTGGCGACAGCACCACGGTGAGCCTGCTCAACGAGGTGAACAACGCGTACTACACCCTCTGCAAGGACGCCATCAACGGACATCCAGGCTCGCCCCTTCAGTTGAGCGCCGTGAGCAAGCTCAAGATGCAGCAGGACATGGATGCCTACAAGCTGGTCCGGGATCAACTCCGCGGCCCCATGGCCCGCTCCGGCTTCTTCACCGCGTTCCGGGACCAGGTGGACCGCATGGAGAAACAGGCACAGGCCATGAAGCAGCAGGAGGCCGAGATGCAGCGCCTGAGCAACCTCATCCCCGTGGGCAGCATGGCCCCCGAGATCGCCCAGCAGACACCAGACGGGCGCACCGTCAAGCTGAGCGACCTGCGCGGCAAGGTGGTCCTCATCGACTTCTGGGCCAGCTGGTGCAAACCCTGCCGCATGGAGAACCCCAACGTGAAGAAGGTCTACGACCGCTTCCATGGCAAAGGATTCGAGATCCTCGGGGTGAGCCTGGACCGCACCAAGGAGGCGTGGGTGGCCGCCATCCAGCAGGACGGACTTCCCTGGCAGCACGTGAGCGACCTTGGCTTCTGGAACAACGCCGCAGCGCAGGAGTATGGCGTCAGCAGCATCCCCTTCACCGTGCTGGTGGACCGCGAGGGAAAGGTGATCGACAAGAACCTGCGCGGAGCGATGCTCGAACGGCGCCTCAGCGAGCTCTTCGGCGGCTGACACGGGGCTGAACGCGCGTCCCCATGCGCACCGCGCTCCTTCTCCCGGTGCTCGCGCTGCCGTTCAGCGCGCCCGGTCAGCGCACCTTCCAGCAACGCGTGGACCATGCGATCGACGTGCGGCTGGACGACCAAGGCCATGTACTGCGCGGCGAGGCGCGCTTCACCTATCACAACAACAGCCCCACCGCGCTCGATACGCTCTGGCTGCATCTGTGGCCCAACGCCTACGCCGACCGGAACACGGCCCTGTGCCACCAACTGGACGAGGCCGGTGAGCTCGATCTCCACTTCGCCCGCGAGGAGGACCGCGGCCGCATCGACAGCCTGGACTTCCGTGCGGAGGACAGCCCCCTGGCCTGGGGGTACCATCCGCAGCATGCGGACATCGGCTGGGTGAAGCTGCCCGCTCCGCTGCCCACGGGCAGCTCCATCACCATCTCCACGCCCTTCCGCGTGAAGGTCCCCAAAAGCAGGTTCTCGCGGCTCGGCCATACCGGCCAGGCCTATCACATCACGCAGTGGTATCCGAAACCCGCGGTGTTCGATGCGGAAGGATGGCACCCCATGCCCTACCTCACCCAGGGCGAGTTCTACAGCGACTTCGGCCGTTACGATGTGCGCGTCACCCTGCCGGCCAATTATGTGGTGGGCGCCACCGGGATGCTCCAGGACGCCTCGGAACGCCGTTGGATGGACTCCCTGGCCGTTCTGCCCGCCCCTGCGGAGAAAAGTCCCAAGGGCACCGCGGCCTTCCCACCCTCGGACAGCGTGTGGAAGACGCTCCGCTTCGTGCAGGACAGCGTTCACGACTTCGCCTGGTTCGCCGACAAACGGTTCGTGGTGCGCAAGGGCGAGGTGGTGCTTCCGACCAGCGGGCGCACCGTGACCACCTGGGCCCTCGCCACACCCCGCAACGCAGCGCTCTGGGAGAACGCCGTGAGCTACCTCAACGACGCGCTGCTTCACTACAGCCATGTCGTGGGCGACTATCCTTACGCCGCGTGCACCGCGGTGGACGGCACCATCAGCGCGGGTGGCGGCATGGAATATCCCATGATCACCATCATCGGCAACATGAGCAGTGCCGAGAGCCTGGATAACGTGATCGCCCACGAAGTTGGACACAACTGGTTCCAAGGCGTGCTGGCCAGCAACGAGCGCGACCACCCGTGGATGGACGAAGGCCTCAACAGCTATCTGGAGCTGCGCTACATGCGGGCCCGGTACCCGCGCCCCGAAGGCATGCTGGGCCTCCCCGGGGAACGCAGGCTCATGCGCCACTTCCACGATCCCCACCGCGCACAGAGCGAACTGGCGATGCGCCTGAACACCCGACGCGACCTGGACCAGTCCTCCACCCTGCCTTCCACGCAGTTCACGCCCACCAACTACGGCACGATGGTGTACATGAGGACGTCGTTGGTGATGGACCATCTGGAGGCCTACCTCGGCACCGAGGTCATGGACCGCTGCCTGCACGCCTATTTCGAGGAGTGGGCCTTCAGGCACCCAGGGCCCCAGGACCTGCGCGCGGTGTTCGAGCGGGTGAGCGGAAAGGACCTGGGGTGGGCCTTCGAGCAGCTGCTGGGCTCGACACGCAAGGTGGATGTGAAAGCCGTGAAACAGTCGGGCAGCACGCTTACGTATCGCACCACAGCGAAAGGCGTATTTCCTTTTCCGGTCACTGCCTGGTCCAGAGACGATTCCCTGGGCACCTTCTGGGTGGAAGGAGGTTCCACTATCCGCGGCCATCGGCCAGGTTACGACTCCGGCTACGCGCGTCCGATCGTCGATCGTCGAAACCAGACCGTGAACATTCCCTGGCCCGATGTGGACCGCATCCGGATCGACGCCGAGGAACGCACGCTTGACATCGATCGCCGCAACAATGGCGTACGCGCGCATGGACCACTGCGCCGGTGGACCGTTCCGCGGCTGGCGCCTTTCGTCGGCCTCGAGCGCGAGGACCGACGCAGCACCTGGCTGAGCCCCGCAATGGCGTGGAACGCCCACGACGGGTTCATGGCGGGCCTGGCCCTGCACAACGTCACCTTCCCCATGCAGCGCGTGGAATGGGCCCTTGCACCGCTCTACGGCCTCCGCAGTGAGCGGCCCGTGGGCGGCGCCCGGCTCTTCTGGCACCACGACCGGCTGGAGCGCGGCCCCGTCGGCAACGTCCACCTCGGCGTCACCGCACAGAGCGCATCGCTCTTCGTGGACGCGCCTCTGGACCGGTGGTACCTGCGGGTGTCCCCCCAGCTCACCGTCGATCTCCGGAACGACCCCGCCCGGCGCCGGGCCTCACACAGCATCGGCTACCGGGCCGTGGTGCTTCGCGAAACCCTGAGCGGCCCAGTTGGCGACACGCTCACCATCGACCGCACGAACGAGGATATCTACCATGAACTCACCTATCGGCTCCAGGACCGCACACCGCTGCTCCCCCGCTCGGTCCGGCTCGATGTGCAGCACCACGCTGCGTTCACGCGGGTGGCCCTGGAGGTGCGGCAGGCCTTCGTGTACGACGCCCGGAAGCACCGCGTGGTGTTCCGCCTGTTCACGGGGCAGTTCCTGCGTACGGATGACAGGCTTATGCAGCGGCAGATGGGCTGGCGGCTGCACTGGGGTTCCAGCGACATGACCTTCGACCACCTCTTCGTGGACCGACAGGATGTGGGGCGGAACACCGCTCAACAGATGGCCAAGGACCAGGGCGCCTTCCGTGTGCCGACCGCACAGGGCACCTCGGACAGCTGGATCGCCGCGCTGAACATGGAGGCCGACATGCCCTTCGTCCTTCCGCTCAGCGTGTACGCCAGCGCCGGTGCCGCTCCATACACCGAGGTGACCTCGACAGGTCGTACGGAGAAATGGCGCATGCACGCCGAGGCCGGCATCGGCATCCGCATCATTCGCGATGTGGCCGAGGTCTGGGTACCGTTGGTCTTCACCCGGGAGATCGCGGACGAGCTGGCGCTCCGTGATGTCGACTTCGCCGAGCGGATCCGCTTCGTGCTGGCGCTCGAGAAGCTCAACCCCTTCGAGCTGATCCGCTCCATCCGTCCGTGACCGCATGGCGAGGCCGCATCCGTGCGGACCCCATGGGCGCTTCGACCAACCGATCGCCCACACGGCGATCTTCGCACACGGATGAGACCCGGCCAGCGGATCCACTTTCTCAGCGACTTCCACCTCGGCGTGCCTGACACGGCCTCGAGCCTGGAGCGCGAGAGGCGCATCTGTGCCTTCCTGGACGAAGCGGCGAAGGATGCCGCGGAGATCCACCTCCTGGGCGATCTCTTCGATTTCTGGTTCGAGTGGCGAAGGGCCGTGCCCCGCGGGCATGTGCGACTTCTGGGGAAGATGGCCGAACTGACCGATCGGGGGATCCCCGTGCACCTGCACCTGGGGAACCACGACATGTGGATCTTCGATTACGTGCCTGGTGAGACCGGGGTGACGGTGCACCGCGAACCCATCGTGCGCACCTGGAGCGACAAGCGCTTCCTGATCGGCCATGGCGATGGGCTCGGTCCCGGCGATCACGGCTACAAATTCCTCAAGGCCGTGTTCCGCAATCCGGTGTGCCAGTGGCTCTTCGCCCGCCTGCATCCCAACTTCGCCCTCTGGCTCGGCGATTTCTGGAGCGGTCGCAGCCGCCTGAAGAGTTACGAGAACGACCGGAGATGGCTCGGCGAGGACAAGGAGTGGCTCGTGCTCTACTGTCGTGAACGGTTGCGGACGGAACACTTCGACCACCTGATCTTCGGCCACCGCCATCTGCCCATCGACCTGGAGGTGGCCCCTGGAGCCCGGTACGTGAACCTCGGGGATTGGATCACCCACTTCACCTACGCCACCTTCGATGGCCGGGAGCTGAAGCTGATGAAGCGCACCGGTGACGGGCCGCTGAGGGGGGACGTGCGGATCACGGGCGGGCCCGCCTCGTGAACGCTTCGGGCGGTCAGCCCTCCAGCGCCGGGTGACCGACGATCCTCCGGTGCCAAGGGCCACCTAGGCTCCCAGCTTCACCACCAGGTCCACCAACCTTGAGCTGTAACCGTATTCGTTGTCGTACCAGCCCATCACCTTCACCATGTTGCCCACCACACTGGTGAGCTGTGCGTCGAAGATGCAGCTGTGCGGATCGCCCACGATGTCCACGCTCACGATGGGGTCCTCGGTGTAGCGGAGGATGCCCTTGAGCCTGCCCTCCGCCAGCTGCCTGAAGTGCGCGTTGATCTCGTCGGCCTGCTTCAGGTCGCGCACGATGCAGGTGATGTCCGTGATGGAGCCGTCGGGCACCGGTACGCGGATGCCGCCTCCCCCCAGCCTGCCGTCCAGCTCCGGGAAGATGCGCGTGATGGCCTTCGCCGCACCGGTGGTGGTGGGGATCATGCTCACCGCCGCCGCCCGGGCCCTCCGCAGGTCCTTGTGCGGCGCGTCATGCAACCGCTGATCGCCCGTGTAGCTGTGCACCGTGGTGATGAAACCATCCTCGATGTGACACAGGTCGTGGATGCCCATGATCATGGGTGCGGCGCAGTTGGTGGTGCAGCTGGCGTTGCTGATGATCGGTTCATCCCCCGCGAGGATGTGCTCGTTCACGCCCAGGACCACACTGGGGATGTCGGCGTCCTTCGCCGGAGCGGAGAGGATCACCCGCTTCGCGCCAGCGTTCAGATGGGCCGAGGCGAGCCCCCGCGTCAGAAAGTGTCCGGTGCTCTCGATCACCACGTCGATGCCCAGCTCCTTCCATGGCAGGGTGGACGGATCCTTGGACGCGAAGGCCTTGATGGCCTTTCCGCCCAGGACAAGGTGGTCCTCGTCATGGTCCACCGGGTCGGAGCTGACCCCATGCACGGAATCGTACTTGAAGAGGTGGGCCAGGGTGCGGTTGTCCGTGAGGTCGTTGACCGCGACCAGCTCCACATCCTTGCGTTGGAGGAGCAGGCGGGCGGTGACGCGGCCGATGCGGCCGAACCCGTTGATGGCGACACGGACAGGTCTCATGGTCCTGGGAGCGTTGGGGTGAGCGTACAAATGAACGGCCCCGGACAGGTTCGTCCGAGGCCGTTCATCATGATGGGGAGCCGGGTCAGCGGGACACGACAAGGCGCCCGGTGCGCTTCACGGAACCGGATCGCAACTCCACCACGTAGGTACCGGTGGCGAGGTCGTTCACCCCGATCTCCGCCTGATTGCGACCCGCGCCGAAGCTGGCGGCACGTTGAGTGCGCACCACGCGTCCGTTGAGATCGAAGACCGTGATGGTCACTTCGCGCCGCTCGGCCAGATCGAACACCACCGTGGCCTGCACCTGGGCGGGGTTCGGGAAGAAGCTCAGGTCGCCGATGACCGAGGTGCCTCCCGCCGCCCCGGGGCGGTCGGCCACGGAGAGGAAGGTCTCGCTGCGGAAAGCGCCGCGTCCGTGGGTACCTGCGTAGATCACGCCCTGGTTCGTGAGGTAGTCCGGGCCGTACGGGTTGGTGTTCCACTTCCAGCGCTGCTGGCGCACCTGGAAGGTCGGCACCTTGTCGAGGCCGGTGTTCTCGAAGGTCCACGTGGTACCACCGTCATCCGTCGCCATCACGCCGAACTCGGTGCCGACCACGAAGATGTCCGGGTTCTCGTAATGGATCAGACCGTCGTACACAGGCATGCCCACCAGCTCGGCCGGCATGTTCCACTTGTTCGTCACCGTCGGCGTACCGCTGATGCCCGTGATGAGGCGCACCTTTTGCGAACCACCATAGCCTCCTTGCGTGACCAGCAGCCGGTCGGGGTCGTTCGGGTCGGAGCTGAGCCCGGTCACGGGAGCGGCGCTGGACATCAAGGTGACCGGTGCAGAGAGCTGCACAGTGGTGCCGATCTCCACATCGGCCTGATCCAGGGAATAGGCGTTGTTGAAGCCTTCCACCATGAACACCTCGCCGTCCAACGTACCCCAGAACAACCGGTCACCGTCGGCGGACCACTCCAGCACGTTCACATTACCTCCGGCGCTGTTGGCCACCTTCCACCACTGCGGGTTCTCGACGAACTGGCAGGCATCGCGGGTCACCCACACGCCTTGTGCCCCGGAGAAGCCGACGGCGAAGAGGGTCTGCACGCGATCCTGAAGCCGGAGCTCCTCATCGGGAGCCACGAACGCCTGCGTGATCGTGTGGTACTGATCGACCTGGGGCATGCGCCCCTTGTACGTGATGGTCTCGCCGAAGAACAGGGTGTCGCCAGTGGTGTTGAGCCAGCTCACGCTGTCCTGGCTGTTCACATCGTTCCAATTCTCGTACAGGCGGATGTTCGTGTAGAAATCCCCGAGGCCGTTGCCACCCAGCTCACCGGGGGTGCCCAGCGCCAGAACCCGTGCATCGTAGAAGTCACCGAAGTTGGTGCCATCATCCGCCGAACGGGCCACGGAGCCGAAGTAGACCGTGGAGAACATGATGTTGGGGTCGATCTGCGAGATCTCGCTGTCGAAGCCATCACCGCCGCTCACCTCGATCGCCTCCTCCGCCGTGGTCCCACCGCTGAGGCGGATGTACTGGGTACCGTTGTCCTGCGTTCCGCCCATCACCTTGCCCTTGGGCGAATAGGCCAGGGAGTAGAACTGGGTGATGTTCAGGAAGCGGTTTGCCGCGTAGAACACGCCGCCCTTGTCAGGGCTCACATAGATGCCACCATCGCAGGCCACGTATGCGGTCTGGCCATCCGGAGCCCAGGTGATGTCGTGCACGTCCGCGTGCACGCAATTGAAGCAGCCCGGGAAATCGAACGCCAGGGCCAGCTGCACCGGCTGCGCGTTGAGGCTGGTGGTCCAGAGCGACACCCCGCCGAGCCAGATCCGGTCCGGCTCGCCGGGAACCACGGCCAACACGTTGTCCCACCATCCCTGGCTGTTGTCGCCGAAGATGTCGAGCTCGGGCACGCCGTTCGTACCGAAGCCGGCCGGCCAGATGCGGGACCAGTTGAATCCCTTGTCCGTGGAGGCCCACACCCCGTTCATCTGACCACCACCGGTGGCGATCATGCAATACAGGTAGTTGTTGTCATCCGGGGAGATGGCGAACTCCATGCGGCCGATCTGGCTGTTGGGGAAGCCGTTGTTGCCGAGGGTCATCTGCTCAAAAGAAGCCCCTCCATCGCGGCTTAACCAGCAGTTGCTGCCGATGTTGCAGATCACGACGGACCCGTCCGTGCTCACCTCCAGTGCGCGGCACCGGGAGGTCGGGAGGCCGGGGGCGGGGGTCAGGCTGTTGTTGCTCTCGTCATATACGGTCAATCCGTTGTTATGGGCCACCCACAGCTTGGTGGGTTCCGTGGGATGGGCCACGATCTTGTCCACAATGGCCCAATCGTCATTGGTGTTCCAGTTCGTGCTGGTCCCGAACACCTGCGTGAAGCTCGCTCCACCGTCGGTGCTCATGAACAGGCCATCTCCGATGAACCCGCTGCCGCCAGACCCCGACTGTCCCTCCGGTGTGGCCCCGGTGGCCACGTAGAGGTGACCATTGCCCAGGATATCGATGCTGCTGATGCAGAGGTTCTCATTGAACGCGGACATCTTCTCCCAGGTGTTGGCGCCATTGGTCGACTTGTACAGTCCACCGGACACACCACCGCACCAGATCACCTGGGGGTTCGAGGGGTCGACCAGCACCGTACGGATGCGGCCACCCACGTTGTCAGGGCCCATTTCGACCCATTCCAGACCGACGCTCTTGGGACCGCCATAGGCATTGACGGCGGCCTCCATCGCGATGCGGTCGCCCGGTTCGATGCGACCTGTGGCCAGGTTGCCCCGGATGGCGGCGAGGTACTCCATCGCACCCCGCGCGCTGCTGGCCGCAACATTTTCAGGGCGAGGTGTGTAACGACGCCCTTGATCGCCGATCCAAATGGCGCCGACGGCGATGATGGCGGTGGTGGTGGCCAGGAGGCCGTTGCGTACTGCTCGGGTCATGGGAGTGGTCGGAATGGCCGGTTGGGGTTCGTTGTCGAAGGAACACAAAGATAGTCGGCACGGTTCCGTTCCCATGCGCACCACGGTCACAATTCCGTCGATCCTATACCGGTCCGGCCTACCCCACGTGGCGCTCGGCGTGATAGCTGGAGCGCACCAGCGGCCCGCTCTCCACGAACCGGAAACCGCGGGCCAGCCCCTCCTCCCTGAACCGCGCGAAGCGATCGGGATGCACGAACTCCTGGACGTGCAGATGGTCCTTGGTGGGCTGCAGGTACTGCCCGATGGTCATCACATCCGTACCCACGGCACGCAGGTCGTCCATGGTCTCCAACACCTCCTGGTCGGTCTCGCCCAACCCCAGCATGATCCCGCTCTTGGTGCGTAACCCTGCCCGCTTCGCCCGCATCAGCACCTCGAGGCTGCGGTCGTAGCGCGCCTGGATGCGCACCTGCTTGGAAAGGCGCCTCACCGTCTCCAGATTGTGGGAGAGCACGTCCGGAGCGGCTTCCAGCACCACGGCCAGGTCCTGCCAGCGCCCTTTGAAATCCGGGATCAGGGTCTCCATGGTGGTACCTGGACAGCGACGCCGGACGGCCCGGATTGTCCGGGCCCAGATATCCGCACCTCCATCCTCCAGATCGTCCCGGTCCACACTGGTGATCACGCAATGCTTCACGCCCATCAGCTCCACGCTGCGCGCCACACGCGCCGGCTCGAACGGGTCCACCGGTTCCGGGCGGCCGGTGGCCACGGCACAGAACCCGCAGCTGCGCGTGCACACGTTGCCGAGGATCATGAAGGTGGCCGTGCCCTCGCCCCAGCATTCACCCATGTTGGGGCAGTTGCCGCTCTGGCAGATGGTGTGGAGCTTGTGCTCGCTGACGATGGACCGGACCTTCCGGTAATTCTCACCGGTGGGCAGCTTCACCCGCAACCACTCGGGGCGTCGGGTGGGCCGCACCAGCGCTCCGCTATCCTCCACGCTCATCGCACGAACTTCTTGCCGAACTGAACACTGATGTACAACTCCAGGAAGACCTGCTTGTTCTCCACGCCGTCCAATTCGGCCATGATGGGCAGGCGCTCCGGGAACACGTCGACGGTGCCTCCCACTTCGAGGGCCTTGATGCCCGCCGCAGAGCCGGAGTGCTCAAAGTTGAGCCCGAAGCGCGCGAAGCCGCCCACACGGAACCGCGACTCCTCAATGCCCTTGAACCAGGAGGCCCGACCGAAGATGTCGTCAGGATAGTGCACCTCGGGGTCGTACCGCTCCACGGCGATGGTCTCGTAGGGCAGGCTGGGCTTGCCGATCTGCAGGTACACCGGCTTGAGCATGGCGATGGACGGCCCGATGCCCCACACGTAGTTCACCTCCACGCCGCTCTTGCGCAGCTTGTCGGTGATGAGCTCCTTGCGCCCCCAGGTGGGCCGGAACAACAGGACACTGTAAAGCTTCCCGTAGAAGTAACCGCGGGCATCCTCATAGTACGGGTTGAAGCTCTTGATCTCCTTGGGGTGCTTCATGCCCACGATCTCGATGCCGATCATCCGCCGGGAACGTGCAGTGCGGTGCTTTCCATGAAAGAAGTTGACCCCCCAGCCATCACCGTGGGCCATGAGACCGCCATGCACCTCCTTCTTGTACAGGATCCGCGTCTCATCGTACACCGTCTGCTGGGCCGCCAGCACAACCGGCAGCAGCCAAAGCCACAGAAGGGTCGATCCTCGCATGGAAGCTGTCAAAGCTACGAAGACAACGCTACCTTTCCGACCCTGGTTCATGAGCACATCCACAGTCCGCTACCTCGGCGACCTGCGCACCGAGGCCACGCACACCCGGAGCGGCGTCACCCTGGTCACCGATGCCCCACCGGACAACCAGGGCCGTGGGGAGTCCTTCTCCCCGACCGACCTGATGAGCACGGCACTGGCCTGCTGCCTGATGACCGTGATGGGCATCCGGGCGCGCGACAAGGGTTATCCGTTGAGCGGGCTCACGGCGCAGGTGACCAAGCACATGGCCGCCGGCCCGCGACGGGTCTCCCGGATCGAGGTGGACATCACCATGGACGGCTCGGGCCTGGCCCCTGCGATGCGGGAGGAGCTGGAGGAGGTGGCGCGCACCTGCCCGGTGGCCCTGAGCCTGCGGGAGGACCTTGTCCAGGTCCTTCGCTTCACCTACCGATGAGGAAGGAACACGAAAGCCCGGTCCTCATGGCCGGGCTCGGTGAATGTGCTCAGGAAGATCAGGCGGGGCGCTCGGCCTTCACCGGATGGGTCTTGGAGTAGGCCGGACAGCTGTGGCTAGAACCGCAGGAGCTGAAGAGCACCGCGCCCATCGCCACCACCGCCAATACCAGAAGCACCTTTTTCATCGTTGTGCGTTCGTTTGCTACGTTCCTTGGACGCAGATAGAACGATCCAGGTCGTCCAAAGTTATCGCGTGGAACGGGAGCCACCCGGAAAAAGTTTCAACGATCCGTTGGCGATCTTGGCGGACCCGATGACCACGGCCAACTCAGCCCCACGCACCGCCGAGCTCGGCCCCGGGTGGTCGCGCGTGCTCGGACCGGAGTTCGGCAAACCCTACTTCCAGGAGCTGAAGGGCTTTCTGCTGTCGGAGCGGGCCGGTCATACGGTGTATCCGGCCGGGCGCGACATCTTCCATGCCTTCGCACGAACGGCGTTCGAGGACGTCCGGGTCGTCATTTTGGGGCAGGACCCCTACCACGGGCCCGGTCAGGCCCATGGGCTTTGCTTCAGCGTGCCGAAGGGCGTCCCCCCGCCACCCTCCCTGGTGAACATCTTCGCCGAACTGGAACGCGATCTCGGCATCGATCGGCCCGGGCATGGCGATCTGGGCCGGTGGGCCGACCAGGGCGTGCTCCTGCTCAACGCCACCCTCACGGTCCGCGCCGAACAGGCCGCATCGCACCACGGCCGGGGGTGGGAGACCTTCACCGACATGGCCATCCGCGCCCTGGCCACCGAGCGCAGCGGCCTGGTGTTCCTGCTTTGGGGCCGGCATGCCCAGCAGAAGGAAGCACTGATCCCCACGGAGAGGCACTATGTGCTGAAGGCCCCGCACCCGAGTCCGCTGTCCGCCCACCGGGGCTTCATCGGCTGCGGCCACTTCTCGGCCACCAATGAGATCCTGCAGGCCCAAGGCCTGCCTCCCATCGACTGGCGACCGTGATGAGGGCCTGCTCATCCCCGCCCGGCCTGGTGATGCTCAGGACCCTGCTCCTGACCAGCTGCCTGTGCGCCCTTACCCGTGCGGAGGCCCAGCGCACCGTGCTGGTGATGACCGCGGACGGCCCCGTTCCGAAGGGCGCTCTCCGCGCCGAGCGTTTCGACACGCCTCCTGAAGCCGAGGCTCGGGCTCAGGCCTGGGTGAAGAACCTGTGGACGCAAGGGGCGCTCGAAGCCTCCCTCGACACCTGCATCCTGCTTAACGACACCCTGCGCTGCGCCCTGCACCGCGGGCCCGACCATCGATGGGCCGTGCTCTCGGGTTCAGGGATCCCCCACGACATGGCCGGCCGCACCCGGTTCAGGGAGCGCGCGCACGCCGGCAAGCCCATCTCGCCGAACCGCACCGTGAAGCTGCTGGACGACCTGCTCCGCGATGCCGAGGACCATGGACATCCGTTCGCCAGCGTAAGGCTGGACAGCCTGCGCTCCACCGGCGACGGACTTCTGGCCACCTTGCACGTGGACCTGGGGCCGATGGTGAGGATCGACAGCGTGGTGGTGAAAGGGACCGCGCGGATCTCACCGCGCTACCTCCATCAGCACATCGGGATCCGGCCGGGCGATGCGTACGACGAGTCGCTCATCCTGGCCCTGGAACGTCGCATCCGTGAACTGCCCTTCGTGACCCAGCGGCAGAGACCTTACGTGCTCTTCGCCCCGGAACGCACCAAGCTCTACCTCTTCCTGGAACCGCGCCGCGCCAGTTCCATCAACGGCATCCTCGGCGTGCTGCCCGATGCCGCCACCGGGCGTGTGGCCTTCACCGGCGACGTGGACCTGCGGCTGCGCAACGCCCTGCGCCGCGGCGAGTCCATCGACCTCAACTGGCGGAGCCTGAAGGACCGCACCCAGGACCTGAAAGTGCGCACCGCCGTGCCCTTCCTGTTCCAAACCCCCTTCGGCATCGACCTGTCCCTGAAGCTGTTCCGCCGGGACACCTCGTTCCTGGAGGTGAACGGTCGGGGCGCGCTTCAACTCGCCCTGCGCCAGGGCGATGTGATGAGCGTGTTCGTCAACAGCAAGTCCTCCCGCGCACTGGGGCGAAGCACCACGCTGCTGCCCGGGCTGGGCAATGTGAAGTTGTTGACCTACGGCCTGGGCATCGAGCGGCAACGGTTCGACTATCGACTGAACCCGCAACGCGGCCATTCCATCACCCTGGAGGGATCGGCCGGGAACAAGGAAAGCCGGGTCCCCGACCCCGACGACAATACACTCACGGTGACCTCCAGGTCGCTGCAGGTGCAGGTCGATGGACAGGTGGTGGTGCACTGGGCGCTGGGCCGCCGGGGGACGGTGCGGCTGGCGGCCCAGGGCGGAGCCATGATCAACGACCGGCTCTTCCTGAACGAGCTCTACCGCCTGGGCGGCATCCGCAACCTGCGCGGGGTTGACGAGGCGTCGATCTACGCGAGCAGTTTTGCGATCGGCACCTTGGAATACCGGTTGTTGCTGGAAGAGAACAGCAATGCCTTCGTGTTCGTGGACCAGGCCTGGTGGGAGGACCGCAGCCGCCCGGAAACGCTCGCGGACGATCCGATCGGGTTCGGCATCGGCACGAACTTCGAGACCAAAGCCGGTATCTTCAGCCTCACCTACGCCCTTGGGAGCCAGTTCAACAACCCCTTCGACCTGCGCGATGGCAAGGTGCACTTCGGCTTCACCAGCCTGTTCTGATCCGTGCGCGATGCCGGCACCGGCCCGGTGGATCCTAGCGCTCGGCCTGACCCTGGCGGTGCTCCCATCCGTTCATGCGACTGACCCACCCCGACAAGGGCTGGCGGACATGCTGCTGGAGTACCTGGCGGCCCGCTATCCCGGCACACCCCTCAACGGCCACATTCTGTACGTCTCCGCAACGCGCCAGCGTCTCTTCCTGGTGGTCGACGGCCGCATGCAGGGCTCCTACCGGATCGCCACCGCCAAGGCCGGGCTCGGCTGCACCGTGGACAGTTATTGCACCCCGCCGGGTCTGCACCGCGTGGCCGAGAAGATCGGTGCCGGTCTGCCCCCAGGTGCCGTGTTGAAGGACCGACGACCCACCGGGGAGGTGGCCGACCTGGCCCGTGCGGACAGCGCACGGGATGTGATCACCTCGCGGATCCTCTGGCTGGAAGGGCTGGAGGAAGGCGCCAATCGCGGTGGCCTGGTGGACAGCCATGACCGGTACATCTACCTCCACGGCACCGGTGATGAGGCGTCGCTCGGCCGGCCCTCCTCCCTGGGCTGCATCCGCATGGGGAACGCCGACATCGTGGCCTTGTTCGAGCAGGTGCCCGTAGGCGCCCTGGTGGTGATCCTGGACAACTGAGGCGGGCCTCGGCCGTACCTTCGGCGCATGGCGTTGGGGTCCCTGCTCCTGGGTCTGCTGCTCGGGCTGTCGGTCGGCGCGGGCATCCTCTGGGCCTGGTGGCGGGGTGCGCTCCGGGCCTTGGAGGCACGCCACGCCTTGGAACTGGAGCAACAGCGCAGCCAACTGGAAACACGGCTGGCCGGCCTTGAGGAAGCGCTGAAACAGCGGACCGAGCACCTGTCGCAACTCCGCACCGAGCACAAGGCCGCTCTGGACGCACGGGAGCAGGAGCTGGGTCACAGGAGCGCCGAGCTGATGCGCGTGAACGCCGAACTGGCCCGTGAACAACAGCGCAGCAGTGGGCTGCAGGCGAAGCTCAACGAGCAGAAGGCCGAGGTGGACCAGCTCCACGCCCGCATGACCACCGAGTTCGAGAACATCGCCAACAAGCTCCTGGCCGAACGCGGAAAGGCCCTCCATGAACAACAGCAGGA
This sequence comes from Flavobacteriales bacterium, assembly GCA_016715895.1. NCBI lineage: Bacteria > Pseudomonadati > Bacteroidota > Flavobacteriia > Flavobacteriales > Flavobacteriales bacterium. Next base: position 1,394,115 of record JADJXH010000004.1, on the reverse strand, counting down.
GCGGCTGGGCACCCTGCTCAAACCCCTTCAGGAGCGGATCAAGGATTTCGAGGACAAGGTGCAGAAGGCCTACGACGAGGAAGGTCGCCAGCGGTTCGCCCTGAAAAGCGAGATCGTGAAACTGGTTGAGCAGAACCAACGGCTCAGCCAGGAGGCGAACGACCTGACCCGTGCGCTGAAGGGCGATGCGCAGGCCCAGGGTGCGTGGGGGGAGATGATCCTGGAGAAGCTCCTGAGCAGCTCCGGCCTGGTGAAGGGGCAGGAATACTCCATGCAGGAGAGCACCACCCTGGCCGATGGGAGCCGCCTGCGTCCCGACGCCGTGGTGATGCTGCCCGACGACAAACACCTGGTGATCGACAGCAAGGTCAGCCTGTTGCACTACGAGCGCTTTGCCGCCTCGGCGGAAGGGCCGGAGCGCGACCGCCTGCTCAAGCTCCATGTGGAAAGCCTGCGGGCCCACGCCAAAGGGCTTTCGGAGAAGGACTACACCAAGCTCTATGGGGTGCGTAGCGTGGACTTCGTCCTCATGTTCGTGCCCATCGAACCGGCCTTCCTGCTGGCCCTCCGCGAACGGCCTGAGATATTTCAGGAAGCGTACGACCGGCAGGTGGTGATGGTGACCCACAGCACCCTGATGGCCACCCTGCGCACCATCCACGGCATCTGGAAACATGAGCGCATCGCCCGGAACCACCTCGAGATAGCCGACCGTGCCGGCCGGTTGTACGAGAAGTTCGTGGGCTTCACCGACGACCTGATCAAAGTGGGCAACCAGTTGAAGGTGGCCAAGGAATGTTATGATGATGCAATGAGCAAACTGAGCAAGGGTCAGGGCAATCTTGTGCGCCAAGTGGAGATGCTGAAGCAACTGGGCGCTAAGACTAACAAAGCTCAGAATGCCGCCATGCTCGCACGGGCCGAGGATGAACGAGATCTGTTGGAACCATGATGATCCGACATGCCCCGATCGTGGCTGTGACCACGGCCCTGCTCTCGGCCTGCGGCAGCCGGCCGCCGGCGCGGACAGGCAGTGCTGACAACCTGGCCTACCTCTACGGCCAGGAATCGTCCAGCCTGGAGTTCAAGGCCCGGGTGCATCATCTGCCCGACGAGGCCTCGGTCATCTTCTTCAGCCTTCGGACGCGCGACCTGCTCTACAAGGGTGACGGGGACGGCCCGCCCTTCCGCGCCGCCGTGCGGGTCACCTACGAAGCACTGAGCGACTGGAACACCCGCACCCTGCTGGACAGCGCCAGCACGCTGGTGCGGGATGCCGGCGATGGCCAGGGGGGCGACCATGAACTGATCGGACGGATGGACCTGCGGCGCAACGAACGAAGCAGTTTCGTGCTGCGCATCACCGCCCATGATCTGAACCGCAACACGCGCAGCACGGTGCTGATCGACGTGGACCGCGCCAACGGGAGCGTGCGGCAGGACTTCCTGCCCATGGAGCAGGACCGCGATCTGCCCTACTTCGACGACCACTTCGGCGGGCCCACCTCGCTGCGCCTCCACTGTCCCCGGTACGCAGGCCGGACCCTGATGGCCGCACACTACCAGCAGGACCATCGGCTTCCATCCCCGGTGTTCACCGAGCAGGGCGCCTCCAACCTGGACCTCAGACCCGATACGACCTTCGCCGTGCGGGTGGATGAGCGGGGCGATCTGCTCCTGGAGCTGAAGCGGCCGGGCTGTTATCACCTGCGCCCGGACAGCAGCCGGAGCGAAGGCTACAGTGTGTTCGTCCTCGGTGAGGGTCATCCTTACGTGGCCGATGCGGAGAGCATGGTGCCACCCCTGCGCTACATCACCTCCATGCAGGAGTTCGACCGCATCAGCAACGCCGGGAACGTCCGGCAGGCCGTGGAGCGGTTCTGGCTGGATGCCGCCGGGGACCGTGAACGCGCAAGGGCCGCCATCCGCGCCTACTACCAGCGTGTGGAAAGCGCCAACCGGTACTTCACCGCCCATGTGGAAGGCTGGCGCACGGACCGCGGCCTGGTGCACATCATCTTCGGCACACCGACCACCATCTACCGCAGCGCACGCGGGGAGACGTGGATCTACGGCGATGAGAGCAACCTGATGAGCACGACCTTCACCTTCATCCGCCGCGGCTCGCCCTTCTCGGACAATGACCTGGTGCTGGAGCGCGACCCCTTGCTCAAGGGAGCGTGGTACCGCAACGTGGAAAGCTGGCGCAACGGCCGGGTGCTGCAGAACTGATGGCTGGCAAGGAAGGTATCCTCTACGGCGTGCACCCTGTGCTGGAGGCCCTGCGATCGGGCGCCACGGTGGAACGCGTGCTGATGAAACGCGATGCCACGGGCGAAGGGCCGCGCACCGTGAGGCAGGCCGCCCAAGGGCAGGGCGTGCCGGTGCAGATGGTCCCGACCGAGAAGCTGGACCGGCTGGTCCGTGGCGAACACCAAGGGGTGGTGGCCTTCGTCAGCCCCGTGGGCCGTCAGGACCTCGATGAGGTGATCAGCATGGCCTACGAACGTGGGGAGCGACCGCTGATCGTCGCGTTGGACGGTGTGACCGATGTGCGCAACGTCGGCGCCGTGGCCCGCAGCGCCGAATGCCTGGGCGCTCACGGGCTCCTGGTGCCTTCGAGCGGCTCCGCCCGGCTGGGGCCCGATGCGGTGAAGAGCTCGGCCGGAGCCCTGATGCGGCTGCCCGTGTGCCGCACCCGCATGCTGGTGGATGGCCTGCACGTGGCCCAGGCGCACGGCCTTCGCATCGTGGCCTGCACCGAAAAAGCCGCTGTGGACATCCAGGGAGCCGACCTCGCCGGACCCTTGGTGCTGGTGCTGGGCGCCGAGGACACCGGGGTGAGCGACCGGGTATTGCGCCTGGCCGATGCCCTGGTGCGCATCCCCATGGCCGGCCGGGTGGGCTCCCTGAACGTGAGCGTGGCGGCCGGCATCGCGCTCTACGCCGCCCTCATCGCGCGCAACGCGCCCCCCCGGTAAGCCGGTTCGGCGGTCGGTCCCCGCCGCTCGTCGACCATCCGCAGGAACCGGTCGATAACCTTTCGGCCCATGGTCCGGTAGAAAGGGCCGCGAACCCCGGGACCACTCATCCCGGAGGTTCGTGTGAACGAACGGACCATGGAACGGAACGCCTTCTTCAAAGGCCTGACGCTCAGCATCTTTCTGCTGACCAGCGCCATCGGATCGCAGGCACAGTCCAACCCGGCGACGATCCTCGCGCTGCGCGTGGACGGCCTCACGGCACAGGAACGTGATGCGCTTGCCCAGGACCTGCAGAACGGTACCGGTGTCAAGCTGGCCTACGCCTGTGTACCTGCCGGTCTGCTGGTGCTCGCTCCCGTGGACCCGCAGAGCGGGATCGATCCGCGCGGCGCCGCCGCCGCGAGTCTTGCGCGCACGGTGACCAGCGCCCGCATCCATGAAGAGACGCTGACCCAGCAGCAGGTCGAAGCCCGCTGCGCCAATGCCCGCAACCAATGAGCACGATGCGCCACGATCGCCGCCGTTCCGCCGCTGCGACGCTCCTCGTCGCGGCACTGTGCCTCATCACCCCAGCCGCCAGCGCACAGCTGGTGGTGAGCGCGCAGACCGATCTGCAGCAGCTCGCGGCCAGCATCACCGGTCCCGGCGTCACCATCAACAACCCGGTGATCACCTGTCACGGCCTGGGCTACGGCGAGTTCAGCTACAGCGGAAGCGCGCTCTCCGCCGAGGAGGGCGTGATCCTCACCACCGGGCGCATCACCGATGCCATCGGTCCCAACAACAATGGTGGTGGCGGCAACTGGTTCGCCCAAGGGACGCCGGGCGACCCCGTCCTCAATGCCGTCACCGGGCGCACCACGATGGATGCGTGCAAGTTCGAGTTCGACATCATCCCCACCGGGGACAGCCTCTCGTTCAACTTCGTGTTCGCCAGCGAGGAGTACAATGAGTGGGTGGGGTCCCAGTACAACGATGTGTTCGGGTTCTACATCAGCGGTCCCGGCATCGTGGGCGACCCCAATGCGGGCAATGAGAAGAACATCGCGCTCATACCCGGCAGCAACCAGCCGGTGACGATCAACACCGTCAACAACGGCAGCAACTCCGCCCACTACTTCGACAATGCCGGCGGCGCCACCATTCAATACGACGGCTTCACACAGGACCTGGTGGCGCGCAGTGCGGTGACCCCGTGCCAGACCTACCACCTGAAGCTCATCATCGCCGACGCGTCGGACCGCAAATACGACTCCGGTGTCTTCATCGAGAAGATCGAGAGCAACAACGTGACCATGCAGGCCTTCACGGCCAACGGCACTCCCGAGCTCGTGGAGGGATGCAACCCGGGCTGGGTGCGCTTCGAACGGCCCTTCGCGCAACCCACGCCGCTCAGCATCCAGTACTACATCCAGGGCAGCGCCTCCAACGGTGCGGACTACACGGCCATCCCGCCCGTGGACCCCCTGCTTCCGAAGTCCATCGTGATCCCCGCGAACCAGACCTACGTGGACCGCGCGGTGAACCCATTGATCGATGGCCTCAACGAGAACACCGAGGAACTGCTCTTCATCCTGGGCAATCCCTTCTGCCCGGCGCAGAACCTCGACTCGCTGAGCTTCCCGCTGCTCGACACCTTGTTCGCGACCGTTTCGCCCGGTGGCACCATCTGCGCGGGCGGCTCCTGGCCGCTGCAGGTCAACGGTGGAAGCGCCTACAGCTGGAGCCCTTCCACCGGGCTCAGCTGCACGAATTGTCCGAACCCCGTGGCCTCGCCCACCAGCACCACCACCTATGTGGTGACCATCTCGGATGGCAGTTGCACCCGCAGCGTGGGCCGGCAGGTGCGCGTGAGCAACCTCGCGCTGAGCGCCGTGATCACCGCGCCGCTTTGCAACGGCCAGTCGAACGGTGCCATCAACCTGAGCACCACCGGTGGCGTGGCCCCGTACACCTACAGCTGGGTCGGCCCGAACGGCTACACCGCCAGCACGCAGGACCTCACCGGCCTCTCTGCGGGCACGTACACCGTGACCGTGACGGATGCCGCGTGCACGCGCACCCAGAGCTTCACCGTGCTGGAGCCCGGGATCCTGGTGGTGGACCTTGAACCGGCCGTGCTCGCCTTCGGGCAGAACATCAGCTGCCATGGCGGAAGCGACGGGGCCATCGATGCCACGATCACCGGTGGCACCGGACCCTACGCGCCGAGCTGGTCCGGGCCGAACGGCTTCACCAGCACATCGGCCGATCTCTCCGGACTGATGGCCGGCACGTACACCCTGAACGTTACCGATGCGAACGGCTGCACAGCGTCTTCCAACGTGACCCTGGTGGAAGCGACCCCCGTGGTGGCCTCCATCGCCCAGACCACGGCCGTGGTCTGTTCCGGCGATGGTTCGGGCAGCGCGACCGCCTCTGCGATCGGCGGCATCCCGCCCTACAGCTACGCGTGGAACACCACGCCCCCTCAATCCGCCGCCACGGCCACCGCGCTCACCCCCGGGACCTGGACGGTGACGGTGAGCGACGGGTACGGATGCACCGGTTCGGCGACCGCCAGCATCGGTGGTCCCACCAGCCCGATCACCATCACCACGAACACGGTGACCCATGTGCGCTGCTTCGGCGCCAGCACGGGTAGCGCCACGGTGGCGGTCAGCGGTGGCACCCCGCCGCATATGATCACCTGGAACACGGTTCCGGCACAGAACGGTGCCACGGCCATCAACCTGCCTGCCGGCGCATGGACCGCCACGGTGACCGACGGCAACGGCTGCACGGCCCAGCACAGCGTGACCATCAACCAGCCGGCCGCCGCCTTGAGCGCCACGGAGCAACTGCACACCGATGTGCTCTGCCACGGCAACACCAGCGGCAGCGCCACGGTGGCCGCCTCCGGAGGCACGGGACCCTATGCCTACAGCTGGAACACCACACCGGCCCAGAACGGTGCCACCGCCCTCAACCTGCCGGCCGGGACATGGACCTGCACGGTGACCGATGTGAACCTGTGCACCACCGCCGTGAACGTGACCATCGGCCAACCCGCTGCGGCGCTCAGCGCCGTACTCACCGCAAGCACGCCGGTCCTGTGCCATGGACAAAACACGGGAGACGCGACCGTGAGCGCTTCCGGTGGAACCGCGCCCTATACCTATTCGTGGAACACGAGCCCCGCGCAGAGCACGGCTTCCGCGAGCAACCTCGCGGCCGGCACATGGACCTGCACGGTGACCGATGCCAACGGATGCACGACCACGGCGCAGGTCACCATCACACAACCTGCCGCACCGCTGCAGGCGGATCTGCTCAGCACCACACCGGAGGACTGCTTCGGCGACCTCGAGGGCACTGCGGTGCTGAGCGTCACCGGGGGTAGCGGCAGCTATGCGGTGAACTGGAGCACGGTCCCACCGCAGAACGGACTCATGGCGACCGGTCTGGCGGCCGGCACCTACACGGCCACCATCAGCGATCAGAACGGATGTCCGCTCGCCGCCACGGTGAACGCCACCATCGGAGGGCCGACCGCGGCGCTCGCCCTGAGCGCGAGCACGATCGCGCCCGGCTGTGCCGGTGGCAACACGGGCAGCATCGACCTCACCGTCAGCGGCGGCACGGCACCGATGAGCTACGCGTGGACCGGTCCGGGCGGTTTCAGCAGCACCAGCGCCGACCTTGCCGGTGGCCTCGTCGCCGGCACCTACGCGGTGACCGTCACCGACGCTCATGGCTGCACGGCGAACGCGGACTGGATCCTGGGTCAGCCTGCCGCCTTGAGCGCCACGGCGACCGTGACCGACCTCGACTGTCGCGGTGACGCCTCGGGCGCGATCGCGATCGGAGCTTCCGGAGGCACCGGCGCATCCAGCTACGCGTGGAGCGGACCGAACGGGTTCGCCAGCACTGCGGAGGACCTGACCGGGCTTGCCGCAGGCGTGTACACCCTGGTGCTCAGCGATGCGAACGGTTGTTCGTTCTCGGCCAGCTGGACCGTTTCCGAACCCGCTCAGCTGAACGCTTCCATCACCGCGCAAACCGCGGTGACGTGCCATGGTGGTGCTACGGGAAGCGCCACGGCCGGTGCCAGCGGGGGAACAGCACCTTACACCTTCGAGTGGAACACGAGCCCGACGCAGCACACCGCCACCGCATCGGGCCTCAGCGCAGGCACCTGGAGCTGCACGGTGACGGATGCGCATGGATGCACCACGACCGTCAGCGCCACGATCGGGCAGCCCGTCGCTCCGTTGTCCGTGAACACGACCACGAGCATGCCCGTGAGCTGCTTCGGCGGTTCCAATGGCAGCGCCACGGTCGGCGCATCCGGGGGCACCGGGCCATACACCTATGCATGGAACACCAGCCCGGCGCAGCAGGCAGCGACGGCGAACAACCTGCCCGCGGGCACCTGGTCCTGCACGGTGACCGATGCGAACGGATGCGTGGCCGTCGGTCCGGTGACCATCACCGAGCCCGCCGCAGCCCTCGCCGCCTCCATCGACCTCACCACGCCGGCCGCGTGCTTCGGCGATGCCACCGGCACGGCCACGGTCAGCGCGACCGGTGGAACAACGCCCTATTCGTACAGCTGGAACACGAGCCCCGTGCAGTCCGGGACCACGGCCACGAGCCTCTCCAGCGGCACCTGGACGTGCACGGTGACCGATGCGCAGGGCTGCGTGAGCAGCGCCCAGGGGACCGTGGGTCAACCAGCGGCCGCCCTCGGCACCACGGCCACGATCACCGCAGCCGCTTGTCAGGGCGCGAACAACGGCGCCGTGGATATCACCACCACCGGCGGCACCGCTCCCTACACGCATGGCTGGACCGGTCCGGGCGGCTTCACCGCCGCGACGGCCGACATCAGCGGTCTTGCCGCAGGAGTGTACCAGCTCACCGTCACCGACGCCAACGGCTGCGTGGGGACCAGCAGCTGGAACGTGAACCAACCCGGGCTCTTCAGCGTGAACGGAGCGGCGACCACCTATCCCGGCGGCGCGCATGTGAGCTGCCCCGGAGCCGCGGATGGCAGCATCGCCATGACCGTCAGCGGCGCCACACCGCCGTACACCTTCGCATGGACCGGACCGAACGGGTTCACGAGCACGGCCGAGGACATCAGTGGGCTCAGCACGGGCACATACACCTTCACCGTCACGGACGACAATGGTTGCGCCACGGCGGAGACCTACACGCTCAGCCCACCCCCGGCGGTGCAGATCCAGCTTGTGGCGGCCGACCTGGGCAACGGCTTCGGCGTGTCCTGCTTCGCCGCCATGGATGGCAGCATCGATGCCACCATCCTGGGCGGCGTGGCCCCGATCGGCGTGCTGTGGACCGGACCGAACGGCTTCACCGCGAACACGCCGGACATCAGTGGACTTGCAGCCGGAGCGTACGCACTGACCGTGTCGGATGCCAACGGATGCCTGGCGAACGCCGCGGTGGTGCTCACCGAACCTGCCATGCTTGTTCCTTCGGTGTCCTCCACCGCAGATGCCCTCTGCCATGGCGGAGCCACCGGCTCGGCCACGGCCACGGTCTCCGGCGGTGTGGGCCCGTATCAGTTCACCTGGAACACCGCGCCGGCACAGCTCTCCGCGAGCGCCGCCGGTCTTGCGGCCGGGAACTGGACCGTGACGGTGACGGATGCGAACGGATGCACCGCCCAGGCCATCGCCGCGATCGGAGAGCCGGCCGCCGCGTTGAGCGCGACGATCGACAGCCAGACGGATGTCGGCTGCCTTGGAGCCGGCAGCGGAAGCGCCACCGTGAACGCAACGGGCGGGACCGCTCCGTACACCTACACCTGGAACACGGTGCCTGTTCAGAACAGCGCCACGGCGACAGGGCTCGCCGCCGGCCCCTGGACCTGCACGGTGACCGATGACCACGGTTGTTCCACGGCCGTGAGCGTCACGATCGGTGAACCGGCGCTTGCGCTGAACGCCACCGCCACCCTGCTCGATGCCGTGGGCTGCCATGGCGGCAACGACGGCTCCGCCGCAGTGAACGCCACCGGTGGGACCGCGCCCTATTCGTACAGCTGGAATACCGTGCCGGCACAGCTCTCGGCCACGGCCACCGGGCTTTCCGCCGGCGTGTGGACCTGCACGGTGACCGATGCCAACGGATGCACCGGGAGCGCCAGCGTTCCGATGACACAGCCTGCCGCCTCCCTCACCGCAGTGATCGGCAGCACCACGGACGTTGCCTGCGCCGGCAACACCGGAAGCGCCACCGTGAACGTCAGCGGAGGCACCGCCCCTTATGCGACCAGCTGGAACACCACCCCTGTGCAGACCGGCGCCACGGCGACCGACCTGTCCGCCGGCACGTGGACCTGCACCGTCACCGACGCGAACGGGTGCATCACGACGGTGGACGCGACGATCGGTGCACCGGCGGGAACCCTCGCGGCCACGCTCATCTCCACCACCGATGTGGGCTGCTTCGGCCAGGCCACCGGCGCGGCGGAGGTGGCCGCCTCACTGGGCACCGCGCCGTACACCTACACCTGGAACACGACGCCCGCGCAGCACACACCACAGGCCACGGGGCTCGCCGCCGGCACCTACCTGTGCACGGTGATCGACGACAACGGCTGCACCGCACTGGTCAGCGCCACCATCGATGCACCGGCCACCGCGTTGGCGACCTCGATCATCCAGCTGGACGGAGTGAGCTGCTTCGGACTGACCGATGGCGCGGCCGAGGCCGCCGCCACCGGTGGCACGGGCGCCGTGAGCTACAGCTGGAACAGCGCACCCGTGCAGACCGGGGCGACCCTGGACAACGTGGGCCCCGGCACCTACGTGGTGACCGCCACGGACGCCAACGGCTGCACCGCCACCGCGCAGGCCGTGGTGACCGCGCCGGCCGTCGCCCTTGGGCTCACCACCGTATCCATGACGGACCAGAGCTGCTTCGGCAGCGCGAACGGACAGGCCACGGTGACCGCCACGGGCGGCACCGCCCCTTACACGTATGCGTGGAACACCACGCCGATCCAGTTCGGTGCCACGGCCAACGGCCTCGCACAAGGGACCTGGACGGCGACAGCGACGGACGCCAACGGATGCACCGCATCCACCACGGTGACCATCGGCGGTCCTGCGGCCCCCCTCACGCTCACCGCATCCACGGTCACGGACGTCCTTTGCCATGGGGCCAACACCGGTTCCGCCACGGTGATCGCCGCGGGTGGCACGGCCCCGTACTCCATCACATGGAACTCGACCCCCGTGCAGACGGGCGGCACCGCGTCCAACCTCATCGCAGGCAGCTACACCGCCAGCGTGCAGGATGCGAACGGCTGCAGCACCAGCACCGTGGTGACCATCACACAGCCCGCCGCCACCATCGTGCCCTACGTGGAGAACCTCGGCATGGTGAGCTGCCATGGCGGCAGCGATGGCTTCGCAGAGATCGAGGTGACGGGCGGCAGCGGGAACTTCAGCATCACCTGGAACACCAACCCGGTGCAGACCGGAGCCCTTGCGACCGGCCTTGCCGCCGGAACCTGGACCGCCACGGTCGTGGACAACAACGGCTGTGCGATCCCGAAGCAGATGCCGGTCACCATCACGCAACCGGCCTCGCCGCTCGCGATCACCGGACTGCTGAGCGACCACTCTGGCACGAACGTCTCCTGCAACGGGGGCGACGATGGAGCCATCGATGTGACGGTGAGCGGAGGCACATGGCCATACAACTACTTCTGGTCGGACCAGTGGGGCAACCAGACCGGCCTTGAGGATGTGACGGGCCTGAGCGCCGGTGCCTACACCCTGATGGTGAGCGACGGCAACGGCTGCACCACGACCGCTCCTTTCACCCTCACCGAGCCTGCGGCGCTTGACGCCACGGCCGGCATCAGCCCCGCCGCGTGTCAGGGCGCAGCGGATGGCGCCATCGACCTGAACGTGAGCGGCGGCATCGCGCCCTACCTGACAAGCTGGTCAGGGCCCAACGGCTTCAGCGCCACCACGACCGACCTGAACGGGCTGGCGGCCGGTGCGTACACCGTGCTCGTGACCGATGCGAACGGATGCAGCATCCAGCGCACCTACAGCGTGATGCAACCCGGTCTCTTCACCATCACCGCCGTCCTGAGCGACCTCAATGGTTCCGGCGTGAGCTGCGCGGGTGCCACCGACGGAAGCATCGCCCTCAGCGTATCGGGTGCGACGCCGCCCTACACCTTCTCCTGGTCCGGTCCCAACGGCTTCACGAGCACGGACGAGGACCTGACGAGCCTCGCCGCAGGCACCTACACCGTGACCGTGACCGACGCGAACGGCTGCTCCACGGCAGAGGCCTGGACCCTGAGCGCACCGGCCACGCTCAACGTGGTGGCCATCGCTCCCAAGCACAACGGCAGCGAGATCAGCTGTGCTGGCGGATCGGACGGCGCCATCGACGCCACGGTCTTCGGTGGCACCGCGCCGTTCTCCTACGCCTGGTCCGGACCGAACGGATTCACGTCCGGCAGCGACGACCTCTCCGGTCTGACCGCGGGCACCTATACCCTGACCGTGACGGACGCGAACGGATGCACCGACATGGCGACCGTCGTCCTCGAAGAACCGGCAGCGATCACCTCCACCATCGCGCTCAGCCAGACCGCCAGCGGTGATGCCATCTCCTGTCATGGCGCGAACGACGGCTCCATCGACCTGAGCCTCTCCGGCGGCAGCGCACCCTTGTCCGTCACCTGGAGCGGCCCGAACGGATACACGGCCACGGGCAGCGACATCAGCAACCTGGCGGCGGGTACCTATACGGCCACCGTGGTCGACGCGAACGGCTGCGTGGCGAACGCCAGCACCACGCTCACTGAACCGGATGCGCTTGTGCTCACCGGCACCCCCGGCAGCACAGTGGGGGGCACGGCGATCTCCTGCGCGGGCGGATCCGATGGCAGCATCGACCTTGACATCCATGGCGGCGCCGGGGGCGCGACCTTCCAATGGACGGGACCCAACGCGTTCGTCGCCACCGCGGAAGACCCTTCCGGCCTTTCCGCAGGCACCTACACCGTGAGCGTGCTCGATGCCAACGGATGCGCCGCATCGGCGAGCTTCCTGCTTGACGAGCCGGCGGCCATCACCACCACGCAGCAGGTGCAGGACGCGCTTTGCCAGGGCAACGCCGATGGCTCCATCGACCTCACCCCGACCGGCGGCATCGCCCCCATGACCTTCAGCTGGAGCGGTCCGAACGGATTCAGTGCGTCGAGCGAGGACATCGCCAACGTACCCGCCGGCGTGTACGTCGCCACCATCACCGACGCGAACGGCTGCGCGTTGACGCAGCCTGTGAACGTGCAGGAACCCGGCATGTTCGTGGTGAGCTCGTTGATGAGCGGCTACCCGGGCGGCTACCAGGTGAGCTGTGCAGGTGCCTCGAACGGATCCCTCGACATCGGGGTGACCGGAGGCACGCCCGGCTACCAGTACAGCTGGACAGGCCCGAACGGATACAGCAGCACGGATGAGGACCTGGCCGGCGTATCGGCGGGCAACTACTTCGTGATCATCACCGACGTCAACGGATGCAGCCACCTCGAGCAATACTCGCTCGTGGCCCCTCCTCCGCTCAACGTAGGCCTGCTGGCCAGTGTCTGGCCCGGCGGCGCCAACACCAGCTGTGACGGCGCGACCACCGGTTCCATCGATGCCACCATCGCAGGAGGTCTCGCCCCGTACACGGTGAGCTGGAGCGGTCCGAACGGATTCAGTGCCTCGATGCAGGACCCCACGGGATTGGCGACCGGCACGTACGTGATCCAGGTGACCGACATCGCGGGCTGCACCGCGCAGGAGAACGTCACGCTCACAGCACCCGCTCCGGTGGATGGAAGCATCACCACGAGCGTGTTCGGTGGTGGCACCGGTGTGAGCTGCGATGGTGCCAGCGACGGATCCCTGGACCTCTCCGCGCAGGGTGGCACGGCGCCGTACAGCGTGATCTGGAGCGGACCGAACGGCTTCATGAGCAACGACGAGGATCCCAGCGGCCTTGGGGCCGGGGATTACACGGCGACGATCACCGACATGAACGGCTGCACCGGAACCATCACCGCCACGCTCACGGCACCGGCACCGATCACACTGGACCTTCAAGCCGCCCTGTTCGGCGGTGGCTACACCCTACCCTGTGCCGGCAGCGAGGAAGGCAGCATCACGGGTACCGTCACCGGTGGCCTTGGCACGCTTCACTATGCGTGGACCGGACCGGGCGGCTTCACGGCATCCACACCGATCATCAACGGATTGGCCGCAGGGACCTACACCCTGATCGTCAGCGACGACGCCGGATGCTCGGTGACGCAGGCCCTCGCCTTGAGCGCACCACCCGCCTTCGATGGCGACCTGGTGCTGAGCGATGCAGGCAATGGCTACCAAGTGGGCTGCGGCGCGGCGAACGGAAGCATCGACCTCACCATCACCGGTGGCCTTGCCCCCTACCAGATCGACTGGACCGGCCCCAACGGGTTCACGGCGGCCACCGAGGACCTGAACGCCCTTGCGGCGGGCACATACGTAGCGACCCTCGTGGATGCCAATGGTTGCATCGCCACCGAGCAGGCCGTGCTCACAACGCCCCAGCCGCTACAGGCCGCCTTGAGCAACAGCGGCACCGTGTGCGACGGCGGCAGTGATGGGACGATCGACCTGGAGGTGAGCGGCGGGGTGCTTCCATACACCTACACCTGGACAGGCCCCGGTGGGTTCAGCGCCTCGAGCGAGGACCTCTCCGGACTGGTCGGAGGCACCTACAGCGTGACCGTGCTCGATGCCGGGTCCTGCAGTGGAAGCTGGAGCAGCACCATGACCGCCAGCGCACCGATCGAGCTCAGCACCTACGTGAGCCTGACAGGAACCACGAACATCGCCTGCACCGGTGACAGCAGCGGGGTGATCGCGGTGCTGGCCACAGGAGGGTCCGGACCGCTGGACCTGCTCTGGAGCGGGCCGAACGGGTTCACCGCGAGCGGTGCGGACACGCTCACCGCCCTCGTGGCCGGCACCTACACGTTGACCGTGACCGATGCCAACGGGTGTCAACGCGACACGAGCTTCACGTTGACCGAACCCGCGCAGCCGATCGACGGCAGCCTCACGGCCCAAGCCTTCCCGAGCGGCACGAACATCAGCTGCCTGGGCGGAAGCGACGGCAGCATCGATCTCGCCATCAGCGGAGGCTCAGGGCCGTACACCTTCGACTGGCGCGGACCGGACAGCACGAACTACTCCAGCGAGGACCTCAACGGCGTGATCGCCGGTGACTATGAAGTGGTGATCACGGATGCGAACCAATGCGCCACCCTCCTCACCATCACGCTCACCGAGCCCGATAGCGCACTTGCGGCGGTCCTGGACATCAGCAGCTACAACGGATTCAACACGAGCTGCGACGGGGTCGGCGATGCCTTCCTGGTCGCCACCGTGACCGGCGGCAACGGCGGAGCCCAGCTCAACTGGAGCGGCCCCAACGGCTTTGCCAGCACGGCCGACAGCCTCACCGGCCTCGCCGCCGGGTCGTACACCCTGACCGTGACCGACATGAACGGCTGCGTCAGCCTGCAGGACGTGGTGATCACGGCGCCCGACCCGGTGGATCCTCAGCCCGTCGCCCTCACCTACCCGAGCGGCAGCAACACCAGTTGCGCCGGTGTCAACGATGGCCTCCTCACCGCGTTGGCCAGCGGTGGTGCGGGCGGGTACACCTACCTCTGGACCGGTCCGGGCAGCTTCAGCAGCACTGCCGACAGCATCGCCGGACTGGGCGCGGGCACCTACTGCCTCACGGTGACCGACGCGAACGGATGCTCGGCACAGGCCTGCACCGACCTCATCGCGGCGAGCGCGATCGACGCCACGTTCACAGCCACCGCGGCCGGCTGCGGCCAGGCCAACGGCGCCGTCGACGTGAGCGTCACGGGCGGCGGTGCTCCCTACACGTTCGCCTGGGCCCATGGCAGCTCGACCGAGGACATCGCCGGCCTGACCGCCGGCACCTACGAGGTGACCATCACGGACCTGAACGGCTGCATCGCCACGCTGCCCGTGCAGGTGGAGGGCGGACCGGCCCTGAACGCAGAGGCTGTCGTGACCGATGCCAGCTGCCTGGCCAGCGCGTCCGGCTCCATCGACCTCAGCGTGACCAGCGGCACGATGCCCTACAGCTTCGTGTGGAACACGGGCTCCGGGTCCGAGGACCTCAGCGGGCTTGCTGCAGGCACCTACACGGTGACCGTGAGCGATGCCGCCGGATGCACGTGGAACAGCGCGTTCACTGTGAACGATGGTGCCACACTGACGCTGGACAGCCTGGTGGTGACCTACTCCAATGGATACAACCTCAGCGGTCACCAAAGCAACGACGGCAGCATCACCATCACACCTGATGGCGGCACGACACCGTACAGCTTCGCCTGGAGCAACAGCGCCGATGGGGCGACGGTGCAAGGGCTCGCCGCCGGCACGTACACCGTGACGATCACCGATGCGAACGGCTGCAGCATCACCGTCTCCTTCACGCTCGACCAGCCCATGGACGTGGTGATGCCGACCGGCTACACACCGAACGGGGACGGTAGCAACGACAGCTATGTCGTGCAAGGGCTCGAGGCCTATCCGGACAACCGCATCATCATCTACAACCGATGGGGCAACGTGGTGTACGACCGTGTGCGATACACCAACGACTGGAGCGGGGAGAACCAGCAGGGCGAGCCGCTGCCCAACGGCACCTACTTCGTCGTGCTCACGCTGACCCCGGACGGCGCACCCATGCAGAACTATGTGGACCTGCGCCGATGAACGCGAACTCGGAACGAACGCAAACACCTTCCGCCATGCACCGCATCCTACCTCTGCTGTTCATCCTGCTCGCCTGCGCATCGGCGCATGCGCAACAGGAGGTGATGGTGAGCCAGTACATGTTCAACGGGCTCTTCCTGAACCCTGCCTACGCCGGAAGCCATCCGTACGTGAGCGGCAGCCTGCTGCACCGTGAGCAATGGACGAACATGCCCGGCGCGCCGCGCACCAGCATGGCCGCCGTGGATGGTCCGCTCTGGAACAACCGCATGGGCCTCGGGCTCTCCGTGGTCCACGACCAGATCGGCATCAGCCGCGACCTGGACATCTCGGGGCACTATGCCTACAGCATCCGGACCGGTGGATCGAGCCGCCTGGCCTTCGGACTGCGCGCCGGCCTTTCCGTGTACTCAGCACGCCTCAGCGAACTCACCTACTGGGATGAGGACGACGCGGTGTATGCCCAGAACCTGAGGAACGCCCTCGTGGGCAAGTTCGGCTTCGGCCTCTACTGGCACGACCCGCGCACCTATGTCGGGCTGTCCGTGCCGAACCTCTACAGCGCGGACGATCAGGTGAGCCAGGCGAACGCCACCGTGGTGGACGATTACTTCACGCGCCACTTCTATCTGCACGCCGGACGCGTGTTCCCCGTCAGCGAGAGCATCGACCTGAAGCCCTCGGTGCTCATCAAGGTGGAGACCGCCGCACCGCCCCAAGCCGACATCAACTGCAACGTCCTGTTCCGCGAACGGCTCTGGGTGGGCGCTGGCTACCGCACCGGCGACGGCGCCATCGCCATGGTCGAATACCAGATCACGCCGGTGTTCCGGGTGGGTTATGCCTACGACATGACCACCTCACGCCTGCGCCGGTTCAGTGGAGGATCGCATGAGGTGATGCTCGGCATCGACCTTGGCAAGGACCCCATCCGCATCAAGTCACCCCGTTACTTCTGATCATGAGCCCAACCGTGCGCCACACCTTCCTTCTGGCCGGCGCGGCCCTGCTGACCTCCTGCGCGAGCCTGCACCTGCACAAGGGCGACAAGGCCTTCGACCTGATGCAATACCGCAAGGCCTCCCACCATTTCGACCGCGCCCTGCGAACCGCCCCGGTCCGCCACGTGCAGGTGCGGCTCGCCGAAGCGCTCTTCCGGCAGAACGACCCGCAAAGGGCCCGCGAGTTCTATACGCTCGCCGACGCCACGCTCCGCCTGAGCGGTGACACCGCTCTGCACTACGGACAGGTGCTGCTCTCCACGGGGAGCACCGATGCCGCGGCCGCGCTCTTCCTGCGCGTGCTGGAAGAGACACCCGAGGACCGGCGTGCACAGGACCTCTTCGCCTCCACGCGCGATGTGGCCCTGTTCTACACGGACAGCGCCCGCTACATCGTCAACCGCCTCACCCTGCCCGGCCTCACCACGGCCTTCAGTCCACGGCCCCATGGCAAGGGCCTCCTGCTGGTGGGAGAACGGCCCGCGCCGGCCGCCAAGGCCGATCCCTGGGACGGACTCTCATACATGGACCTCTACACCGTGGACAAGCGCACGGTGGTGACCTGGACCGAGGCCGTACCGCTCCCCGGCGTCGTGAACGGCCCCTATCACGAAGGGCCGGCCGTGCTCTCCCCGGATGGACGCACGCTCTACTTCACCCGCAGCGACTATTTGAAGCGCAGGCTCATGAAGGACGACGCCAACACGAGCCATCTGATGCTGTTCCGCGCCACACTGGACAGCGCAGGGCATTGGGGCGACCTGATCGACTTCCCCTACAACAGTCCCGACTGGAGCACCGGGCATCCGGCGCTGAGCGCCGATGGGCGCACGATGTACTTCGTGAGCGACCGTCCCGGGGGGCTTGGCGGCACCGACATCTGGATGAGCGAGGATCGCGGCGCCGGATGGACCGCACCGGTGAACCTCGGACCCACGGTGAACACCCCCGGCAATGAGCTGTTCCCCGTGGTGAACGGAAAGTCGCTGTATTTCTCCTCCACCGCGCACCGCAACATGGGGGGGCTGGACATGTTCGAAACGCATCCGGAGAACGAAGGCTGGAGCACGCCGCGCAACCTCAACGCCCCCCTGAACACGCCGTTCGACGATTTCGGCCTGGTGCTCGACAGCACCGAACAGGGCGGCTATCTGAGCAGCAACCGCGAAGGCAGCGATCAGGTGTACGTGTTCTGGGCCTATGAGCCCACCTTCTTCGTGGAAGGCGAGGTGACGGGCGATTCCGGTCTGTTCCTGCCGAACGTCCATGTGACGCTGACCGACCTCACGCTGAACGAGGATGTCACGGCCATCACCGGTCCCAACGGGGCCTTCTCGTTCCCGCTGAAGGCGAACACCGATTACCGCATCAAGGCCGCGCACGCCGATCACCTGACCCGCTCGATCGAGGTGAGCACCAAAGGCCTGCTGCGCTCCGACACGTTGCACCACGGCATCCAACTGCAAGGCGCCCAGGTGGGGCAGAGCTTCGTGCTGAACAACATCTACTACGACTACGACAAATGGGACATCCGCCTGGACGCGGCGAAGGAGCTTGACCGCGTGGTGCAGCTCATCAACGACAATCCGCACCTGAGCTTCGAGCTCAGCGCCCACACCGATGCCCGTGGCAGCGTGCCGTACAACCTGGTATTGAGCGACGCGCGCGCGAACAGCGCGGTGAACTACCTGATCCGTCGTGGCGCCGACCCCGTGCGCATCCATGCGATGGGATACGGCGAGGAGCGGCTGGTCAACGGGTGCGGCGATGGCGTGAAGTGCACGGAAGAGGAGCACCAGGCCAACCGGCGCACGGAGTTCAAGGTGGTGAAGGCCGACCAAGCCTCCATCGGCCGATAGGCTCAGGCCATCACCGTACGCCGCAGGAACGGCCAGCTCTGGGCCGCTGACAGCTCGGCGATGTGGAGCTCGCCGGCCCCATCACGCCACTGCAAGGCCACACGCCTTGCCCGCGACCTACCCCCGCGCAGCCTGGTCACGCGTTCCATCGCCGCCCTGCCAGTTCGGCGGTACTGAAGTGTTCCTGCGGCGGACCGTGGCATGCCCCCAAGATAAGCGAGGGGGCGACATGTGCCGATCCGGTGGTCGAAAAGCCCGATCAGACGGTCACCGCGCTGCTGACGCGACGCTGCGGGAAAGCACCTATCAGATGGCGCCGCACAAAGCGGGGGGTCGCATCCGTGGCCACGAACTTGTTGTAGGTGTTGGCCGGCACACCCACGAAGGCATGCTCGCTGCCATCCCCGAAGGTGAGGCTGAGCACCCGCCCCTTGTAGTTCCAGCCGGCAATGCCGCTCGCGAGGGTGCGCTCGAACTCCTCCGCCCGGGCGGCCCGCGTCTCGGGATGCAACCCCTCGAGCAGCTTATAGGCCGCGATGATCCGCTGGCTCATCGCCTCGGCCGACGCGCGTTCCCCCTCGTCCGTGAACCGGTCGGGGTGGTGCTGCTTCATCAGGCTCTTGTAAAGGCCGTTCAGCTCCTTCAGCGACAGGTCCGCGGTGGCCCCCAACAGGGCGCGGCTTTCAGCGATCTCCTTCATGGCTCGGGAATTCGGGCCGCAAAGGTCGGGGTTTCCGGCGGAACACGCATGGAAGGCCCCGGTCGCCGACCGGGGCCTTCCATGTACGGTCCACTTCCGGTCACCGACGCAGCACCAGACGCGTCGATGACCGCCAGTTCGGGTCGATGAGCCGCACCGTGTACACGCCGTCGGCCAACTGCCCCAGATCGAGGTCCATGATGGAACTGACGGCCCGGACACCTTGTACAGAGCGACCGAGCGCATCCAGAAGCTCCAATCGGGTATCGCTGCCGACCGCAAGTGCCGAAAGATCGAGGCGTACCTGACCATCGGTCGGGTTGGGTACGGCGAGGATCCGACCGTCAGAGCCGGACTCCCCGATCGCGGTCACGTTCTGGACCACGGCCACACAGATGCAGGTGCTGGTGTTCCCGTTCCCATCGGTCACCGTGAGGGTCACATCCACCAACCCGACATCGTTCACATCAAAACCGGTTGGCGAGACGCTCAGACTGACCGGACCGCAGTCATCGGTGCTCCCGTTGTCCACCTCCGCCGGATCGAGCATGGTGGTCTGCTGGTCGACCACATCCACCGCGAGCGCGCCCAGACATACGGCCATCGGCGGGGTGCTGTCACCATTGTCGACCTGGAAGGTGATGCTGGTCGTCGATCCGCATGCATCCTCGGCCATCACGGTGTGCGCACCCAACCCGAGCGAACCGCCCGAGGTCGCTCCACCGATGTTGTTCCCGTCCAGCACATACTCGAACGGGGCCACCCCACCCCCGGTCGACCAGCTGGCGGCCCCATCGGTCGCGCCCGCGCAGCTCACCGGCGTGATGTTCGTTGTGGCCAGAGAGAGCGCGTCCAG
Source organism: Flavobacteriales bacterium (assembly GCA_016715895.1). Lineage (NCBI taxonomy): Bacteria > Pseudomonadati > Bacteroidota > Flavobacteriia > Flavobacteriales > Flavobacteriales bacterium. The sequence goes on along the minus strand of JADJXH010000004.1, from coordinate 1,373,879 downwards.
CGGTCCCGCCGTGACCGACAAGCGGAACAGACCCGTGCTGGACGAAAAGCCCTCGACGCACACCTTGTAGGTACCTGCGCAAAGGGCCGTGGAGATGAGCGAGGTGGCGCCCGTGCCGCCATCGTCATCCGAGGCGATCATGTTCCCGAAGTCGTAGAACAAATAGGCCTTCGTATCGAAGTCGGTCACCGGATCGTCCGTGCTGATGGTGACCGTGGCAGCCTGATCCAGAGTGAAGGAATACCACACGTCAGCGGATGACTCCCCGTAGGAATCTCCATACTGGAGCGGTGCACTGCTGGACACGGGAACAGAGCGGTTCGCGTTGATGTCAGCCTTCGTCTGGCCTGCGGTGATGGTGCCGAAGCTGAGCGGATCGGAGGCCACATCGCCGGCGGAATAGCGCCATGTCTCGGCCCAGATCTGGTTCCAGACCCCGGCGTTCGGGAAGATCCAGCCCGTGCCAGAGGCCAGCCACGGGTTCCATGTGCACGGTCGGAAGTCGGTGCTCGGGTAAACAATCGGCATCTGGATGTTCCCGTCCCGAAGGATGGCGTTCCCGTTCCAGAAATCGTCATCACCGGAGGTGTAGCTGCACGGGTCCGAATTGTCCGATTCCCACGCCTGGAGCGTGATCTGGAATTCCGCGGTGAACGGATGGTTGGTCCCCCAGAAATAGGTGCCGCTCGGGTCACCCTGATAAGGGACAGAGGATGTCGACCAGTTCGAGCACACCCATCCGTACCAACCAAGGCTGCTCACCCAGAAATCATTGCGCACGGTGGGTTCGGCGTCGTAGGTGGGGAAACCATCGTCGCTTCCCGTGAAGCTGGTCTGGTCCGAGCGGAACTCGAAGTTGATGTTGTTGTTCACCACATCCGTCCATTGAGCGGTCACCGATGACATGCGGAGCAGCAGGATGAAGGAAAAGAGCGGAGTACGAAGTGATCTCATGGTATTGGGGTCAAGTGTTGATCGTGAAGCCACGCGGCAAAAGAACCCCGGCCACCGTGCCGTGTCCATCCTCCATCTCAATGACCTTCAGCCTGGTGCATCATTGGTCCCAATGACAAAGGCGGGGGCTTGAAATGGCCGGCGAACCCAGCCGGTACCTGGAGATCATCGGGCACGACGTGCGTGCCGCGGGAACAGTACAGGGCATCAGCGCGGGCAGCCTGATAATCCCGAACTTCCGCCATTCATGCGACTCGCGATCGCCGCATACCTGCTCGCCACCCTGGCCGTGGCGCAACAACCATCGTTACCCGCCCGCAGGGTCCCGGCGGAGCTGATCACCGTGGACGATGGGTTGCCACAGGGCATGGTGTGGGCCATTCTTCAGGACCGGTCCGGATTCCTCTGGTTCGCCACGAAGGATGGACTCGACCGGTTCGACGGGTACGAGCATGTGGTCTACCGGCATGATCCGGAGGACAGCTCGACCATCTCCGAGAGCCACGTCACAAGCCTCATGCAGGACAAGCGCGGGCGGATCTGGATCGGAACGGACAGCAAGGGCGTGGATGTCCTTGACCCCACGACGGGCCGGTTCACGCATGTCCCGGTGTCCGCAGAGGACCAGACCGTTCCGACCGTCGTGCACATCGCCGAACATCCGGGCGGCGACATCTGGATCCACTGCTTCTTCGGCACCGTGTTCATCGTGCTTTCCGATGCTGCATCCATCAACGGAACTCCACGGCTTCAGCGGCTCAGCGACCTATACGGGGAGGTGAGCACGGCCGGGCTCCGGGACATGGAGATCGCGGCCAACGGTGATGTGTGGCTGCTTGGCAAACAGGACCTCAGGGTGTTCTCCTGGAGCGACGGCCGAATGACCGAGCGCATCACCATTCCCATTCCCTGGCCCCACGACGACAATGTGTTCTTCCCGGAGCTCGTGACCAACGGCAAGGCGGACCGCATCCTGCTCTCCTGGGACCATCGCATCGTGGTGTTCGATGCCGCGGACCGTTCCGCGATGGACACCATCCTCATCGAACAGATGCAGAGCAGGGAGTCCCGACTGTTCCTGGACAACAAGGACCGGCTTTGGGGCCTCACCGGCAAGGGTTCCTGGTTCAGAACGGACCTGCGGGACCGGACCACCGCCTACCTGCAGCCGGTCCTGGAGAACGGCCGGGTCCTCTCCCTGGCGTGGTTCGCTTCATGGGCCATGGACCGCATGGGCATCCTGTGGTGTGGCACCACGGGCCATGGATTGGTGAAGTACGACCCCTTGGCCGAGCGGTTCCATCGATGGAGCGACGACACCGGAGAGGTCGGCTGCACGGAGATCGTCAGTTGCGATCTGGAGGGCCGGATGCTGGTCAACGCCGACGAGTTCAAGGTCCTGAACGACCCGGTGAGGCCGCTCCGGTCCACCGGGCTGGCGGAAGCATTGGCGAGCCATGGACTTCAGGCGGATTGGAAACGATGCGTCCGCGACCCGCAGGGCCGCTTCTGGTTCTGCGGCATCCGACGTGGTGCGCCGAACGTTCGACACCTGTACCGCCTCGATCCCGCGAACGGGTCCATCACCACGATGACCAAGGGCCCGGACGACTACTTCATCAACGTGTTCCCCGGTGTCGGCGACACGATATGGGTGTGCACAGCGGGCCGAACGACCGACAAGGACACCGCCCTTTCGGCCTTTGACACACGGACCGGGGAACGCGTGGCCCACTTCCTTTTCCCCGCGCCGGTGAAGGGAAGCACGCGACGAGGAATCTCCAGCTGGCAGGTGGCCCCCGGCGGTTCGATCTGGATGGGCTCGGACCTTGGTGTGCTTTCCCTTCGGCCCTCGACCGGTGAGTGGCGGCGGTTCACAGTGATCCCCGGGGATCCCACGTCACTCCCCTCCAACGTCGTGTTCTCCCTTCATCTCGACCCGGAAGCGCCGGAGCGCTACATCTGGATCGGCACGGCCGGAAGCGGAATGGCGAAGATGGACATGGCCACCGGACGGTGTGAGCGGTACTCGCTGGACGAAGGCCTGCCGAACAACGTGATCTACGGCATTCTGAGCGACCGCAGAGGCCATCTGTGGATCAGCACGAACAGGGGGCTCAGCCGGTTCGATCCCCGCACCGGAGCCACCAGGACCTACACCTCGGCCGACGGGATCGCTGGCAATGAATTCAATCGGTACAGTGCCGAACGAAGCGCTGACGGCCTGTTGTTCTTCGGCGGCATGGAGGGCATCACCTGGTTCGACCCGGAGCGGTTCCATGGTACGGAAGAGCCATCACCGACCCTGATCTCCGGTCTTCGGTTGATGAACAAACGCGTGAGCGAGGCAAGCCATCCGGATGTCCTCGACCGACCCGTCCACCTTTCATCATCCATCGCGCTCCCGTATGACGAACGCATGCTGACGTTCGAGTTCAGCTGCATGGACCTCTCCGATCCGATGCGCAACACGTTCCGATACCGTCTCCTCGGCCTCAGCGACGAATGGGTGGAGTCCGGGACCGAGCGTACGGCGACGTTCACGAACCTCGACCCCGGAGGGTACACGTTCCAGGTCCAGGGACGGAACAGCAAGGGGGTGTGGGACCCGGACGGGGCCCGCCTCAGGGTGGAGATCGATGCTCCGTGGTGGGGGACATGGTGGTTCCGGATCGCCGCCGCGCTTGTCGCGCTCGCCACCGTTTATTCGTTCTACCGCTATCGCCTGGACCGCGCCGTGGAAGTGGTCCGTGTGCGTGAACGCATCGCACGGGACCTGCACGACGAGATCGGGTCCACACTGAGCAGCGTATCCCTGCTGAGCACCGTGGCACAACGCAAGGTGGGGGGCAGGGCACCGGAAGCCAGCGATATCCTCGGTCGCATCACGGAGAACACCACTCAGGTGATGGAGGTGATGAACGACATCGTGTGGGCCGTGAACGCGGACAACGACGATATGGCCAGCGTGATCAAGCGGATGATGGCCTTTGCCGTGGGCGCGACCGAAGCGCGGGAGTGCGCCCTGTCCTTCCAGGCGGAGGAGGACCTGAAGACCTGGCGTCTGGGCATGGCCCAGCGCAAGAACCTGTATCTCATCTTCAAGGAGGCGGTGAACAACGCCGTGAAGTATTCCGGCTGCGCGCACCTGCGGATCACCCTGTCCCGCGATGGCCGATGCATCGTGCTGCACGTGAACGATGACGGGGTCGGGTTCGACCCGGGCTCGAACAGCCACAGCCCCGGAGGGGGGAACGGGCTGATCAACATGCGCCAGCGCGCCGCCGAACTGCCCGGGACCCTGACCATCACCTCCGCAGCGGGACAGGGCACCACGGTGGAGCTCCGGTTCGATCCGACCTCCGGCAGAAGGTCATTGGAACCAATGAGGCAGGATGGACAGCAGGTCGGATAGCTTCGCATCATGGACCTCCGGGTGGCCATCTTCGATGACAACGCCAAACGGCGTGAAGGACTGCGCCTGCTCATCGACTCCACGGAGGGCATGACCTTCGTGGGCAGTTGGCCCGACTGTCGTCAGGTGGTCCGGCACATCGCCGAGACCGACCCCGACGTCGTGCTCATGGACATCGACATGCCGCATGTGGATGGGATCACCGGCGTCTCGCTCATCCGAAAACAGTTCAAGGACCTGAAGATCCTCATGCAGACGGTCTTTGAGGACAACGACAAGATCTTCCACGCCATCCTCGCCGGGGCGAACGGTTACCTCCTGAAGCAGACCACGCCGACCAAGCTGATCGATGGCATCATCGAAGTGGCCCAGGGTGGCGCTCCGATGACCCCGGTGGTGGCCGCCAGGGTGCTGCAGCTGTTCGCGCAACGCGGCAACACCGCCCTGAGGTCCGTTGACTTCCACCTCACCGAACGCGAGCTGGAGATCCTGCGCTACCTGGTGGACGGGTACAGCTACAAGATGATCGCCGGCGAGTGCGGCATCACCTATGCCACGGTGAACACCCACGTGAGCCACATCTACGAGAAGCTCCAGGTGAAGGGCATGGCCGGTGCGATCAGCGTGGCATTGCGGGAGGGCCTGGTGTAGCGCGATCACACCTCCCGATCCCGCCTGCCATCAGGCTGAGATCGCCTCGGCACTGCGGTGCACGAAATACATCTCCAGCTCCCCTTTGCCCTTGGCCTGCACCTTCCCGCGCGGGGTGAAGACCAGACCCGGCACCTCCTTCACCAGGGCATGGGTCGCCTCGCTGATGTTCACCCGGCCCACCTCGCCGCTGCTCTCCATGCGCGCAGCCGTGTTCACCGTATCGCCCCAGATGTCGTACTGGAACTTCTTCACCCCCACGATGCCGGCGACCACCGGACCGCTGTGGATCCCCACGCGCATCTCGAACCACGGCTGGCCCTGCGCTTCCCGTTCGGCCTTGTGCCGCACCATGAAGGCCTGCATCTCCAGCGCCGCAAGCACCACATCGGCCGGTGAGCCGTGCGCCGGATCGGGCAGGCCGCCGGCGGCCATGTAGGCATCGCCGATGGTCTTGATCTTCTCCACCCGGTGCCGCTCCATGATGGCGTCGAAGGCCTTGAAGCACGCGTTGAGCTCCGCCACCAGCTCGGCCGGCCCCACCTGTTCACTGAGCTGCGTGAACCCCCGGAAGTCCGTGAACAGCACCGTGGCCCTGTCGAAGTGGCGGGCGTCCGCGGCGCCCTTCGCCTTCAATTCCTCCGCCACCTCGGCGGGCAGGATGTTGAGCAACAACGCGTCGGACCGTTCCTTCTCGGTGCGAAGCTCGGCCGTGCGCTCCTTCACCTCCGAATCCAGCTCATCGCGCTGACGGGCCACCAGGCGGTTGTGGTGCGCCGACCGGATGCCGAGATAGACCGCCACGCTGACGGGAACGGCCACGTACGCGCAATAATCCGCCAGGGTGGACAACCAACCGCTCAACGCCATGCCGGTGAACTCACTGCCCATCTGCAGCACGAGCGTGAGCAGCAGCGAGGCCACCGCGCCGGCACCCACCCAGCGTTCATATCCTCCGGACCTCAGCAGACGGACCCCTGATCGCACCACCTCGATGGTGAACCAAACCATGCCGACGGCCATGACGAGCCCTCCAAGAAGAGCGCCGATCACCAGGGGGATGCTTGTGTTGGTGAAGCTGAGGCCTTCAGTGGTGTGGGCCAGACCGGCCTGCACCGCGGCCACGAAGGCCAGCAGGGTCACCGTCATGGCCATCACCATCCAGGTGAACCGGCGCGATCCTCGAACGCCCGCGTCGCCACGGAGATGACGCAGGACCATGATCAACAGGAAGAAGGGCCAGGGCACAAGCACGGTGGCCATCGCATCGAGCATGCCCGCAGTGCCATCCTGGAGCCCCAGCAAGCGTTGCTCCCCGCCGACCTCGGCCACCGTGGCCAGCACCGAGGCCAGGGATAGCAGCGCCAGCAGGCCCCAGCCCCGATCCCGCTTGTCGTCCATCCAGATGAGCAGGGACAGGACGAGGATGATCGCATTGATGCCGATGAAGATGCCGTAGTGGAAGGTCGTTCGTTGCACGGCATACGCCCGGTCCGCCGCGTGCAAGGTGACGCGCAAGCCGAGTTGCTGAAGGGCGTCTCCCGGTGTTCCCGTCAGGCGCAGCGCGATCACCTCCACCCTGCCATCGGCCGCGAAGCGCACGGGCACCTCGACCACGGTCACCGAGTCCGAGCGCGGCATCAAGGAACCGACGCTCCACCGCGGCAGCTCATCGATCACGCTGGTCCGCATGCCATTGATGAACACCTCGAACGGGGCCCTGCAGACCACACGCAGAAGAAGGGGTGCATCCTTCAGCTCCGGACGTGCGACGAGGTGAAGGCGCACCCAGTGCACACCGGTCAGGGATCGCAGGTCATCCCGCTTCACGCGTGACACGGCGGCCCAGGTGCTGTCCTCAAGATCGCGCAGGGCATTCGACGCATCATCCAACACGGTGTGCACCGGAGAGCACTCCACCATCAGGTCCATGCCCGGCACCTCATGGCCCACTCCGGGTACATCCGTCAGCAGCTCGCGCAGCTCGCGCAAGGACACCACCTCGGCACCGCGGATCAGGGTGTCCACCTCGTCCACGACCACATCCACAGGCTGTGCCCCAAGGGGGGCCAGGGCCCAGGAAAGAGCGAGGCACAGAAGGATGCGCTTGCCGGGCATGGCGAAAAGGTAGGGGGCGCCGCGCAACCCGATGGGCTTCGTAGCCTTGTGCACGTGCTGACCGCCCCCGACATCGCCTGGCACATGCGCCTGTTCGCCCAACACCTCGGGCACCAATGGATCACACCCAACGTGGCCTACTACGCCTGGGAGAGCGATCTGCTGACCGTTACCCGTGAAGGGTTCGTGTGCGAGGTGGAGATCAAGGTGAGCCGCAACGACCTGCGCAACGACCTGTTGAAGCCCAAGCACAGCCAGGGCATGTTGCTGAACGGGGCCTTTCAGGAAAAGCCGGAAGGCGTGCGCCCCACCTCTTCCGAAGCCCGTGAACTGGACAGGCATGCACGCGGCGAGGTCACCTGCAGACGCCCCAACTACTTCTGCTTCGCGATGCCCTGCGACGTGTACCGCAAGCCGCAGCCCATGCCCTTGCCGCCCTATGCCGGCGTGTATACGGTGGATGACGAAGGGCGTGTGTTCGAGGAGAAGCGGCCCATCCAACTCCACGGCGCCCGCATCACCACGGATGATCTGCTGGACCTGGCCCGGCGCATCCACCACCGGTACTGGAACGAACTGCGGCGGAACGGGAGGGGCTGAGCGGGGTCGGCCCGCGATCCGGAGCACAGGGTCCTAATTCGCGTGCCTCACATCGGGACCGGCCGCTATCTTGGACCAAACACCGATAAGGATGCCCTCGATGTTGAACGCATGCCGCAAACTCATTGCGATCGCCGCGATCCTGATGCTGCCTGTATCCATCCGCGCCGGCGCCCCATTGTCGAGAGTCGACAGCCTGCGCATCGCGCTGGCCTCTGCAACGGACATGGTGGAGCGATGGTCCACGCTGATACGGCTGGCCCAGGCTCACCGATCGTTCAACATCGACTCCAGCACCTACTACCATCGCAAGGCCCTGATGCTCGCGCAAAAGGCAAGCAACAAGGACCTGGAAGCCAGGTCATGGAGGGCGATGGCGGAGCTGGATCTCATGCGCGATGCTCGGGGTGAGGCCGGAGCCTGGTGGGATTCGGCGAGGACGCGGTTCGAAAGGGCCCTCGTGCTACATGAAGCCCTGGCCGACAGCATCGGCCTCGTCACGACACTTTCCCTCGCAGGCCTGCAGTTCGCAGAGACCAACCCCCCACTTGCACTGCAATGGGCCACCAAGGCCCAGCGTTGGCTGTCACCATCCGTTTTGGCGCAGTGGCAGGAAAGGCCCGACCTGCGCGCCAACTTGGCGAGATCCCGATCGGGCATCAATGAGACCCTGGGGTGGTCCTATTTCCAGCTCGGCCGTTTCTCCGAGGCGCGTGTCGAACTGGAGAAGGCGTTGGACACAAGCACGCGGAACGGGCTGTTCCTGTTCGGGATCCGTGCAAAGCTCATGGACGTCGCCGAACAGATGCACGATGACGAACTCATGCTGCGCATCGGTCGCGACATGTTATCCGATCTCGATCGCATGCATGTGACACATGGACAATTCGAGCTGCGTGCCAAGCTGATCCGCGCATATGTGCATCTGGGGCGATGTGACAGTGCGCTACGGACCTCCCACGTTGCGCTTCGCGAGGCGGAGAAGGAAAGGGAGCAAGGCGAACTCGGACCTTATCTGGTCGGCTCGGTCCATGCGTCAACGGCCCTGTGCCTGGCCCGTCGCGGGGACCGGAATTCCGCTCTCGAACACCTGTACGAAGCGCAGGATGCACTGCGTAGGACCAAGGATGATGCCAGCATCCTCATGCTCGTCTCCGCGCTCTCGGAGGCCTACAGTGAATTGGGATCCCATCGGGAGGCTTTGCAGATGCGCGACTCCGCCTACCGCACCGAGCGGCGCCTTCTGGGAGTCAAGGAACGCGGCCTGATGCTCCAATTCCAAGAGCTCTACGATGCCCAGGGCAAGGAACATCAGATCCGTGAGCTGGAACAGGAGGCCCGCATCCGGGTGCTCCAGGTCGAGCGCGAACGCCGGAATCTGGTGATGACCGCAGGCGCCGCCCTGATGGTCCTTGCAGCCGCAGGCCTCTGGTTCCGAACAGACCGCCGCCGGCGGAAAGAGCGCTTCGAGCGTGAGGCCGCACAGCTGGAGACCCAGGCCCTGCGCAGCCAGATGAACCCGCACTTCATCTTCAACGCGCTGAACTCCATCCACGCGTACATCCAGCAACAGGACCCGGACCGGGCCGGCAGCTTCGTCACCAAGTTCGCCCGCGTCATGCGCAGCGTGCTGGAGAACAGCCGCCATGCCGAAGTACCCCTGCGTGACGACCTCGACACCCTGAAGGCTTACATGGACCTGGAACGGCAGCGGAGCGGTTCCTTCGATTACTCGGTCGAGGTGGACCCCGAGGTGGACCAGGACGAAGTGCTCGTGCCCCCCCTCGTGGTGCAGCCCTTCGTGGAGAACGCCATCTGGCACGGCATGGCGGGCAGGGAGGGCAAAGGCCACATCACCCTGCGGGTGGAACGCCGGGGCGGGCAGCTCACGTACATCATACAGGACGATGGCGTGGGCCGGAAGGCGGCGCCCCCCACCCCGCAGGGGCATCCGATCAAGAAGACCAGCCTGGGCACCGCCATCACGCGCAGCCGGCTCGACCTGGTGCAGAAGCAGCATGGCGGCAAGGCCGGGTTCCGGTACGTCGACCTGGATGTCGGCACCCGTGTGGAGGTGGACATGCCCCTGCTCACGGCCACCTGAACCGTGCGGACCGATGCACGTCCGCGCTGCGGTCAGGCCCGGACCTCCGTTCGCTTTCCCCGCCGCACCGCCTCGCTGTACGTGATGCCCTCCACCTTGGACAGGCTCCAGGCCATGAAATCGAAGTAGTTCAGGGCCAGTCGCTCCTGCGGGTCCTCCATCAGTTCGCTGAGCCGCTCGTGCAGGCTCCGGTGAAGATCACGCCGGGCCCCCGGCTGCGTGGCGCGCGCCAGCCGCTTCACGTGGTCGATCAGGACGGTCTCCGTCTCGTTCGCGCGCTGTCGCTTGCTGAGGAACCGGTGCGTGCTGCGAACGATGTACTCGAGCAGGTCGAAATTCCCCAGCTCATAGTGCACCACCAGGTTGAACAGCCGCGCGTAGGTGAACAGGTCCTGGCGAAGGGTGGGTTCGGTGTCGTTCAGCAACTTGTTCAGCCAGAACAGCGCCTTGTTCATCTCGCCGGCGCCGAAATACGCGCAGCTCAGGGCCCACCAGAACTCCAGCTCCTGCTCCTTGTGCAGCCTCGGCCCCTCCTCCTCAAGGCCCGACAGCACGGCCGGAACCAGTTCCAGCGCCTTGTCATGTTCGCCCATCCGGTCCAGCAACCGCAGTTCGCTCAGGTAGCTGGCGTTGAAGACCTGCACGGCGATCTGGATGCCCCCGAAGGCCGGTTCGTCCGTCATGGCCCGCATGAGCTTGATGTGCTCCCGTGCACCCTTGAACTCACCAAGCTCGATCTGCGCGTTGATGATGTAGTGCAGGGTGCGGATGTATCGCTTGGCGAGGTCGGCACGCAGGGCCTTCTCCCGGTCCAGGATCTCCTTCACCCGCATGAACTTCGTCAGGCTCGTGCGCCAATCGCGCTTGGCCCAGGCACAGAACCCCTGTGTGTAGTAGCAGATCGTGGCCGCGCGATGGCTCAGTGCCGTGTTCTTCCCCACGATCAAGGGATGCTGGGCGATCTCCTCCACCATGGCGTGCTCCTCCTCGCTGCGCACATACCCACCGCTCCGGAACACGTAGTTGATCTTGCTGTACAGGATGTGGTACGCCGCCAGGTTCCGCAGCTTCTCCAGCACCTCGCTCTCCTCGGCGATGAGCGCATCCAGGTCCTTGGTGAACTCCCCGCTCTCATAGGCCTCCTCCAGCAGCATCTTCTCCCAGTTGAGCAGCTCGAAGAGGTAGTAGAACTTCTCGTTCTCCCGCGCGATCCGCTTGGCCCGGTGCAGCAGCTTGTTGCACTCCTTGTAGAGCGCCTTGTCGTACAGGATCTCGATGTTCTTGATCTCCTGCTTCAGGATCCCGCTGATGGTGCTCTCCGCGTGATAGGCACGGAGGGCCTTCAGGATCAGCTTGTACAGATGGTTCTTCTCCGAGGGGAAATGCCGGATGAAGGTCTCCTTGGCGAACTGCCGCTTGAGCGCATCCTCATCGTAGATGCGCTGCTTGTCCACCGCATCGAAGATCCGCAGGTAATTCTTGTCGCCGGCCTGCATTGTGCTGTGCAGCTTGAAGAAGCGCTTCTCGCTCTTGGTGAGCGAACGGACAAGGTCGTGCAGTTCGGTGCTTGGCTTCATGCGTCCGTGGGATCACAAGGCTGATTCTCAAATGTAGGGATCCCGTCAGCCTCCATCGGTCATGTGAACGTCCGCTTTCGCCCGGTTAGCTTTGGGCGGTGACGAAGGACCCCGCACCGAGGATGGAACAGACCAGCCCGACCCTTCGTTCGCACCTCCCGCCCATGCGCCTGCCATCCCTGATCGCCAGCTTCATCGCCCTCTCCGCCGCGACCGCACAGACCACCTGCCTGGAGTCCAAACGAACGGGTGACGCCCCCCCGCACCGCAGCGGCCTGCAGGATCAGCGCAGTGACAGCATCGACATCCTCCATACCGCCATCCACCTCGACCTCACCGCGTGGGCGAACGATCGCATCTCGGCCCGCACCGTGGTGCGCTTCGCTCCGCTCGTACCCGGCGTGGACGCCATCCGTCTGGACCTGATCGACCTCACGGTCGATTCGGTGCTGGACGCCAACGGCCTCGGACTGGGGTTCATCCACAGCGGCGGCACCCTGCTCGTGGACCTCGGCCAGCCCTACGGTCCCGGGGATGAAGTGGAGGTCGCCGTGCACTACCAAGGGGAACCCGCCACCGACCCCAGCAACTTCGGAGGCTTCTATCTGGAGAGCCAATACCTCTACAACCTGGGCGTGGCCTTCACCAGCCAACCTCACAGCTACGGCCGCAGCTGGTTCCCTTGCTTCGACAACTTCGTGGAGCGCTCCTCCTTCAGCTTCCACATCACCACCAACGGGCCCCGAAGCGCATGGTGCAACGGCCGCCTGCTGGGCACCACCCCGCTCGGCGGGGACACCCTCCTCACCGAATGGGAACTGCTGGAGCCGATCCCGAGCTACCTGGCCTCGGTGGCCGCCGGCAACTACCGCAATGTCCACCTGGCCTTCACGAGCATCGACGGTGACACCGTTCCGGTTGACCTCGTGGCCCTCCCCGCGGACACCGCCCAGCTCCGTGCATCCTTCGTGCACCTTCAGGATGCCTTCGATCGGTTCGAGAGCTGCTTCGGCGCCTACCGATGGAACCGGATCGGCTATCACCTGGCCAGCCGCGGTGCCATGGAGCACAGCACCAACATCACTTACCCCGACTTCATCGCCGACGGCTCCACACAATACGAGGCCACCATGGCCCATGAACTGGCCCACCAATGGTTCGGCGACCTGGTCACCTGCGCACGGGCCGAGGAGATGTACATCAACGAAGGCTTCGCCGAATACCTCAGCTACCTCTTCCTGGAAGCGGTGCATGGGACGGGACGCTACCGGAACACCGTGCGCGCCAACCACTACGCCATGTTACGCCGCTGTCATTGGGAGGACGGTGGCGAACACTACGCCCTTTCGGAGGTGCCGCAGGAGTGGACCTACGGCGAGCACAGCTACAACAAGGGCGCCGACGTGCTGCACACGCTCCGCAGCTACCTCGGCGATGCGGCCTTCTGCAGCGGGCTCACGAGCTTCCTGGACACCTATGCCTTCCAGCCCGTGACCACGACGCAGTTGCGCGACCACCTCTCCGCCGCCACCGGGCAGGACCTCACGGCCTATTTTGACGACTGGATCCTGCAACCCGGATGGGCCGGCTTCGAAGTGGACTCCTTCACCGTGGTGCCCCAGGGCGGTGTGTTCAGCACCATTGTGCATGTCGAGCAGAAGCTCAGGGCCGCGCAACACCTCTATACCGATGTGCCCATGTCAGTGACCTTCGTGAGCGCGACGGGCGATCGCTGGAGCCCGGGCGATCCCGTACCCTTGGGCGGCGCGCAGACCACCTTCACCGTGGACGCGCCTTTCGCGCCGATGGACGTCCTGCTCAACGCGGACGACCGCATCAGCCAGGCCGTCACCGCCGTGGAGGACACGCTGAACGCGCCAGGCACGGTGAACCTCCAGCAGGCCGATGTGATGCTCATCGCCCAGAGCATCCCCACCCCCACCCCGTTGCGGGTGGAGCAATACTGGACCGCGGCCGATGCATGGACGGACCCTCCCTTCCTCTACATGCTCTCGCCGGACCGGTGGTGGCGCGTGCATGGCAGCTTTCCCACCGGCACGCAGATCCGCGCCCGCATCAACTACGACGGCCGGGCCAGCAGCGCCGGCGGTTTGGATGTGGGCTTGATGGAAGACCTGCCCGGACTGCCTTTCCACGAGGATAGCTTGCTGCTGCTGCACCGACCGAACGCCCACTTCCCCTGGAGCCCCTGGCCGCAGCAGACACGGACCACCCTGAACAGCCCCACGGACCGCACCGGGCGCATCGAGGCCGACGGCCTGCAGCCCGGTGACTACACCCTGGCGCGTCGGACCAGCGCGGTGGGTCTGCCGCCGATGCCTGACATGCCGGGCGTGCGGACCTGGCCGGATCCCACCTCGGAGCAGCTGACGATCGCCTGGCCCGGCGATCCGCCCCGCGGAACTGTGGTACGGCTGCGCGACCAGGCCGGTCGCCTCCTCCGTGAAGCCGCCCTCGTGCAAACGCTCACCCACATCTCCGTGGAGGATCTGCCGGCACAGACCGTTCAGGTGTCCGTCGTGGGACCGCAGGGGCTTGAACGCGGGGTCGGACGCTGCATGATCGTGCGGTGATGCCGGTCAACCGGCCTCCCTGTAGCGGGCGTTGCGGCCGTCGCCGTTCCGCACCAAACGCCCTTGGACCACCGCTTCGCGCAGATCGCGGCTGGCCGTGGCCGTGCTGAGCTCGGGGAACCGCGACCGGTAGTCCTTCCGATGGAACCACCTCGCGGGCGCCTGTTGCAGGAATATGGCCACACGTTCGGACCCGCCGCGCACGGGATCGGGCATGGCCAGCAGCTCGGCCAGGGCCTCATCGATGCGCTCCAGCATGTACGCGATGAAGCCACCGCAATCACCCTGGCGGTCCGCATACTCCAACGCCGCATAGTAGGCCGGCTGCGTGCGGTGGATGAAGGCCTCCACGGGCAGGTAGGCGAACACGGGCCAATGACGCATGAGCACGCGACGCTGCCACAGCCGCGCCAGGCGACCGTTCCCCGCGCTGAAGGGGCGCAGGTACACCAGGGCGAAGTGCAGCATGCAGCTAACGATCACCGGAGGGGTGTCGTCGTTCTCCACGATATGCAGCAGCTCCGCCACCTGTACGGGAACATCGTCCGCCGGTGCCCGGCGCAAGGGCGGGGGATCGCCGTACAGCACGTCCATGGGGCCCGTGCGGAACTGCCCGGCATCGAGGGCCAGGCCATGCATCAGCACCCCGTGCACCTGCCTGAGGTCGCCGATCGCGTGCGGGTCCAGCGTCGGCAGAAGGTCCAAGGCCCGGTGGGTGTTCACCACCTCCAAGGCGGACTGGTCCAAACCTTCCAGCGGTCGGCTCACCAGCTCCGCCACGGGAAGCGGGTCCAGCACGCTGCCCTCCAGGCCCAACATGGCATGCACGGCGCTGACCCGGTAGGCCTTGGACAGCTCGGGAAGCGGCGTGTGCAGGTGCCGGGCCTGCACTTCGCCCAGCCGGTGATGGATGGTCGTCAGCAGGTTCAACATCCGGCTGTGGAAGGTGTAGAAGGTGTACGCGGATGAGATCACGATAAGATCATTTGATACCATACAAAGGTAAACGCGCACAACGAACGGCACCGGCCGACGACCGAAGCGCGGGCCTCGGGAAGAGAAGGACCAGCCCGGCGCTGGCCATACACAAAACCCTGTTTTTCTGACAGTTACACACTATCCACCCGATGGGTCGCGGGCCTGTGACGGGCACCAATGCGGGTCCCGTGCGGAAAATTCCTTCAACAGGAGTTGGTTGAAAGGCCGGGATATCTACCTTTGCAGCCCGTTTTTCGCGCCCAAACTGGGCGGAAACGACTGAAAGACAAGAGAAAACGAGCCGATGCCTACCATCCAGCAGCTCATCCGCAAGGGGCGCGAAAAGGCGCAGTACAAGAGCAAGTCGGTCGCACTGACCAGTTGCCCGCAGCGCCGCGGCGTCTGCACCAAGGTGTACACCACCACCCCGAAGAAGCCCAATTCGGCCCTCCGAAAGGTGGCCAAGGTGCGCTTGGTGAACGGGTATGAGGTCATCGCCTACATCGGCGGTGAAGGCCACAACCTGCAGGAGCACAGCATCGTGCTGGTGCGGGGCGGACGTGTGAAGGACCTCCCGGGTGTGAAGTACCACATCGTACGCGGCGTGCTCGACACGGCCGGCGTGGAGGGCCGCAACCAGCGCCGCTCCAAGTACGGCACCAAACGTCCCAAGCCCGGCGCCAAGCCCGCCGCCAAGAAGTAAGCTGTCATGCGCAAGACCACGACCAATCGGTACGTCACCACCCTGCCCGACCCCAAGTTCGGCGATGTGCTGGTGACCAAGTTCGTGAACAACCTGATGTACTCGGGGAAGAAGAACAAGGCCTTCGACATCTTCTACAACGCGATCGACATCGTGGGTGAGAAGAGCGGAGAGGACGGCTTGGAGGTGTGGCGCAAGGCCCTGCAGAACGTGACCCCCCAGGTCGAGGTGCGCACACGCCGCGTGGGCGGTGCCAACTTCCAGATCCCGCAGCCGGTGCGCGACGACCGCAAGCGCAGCCTCGCCATGAAATGGCTGATCGGCTACAGCCGCGGCCGCAATGAGCGCAGCATGGCCCAGAAGCTCGCCAACGAGATCCTCGCGGCCAGCAAGGAGGAGGGCGCCGCGTTCAAAAAGAAAGAAGAAGTCCACAAAATGGCCGAAGCGAACAAGGCCTTCAGCCACTTCCGCTTCTAAGCCAACGAGCACAGCCACATGGCCCGCGACCTCAAATACACGCGCAACATCGGCATCATGGCGCACATCGATGCCGGCAAGACCACCACGTCCGAGCGCATCCTGTACTACACCGGCCTGGTCCACAAGATCGGCGAGGTGCATGACGGGGCCGCCACCATGGACTGGATGGAGCAGGAACAGGAGCGCGGCATCACCATCACCAGCGCCGCCACCACCACCAGCTGGAACTACCGCGGCGAGAAGTACAAGATCAACCTGATCGACACCCCGGGCCACGTGGACTTCACCGTGGAGGTGGAGCGCAGCCTGCGCGTGCTCGACGGTGCCGTGGCCCTCTTCTGCGCCGTGGGCGGCGTGGAGCCCCAGAGCGAGACCGTGTGGCGCCAGGCCAACAAGTACCAGGTGCCCCGTCTGGCCTTCGTCAACAAGATGGACCGGAGCGGTGCGGACTTCTTCAACGTCGTGAAGCAGATCCGCGAGCGCCTCGGAGCCAACCCCGTTCCCCTGCAGGTGCCCATCGGGGCCGAGGCGGACTTCAAAGGGGTGGTGGACCTGATCAACAACCGTGGCATGGTGTGGAACGAGGCCGACCAGGGCATGACCTGGAGCGAGGTGCCCATTCCCGCCGACCTCGTCGACACGGTGAAGGAGTGGCGTGACAAGCTCATCGAGGCCGTCGCCGAAAGCGACGACAAGCTGATGGAGAAGTACTTCGCCGACCCGGACAGCCTCACCGAGGCCGAGATCATGAACGCGGTGCGCATCAGCACCATCAACATGAGCATCACTCCGGTGCTCTGTGGAAGCGCCTTCAAGAACAAGGGCGTTCAGACCATGCTCGACGCCGTGATGGCCTACCTGCCCAGCCCGATGGACATCGCCGCCGTCACCGGCACCAACCCGGAGACGGGAGAGGAGCTCGTGCGGCGCCCTGACGCCAAGGAGCCCATGGCCAGCCTGGCCTTCAAGATCGCCACCGACCCCTACGTGGGCCGACTGGCCTTCTTCCGCTGCTACAGCGGCGCGGTGCCCGCCGGCAGCTATGTCAAGAACATGCGCACCGGCAACAAGGAGCGCATCAGCCGCATCTTCCAGATGCACGCCAACAAGCAGAACCCCGTGGAAGTGATCGAAGCGGGCGACATCGGCGCGGCGGTCGGCTTCAAGGACATCCGCACCGGCGACACCCTGTGCGATGAGAGCAACCCGATCGTGCTGGAGAGCATGAGCTTCCCGGAGCCTGTGATCGGCATCGCCGTGGAGCCCAAGAGCCAGGCCGATATGGACAAGATGGGGACCGCCCTGTACAAGCTGGCCGAGGAGGACCCCACCTTCCGCGTTCACACCGACGACGAGACCGGTCAGACCGTGATCAGCGGCATGGGCGAGCTGCACCTGGAGATCATCGTGGACCGCATGAAGCGCGAGTTCAAGGTCGAGTGCAATCAGGGCGCCCCCCAGGTGAAGTACAAGGAGGCCATCAGCGGCTCCGTGGAGCACCGCGAGGTCTACAAGAAGCAGACCGGCGGCCGCGGAAAGTTCGCGGACATCCACGTGCGCATCGAGCCCCAGACCGATCAGGAGAAGAGCGGGCTGGAGTTCATCGACGAGATCAAGGGCGGCTCGATCCCCAAGGAGTTCATCCCCGCCGTGGAAAAGGGATTCAAGGCCAGCCTGCAGAACGGCGTGCTCGCCGGCTACCCCATGGAGAGCCTGAAGGTGACGCTGTACGACGGTTCGTTCCACAACGTGGACTCCGACGCGCTGAGCTTCGAGATCTGCGCCAAGAGCGCCTTCCGCGAGGCCGTGCCCAAGTGCAAGCCCGTGCTGATGGAGCCCATCATGAAGATCGAGGTGGTGACGCCCGAGGAGAACATGGGCGATATCGTGGGTGACCTCAACCGTCGCCGCGGCACCATCGAGGGCATGGAGGACCGCTCCGGCGCCAAGGCCATCAAGGGCAAGGTGCCCCTGAGCGAGATGTTCGGCTACGTCACCAGCCTTCGCACCCTGAGCTCCGGCCGCGCCAGCAGCACGATGGAGTTCAGCCACTATCAGCAAGCCCCCAACAACGTCGCCGAGGCCGTGCTGGCCAAGGTGCGTGGCAAAGTGTCCGCCTGACCCCCCAACTGCGATGACCCAAAAGATCCGCATCAAGCTGAGGTCCTACGATCACAACCTCGTCGACAAGAGCGCCGAGAAGATCGTGAAGACCGTGAAGAGCACGGGCGCCGTGGTGAGCGGTCCCATCCCTCTGCCCACCCATAAGCGCATCTTCACCGTGCTGCGCAGCCCGCACGTCAACAAGAAGGCCCGTGAACAGTTCCAGCTCTGCAGCTACAAGCGCCTGATGGACATCTACAGTTCGTCCAGCAAGACGATCGATGCCCTGATGAAACTGGAGCTCCCCAGCGGCGTGGACGTGGAGATCAAGGTCTGACCGAGTAAACGAACTGCACAATGAGCGGCTTGATCGGCAAGAAGATCGGAATGACCAGCCTGTACGACACGGACGGGCAGCTTGTGGGCTGCACCGTGATCGAGGCCGGTCCCTGCGTGGTGACCCAGGTGCGGACCACCGAGAAGGACGGCTACGAGGCCGTGCAGCTCGCCTACGGGGAGCGCGGCGAGAAGAACGCCACCAAGGCCCTGGCCGGCCACTACAAGAAGGCCGGCACCACCCCCAAGGTGAAGGCCCACGAGTTCAAGGAGTTCGAGCAGGACCTCAAGCTCGGCGACACCGTCGGCGTCGACCTCTTCGAGGAAGGCTCCTTCGTGAGCGTGACCGGCAAGAGCAAGGGCAAAGGCTTCCAGGGTGTGGTGAAGCGCCACGGCTTCAACGGCGTGGGCGAGACCACTCACGGTCAGCACGACCGCAGCCGCGCCCCGGGTTCGTTGGGGGGAAGCTCCTACCCCGCCCGCGTGTTCAAGGGACTTCGCATGGCCGGCCGCAAGGGCGGTGAGCAGTACACCACCGAGAACCTCAAGGTGGTGAAGATCGACAAGGACAAGAACCTCCTCGTGCTGCGTGGCGCCATCCCCGGTGCCAAGGGCAGCATGGTGATCATCTGGAAGTAAGATGGAGCTCGAGATCTACAGCACCGACGGCAAGGCCACCGGCAAGAAGGCCAAGCTCAACGACGCGGTCTTCGCCGTGGAGCCGAACGACCACGCCATCTGGCTGGACGTGAAGCAGCACCTGGCCAACAAGCGCCAGGGCACGCACAAGACCCTCGAGAAGAGCGAGGTGAGCGGCAGCACCAAGAAGTTGCACCGCCAGAAAGGCACAGGCGGCAGCCGCAAGGGTTCGATCAAGAGCCCGCTGTTCAAGGGCGGCGCCCGTGTGTTCGGCCCCAAGCCTCGCGATTACTCCTTCAAGTTGAACAAGAAGGTGAAGGACCTGGCCCGCCGCAGCGCCCTCACATACAAGGCCAAGGAAGGCGCCATCGCCGTGCTCGACAGCACCGGCATCAAAGCCCCCAAGACCAGCGCCTTCGCCGGCATGCTCAAGGCCTTCAGCCTCAATGACCGCAAGGCGCTCGTCGTGCTGCCCACCAAGGATGAGAACGTGCTGCTCAGCGCGCGCAACATCCAGGGCGCCCGCGTTGTCATCGCCAGCGAGGTGAACACCTACGACATCATGAACGCCAACAAGGTGCTGATCGTGAAGGACGCGATCGCCGCCCTGGAGGCCACCCTCACCAAGTAAGCCATGAGCCAGATCCTCATCCGACCGATCATCACGGAGAAGATGACCGCCCAAGGCGAGAAGGAGAACCGCTACGGCTTCGTGGTGGCCCGCGATAGCAACAAGCTCCAGATCCGCGATGCGGTGAAGAAGCAGTACGGCGTGGAGGTGGACAGCGTGCGCACCATGATCGTGCGCGGCAAGCACCGCACCCGCTACACCAAGACCAACATCCTGCGCGGGTCCAGCGCCTCCTACAAGAAGGCCATCGTCACCCTCAAGGCCGGCGAGACCATCGACCTGTACAGCAGCATCTGATCCGCGCAGCACCGAACGACCCATGGGCATCCGCAAGCTGAACCCCGTCACCCCCGGCACCCGCCACCGGGTGATCACCGATTTCGAGGGCGTCACCACGAACGTTCCCGAGCCCAGCCTGACCACCGGCCGCAACAAGAGCGGCGGCCGCAACAATCAGGGCAAGATGACCATGCGCTACATCGGCGGTGGTCACAAGCAGCGCTTCCGCACGGTCGACCTCAAGCGCAACAAGCACGGCATCCCCGCCACGGTGCGCACCATCGAGTACGACCCCAACCGCAGCGCCCGCATCGCCCTGCTGGTCTACGCCGATGGCGAGAAGCGGTACATGCTCGCCCCCACCGGCCTGAAGGTGGGCCAGCAGGTGCTGAGCGGCAAGGGCGTGGCCCCCGAGGTGGGCAACACCCTGCCCCTGGCCGAGATCCCACTGGGCACCCTGGTGCACAACGTGGAACTGCAGCCCGGCAAGGGCGGTGCACTGGCGCGCAGCGCCGGCACCTTCGCCCAGCTGAGCGCGCGTGAGGGCCGCTACGCCACCTTGAAGATGCCCAGCGGCGAGCTCCGCATGGTGCTCTGCGATTGCCTGGCCACCGTGGGCAGCGTGAGCAACGCCGAGCACATGCTGCAGAAGAGCGGCAAGGCCGGTCGAAGCCGCTGGCAGGGCCGGCGTCCCCGCACCCGTGCGGTGGCCATGAACCCGGTGGACCACCCCATGGGCGGTGGTGAGGGTCGTGCCTCCGGCGGTCACCCCCGCAGCCGCAAGGGCCTGCTGGCCAAGGGCAAGAAGACGCGCCACCCCAAGCGCACCTCGAGCAAGTTCATCATCGCGCGCCGCAACAGCAAGGCCGCATCGATCTGATAGCCAGTCATGAGCCGCTCCCTCAAGAAACCGCCGTTCGTCCACTACAAACTGGCGAAGCGCGTCACCGACATGCAGAAGTCCGGCAAGAAGGCCGTTCTGAAGACCTGGTCACGCTCCAGCACCATCACCCCCGAGTTCGTCGGCCTGACGCTCGCGGTGCACAACGGCAACAAGTTCATCCCCGTGTACGTGACCGAGAACATGGTGGGCCACAAGCTGGGCGAATTCGCCCCCACCCGCACGTTCCGCGGCCACTCCGGCAACAAGAAGTAGTGATAGCCCATGGGACAGCGTAAGAAACTGAGCGCCGAGAAGCGCAAGGAGGCCATGAAGGAAGTGGCCATCGCCCGCCTGCGGAACGTGCCCACCAGCCCCCGCCGCATGCGCCAGGTGGCCGACAACATCCGCGGCCTCGGCGTGGAAAAGGCGCTGAGCATCCTGCAGTTCAGCACCCGCCATGCCAGCAAGCCGATGTACAAGCTGCTTCGGAGCGCCATCGCCAACTGGGAGGCCAAGCACGAGGGTCAGCGCGCCGACGAGGCCGGGCTGATCGTGCGCAGCATCATGGTGGACGAGGCCCGTGGCCTGAAGCGCATGCTGCCCGCCCCGCAGGGACGTGCCTACCGCATGAAGAAGCGCTCGAACCACGTCACGCTCATCGTCGACACCGCCAACAACTAAGACCGTACCCTCGGACCATGGGACAGAAAGCACACCCGACCGGCTCCCGCCTCGGCTACATCAAGGGCTGGGACAGCAACTGGTACGGCGGCGACAACTACGTCGACAAGATCGTCGAGGATGAGCGCATCCGCCAGTATCTCATCACCCGCCTGAAGAAGGCCAGCGTCAGCAAGATCATCATCGAGCGCACCCTGAAGCTCGTCACCGTCACCATCAACACCGCCCGCCCCGGCGTGATCATCGGCAAGGGCGGCGCCGAGGTGGATAAACTGCGCGAGGAGCTCAAGAAGTTCACCGGCAAGGATGTGCAGCTCAACATCTTCGAGATCAAGCGTCCGGAGCTCGACGCCAAGCTCGTGGCCGACAGCATCGCCCGCCAGCTTGAAGGCCGCATCAGCTTCCGCCGCGCCATGAAGATGGCCGTGGCCAGCACCATGCGCATGGGCGCCGAGGGCATCAAGCTCACCGTCGCCGGCCGCCTCAACGGGGCCGAGATCGCGCGCACCGAGAGCTACCGAGAGGGCCGTGTGCCCCTGCACACCCTGCGCGCCGACATCGACTTCGCCATCAGCGAGGCGCACACCAAGATGGGTCGCATCGGGGTGAAGTGCTGGATCTGCCGCGGTGAGGTCTTCGGCAAGCGCGACCTGAGCCCCAACGTGGGCCAGCAGAAGGGCGCCAAGGGCCCGGGCGGCCCGCGGCCCATGGGCGAACGCCGCGGTGGCGGTGAACGTCGCGGTGGCGGTGGTGACCGCCGGCCGGGTGGAGAGCGTCGTGGAGGAGGTAACCGCAGTAACAACTGATCGCCATGTTGCAACCGAAGCGCAGCAAGCGCCGCAATATGCACAAGGGCCGCATGAAGGGCGTGGCCCAGCGCGGACACCGCGTGAGCCTGGGCTCCTTCGGCCTGAAGGCCATGGAAAGCGTGTGGCTCACCAGCCGCCAGATCGAGGCCGCCCGTGTGGCCCTCACCCGCCACATGAAGCGCGAAGGCCAGGTGTGGATCAAGGTGTTCCCGGACAAGCCCGTGACCGCCAAGCCCGCCGAGGTGCGCATGGGTAAGGGCAAAGGCGCCCTGGACCACTGGGTGGCCGTGGTGCACGCCGGACGCATCATCTTCGAGGCCGACGGTGTGCCGATGGCCACCGCCAAGGAGGCCCTGCGCCTGGCGGCCCAGAAGCTGCCCATCAAGACCAAGTTCGTCGTGCGCGAGGACTACGACGGCCAATAAGCGAAGCCATGAAGAAGAAAGGCACCACCCTCAGGGACCTTACCGTCCAGGAACTGCAGGACAAACTGCAGGAGGAACGCAGCGCACTGGCCAAGCTCCGCTTCGACCACGCCGTGAGCCCCGTGGAGAACCCCATGCTCCTGCGCAGCCGCCGCCGCGAAGTGGCCCGCGTGCTCACCGAGCTGCGCGCCCGCGAACTGAACGCCAAATCGAACTAAGCCATGGAACGCAACCTCAGGAAGGAACGCATCGGCATCGTCACCAGCGACAAGATGGACAAGAGCGTGGTGGTGACCGTCGAGCGCCGCGTGATGCACCCCAAGTACGGCAAGTTCGTCAAGCGCAGCAGCAAGTTCATGGCGCACGACGAGAAGCAGGAGGCCCACATCGGTGACACCGTGCGCATCATGGAGACCCGCCCCATAAGCAAGAACAAGTGCTGGCGCGTGGTGGAGGTGGTCGAACGCGCCAAGTAACGCACCCGAACGATGATCCAACAGGAATCCAGGCTCAACGTGGCCGACAACAGCGGCGCCAAGGAGGTGCTCGTGATCCGTGTGCTCGGCGGCACGGCCCGCCGTTATGCGCGCATCGGTGACACCGTCGTGGTGTCCATCAAGGCCGCCATGCCCAACGGCAGCGCCAAGAAAGGCACCGTGCACAAGGCGGTGGTGGTGCGCACCCGCAAGGAACTGCGCCGCAAGGACGGCAGCTACATCCGCTTCGACGACAATGCGGTGGTGCTGCTGGACGCCGCCGGCGAGATGAAGGGCACCCGCATCTTCGGCCCCGTGGCCAAGGAACTGCGCGAGAAGAAGTTCATGAAGATCATCTCCCTGGCACCCGAGGTGCTCTGACCCACACCGCGCCATGCAGAAGAAGACACACATCAAGAAGGGCGACCTGGTGAAGGTGATCGCCGGCGAGGACCGCGGCAAGGAAGGCCGCGTGCTGGAAGTGATGCGCGAACGCAACGCCGCCCTCGTGGAAGGCCTTAACATCAACAAGAAGCACTCCAAGCCCACGACCGCCAACCCCCAGGGCGGCATCGTGGACAAGGAGGGCCCGATCCACCTGAGCAACCTCATGCTGATCGACGCCAAGAGCGGCCTGCCCGGCCGCGTGGGGCGCCGCCTCACCAAGGAGGGCAAGCTGGAACGCTACGTGAAGACCAAGAGATCAGCCGCCAAGTGATGAGCACCTACAGCCCCCGGCTCAAAGCCAAGTACGTCAAGGAGGTGGCCCCCGCCCTGCAGAAGGAGTTCAATTACAAGAGCTCCATGCAGGTGCCCCGCCTGGTGAAGATCAACCTCAACCAGGGCCTGGGCGATGCGGTCGGCGACAAGAAGATCGTGGACAACGCCGTGGTGGAGATGACCACCATCAGCGGCCAGAAGGCCGTGCCCACCGTCTCCAAGAAGGACATCAGCAACTTCAAGCTGCGCCGCGGCATGCCCATCGGCGCCCGCGTCACCCTGCGCGGCGACAAGATGTACGAGTTCCTTGACCGCCTCATCGCCGTGGCCCTTCCCCGCACCCGCGACTTCCGCGGCGTGCCCGCCAAGGGCTTCGACGGCCGCGGCAACTTCACCTTCGGGGTGAAGGAGCAGATCATCTTCCCGGAGATCGACATCGACAAGGTGGCCAAGATCCGCGGCATGGACATCACGTTCGTGACCACCGCCCGCACCGATGCGGAGGCCAAGGCCCTCCTGCGCGAGTTCGGGTTCCCGTTCGCCGACAAGAAATAACCGACCAGACACCGACCAGACCATGGCCAAGGAAAGCATGAAGGCCCGCGAGCGCAAGCGCAAGCGCATGGTGGAGAAATACGCCGCCAAGCGCGCCGCCCTCAAGGCCGCCGGCGAATGGGACAAGCTCCAGCAGCTGCCCGCCAACTCCAGCTACGTGCGCATGCACAACCGCTGCCAGATCACCGGCCGCCCCAAGGGCTATGTGCGCCTCTTCGGCATCTCGCGCTACATGCTGCGCATGATGGCCCTGGAGGGCAAGATCCCCGGCGTCACCAAGTCCAGCTGGTAAGTCAACGCATCGATCGACCATGACCACCGATCCCATCGCCGATTACCTGACCCGTCTGCGCAACGCCATCCTGGCGCGCAAGAAAGTGGTGGAGGTGCCCGCGTCCGGCCTCAAGAAGGACATCACGCGCATCCTCTACGACAAGGGCTACATCCTGTCCTACAAGCTGGAGGACGACGGCAAACAGGGCATCATCAAGATCGCCCTCAAGTACAACCCGCAGACGCGGCAGAACGCCATCCAGGAGCTCCGCCGTGTCAGCAGCCCCGGTCTGCGCCAGTACGCCCACGTGGAGGAGCTCCCCCGCGTGATGAACGGCCTCGGCGTGGCCATCATCAGCACCAGCAAGGGTGTCGTCACCGACAAGGAGGCCCGCAGCCTCGGCGTGGGTGGTGAGGTGATCTGCACCGTGAGCTAATCCCACGAGAAGCCATGTCACGCATCGGAAAAGCGCCGATCAGCCTGCCCAAGGGGGTGGAGATCAGCATCAGCGACAAGAACCAGGTGACCGTCAAGGGTCCCAAGGGCACCCTCGTGCAGGTGGTGGACCCCGCCATCGCCGTGAAGAACGACAACGGCACGGTGACCGTGGCCCGTCCTAGCGACGCCAAACCCCACCGCGCCAAGCACGGCCTCTACCGTGCGCTCATCGCCAACATGGTGAAGGGCGTGAGCGAGGGCTACGTGATCGAACAGGAACTGGTGGGCGTGGGCTACCGCGCCACAGCCAAGGGGCAGCAGCTCCAGCTCGCGCTGGGCTTCAGCCACCAGGTGACCTTCGAACTGCCCGCCGAGGTGAAGGTGAGCGCCGCCCAGGAGAAGGGCAAGAACCCCATCATCCGCCTGGAGAGCGCGGACAAACAGCTCATCGGCCAGGTGGCCGCCAAGATCCGCTCGCTGCGCAAGCCTGAGCCCTACAAGGGCAAGGGTGTGCGTTTCGTGGGCGAAGAGGTGCGCCGCAAGGCCGGTAAAGCCGCAGGCAAATAAGCAGAGCCATGGCATACCAACGCAACGAACGCAGGGCCCACATCCGCGAACGCGTGCGCCGCAAGGTGCGCGGCACCGACGCGCGCCCCCGCCTATCGGTGTTCCGCAGCAATGTGGACATCTACGCACAGATCATCAGCGACGAGGCGGGCCGCACCCTGGTCAGCGCCTCCTCCCTCAAGGACAAGAAGGCCCACGGCGCGGCCGGTGTGGAACAGGCCCGTCTGGTGGGCATGGCCATCGCCGAGAAGGCCAAGGCCGCCGGCATCTCCCAGGTCGTCTTCGACCGCAACGGTTACGTGTACCATGGCCGGGTGAAAGCCCTGGCCGAAGCCGCCCGCGAGGCCGGTCTCCAATTCTGATCACCGATGGAAGGAGCTAACGTCAAGAAAGTGCGCAGCAGCGACCTGGAGCTGAAGGACCGGCTCGTGGCGCTGAACCGCGTGACCAAGGTGACCAAGGGTGGCCGCACCTTCACCTTCGCCGCCATCGTCGTGGTGGGCAACGAGAACGGTGTGGTGGGCCACGGCCTGGGCAAGGCCAAGGAGGTGCAGGAGGCCATCGCCAAGGGCATCGACGACGCCAAGAAGAACCTCGTGAAGGTGCCCGTGCGGAAAGGCACCATCCCCCACTCCCAGGAGGGCAAGTTCGCCGGCGCCGAGGTGCTCCTGAAGCCCGCCGCCCATGGTACCGGCGTGATCGCCGGGGGTGCCATGCGCGCCGTGCTCGAGAGCGTGGGCATCACGGACGTGCTGGCCAAGAGCAAGGGCTCCAGCAACCCCCACAACGTGGTGAAGGCCACCATCAAGGCCCTCACCGACATGCGCGATGCCAACACCGTGGCGCAGATGCGCGGGGTGAAGGTCGAGAAAGTGTTCAACGGATAACGAACGCCCCGGGCGACCCCCATGAGCAAGATCATCATCATCCAGACCGGCAGCCAGATCAAGTGCCCCGCCCGGCAGAAGGCCACCCTCAAGGCCCTCGGCCTGGGCCGCATCGGCAAGCGCGCCGAACTGGAGGCCACCCCGCAGATCCGCGGCATGGTGGCGAAAGTGAACCATCTGGTGACGGTCGAGGAAAAGGCCTGAACCGAACGAACCCGAGAGACACCATGGACCTCAGTCAATTGAAGCCCGCCAAAGGGGCCACCAAGAAGGAGAAGCGCATCGGCCGCGGCGAAGGCAGCAAGCGGGGCGGCACCTCCACCAAGGGCCACAAGGGCGCCCAGAGCCGCGCCGGCTACAGCCGCAAGCGCGGGTTCGAGGGCGGACAGATGCCCCTCGTGCGCCGTGTGCCCAAGTTCGGTTTCACCAACCCCACCCGCGTGGAGTACAAGGGCATCAATCTGGACGCCCTGCAGATGCTGGTGGAGACCCAGGGCCTGAAGGTCGTTGACCCGACGGTGCTGTACACCAACGGTCTCATCGCCAAGAACGACAAGCTGAAGGTGCTCGGCCGCGGTACGCTCAAGGGCGCCCTGGACGTCACCGCCCACGCGTTCAGCGCCAGCGCGCGCGCCGCCATCGAGGCCCTCGGCGGCAAGGCCACCATCATCGAGCGGAAGGAGAAGCAGGCATAAGCGATGAAGAACCTGGTCGACACGATCAAGAACATCTGGCGGATCGAGGAACTGCGCACGCGCATCCTCATCACCCTGGGGCTGCTGTTGGTCTACCGCATCGGCAGCTACATCGTGTTGCCTGGCGTGGACAGCCTGAAGATGGCCTCGGCCTCCACCGGCGGTGGTGGCATCGTGGAGATCCTCTCGATCTTCACCGGTGGCGCCTTCACACGGGCCAGCATCTTCGCCCTGGGCATCATGCCCTACATCAGCGCCAGCATCATCATGCAGCTCATGGGCATCGCCGTGCCCGCCGTGCAGAAGATGCAGCGCGAGGAGAGCGGACGTCGGAGGCTCAACCAGTACACCCGCTACCTCACCATCCTCATCTGCATCTTCCAGGCACCCGGCTACATCTACGCCACCATCGATGCCGACGCCCGGCCCGACAGCCAGTTCTGGCTCTTCACCAGCATCGTGATCCTCACCTGCAGCACCCTCTTCGTGATGTGGCTCGGTGAGCGGATCACCGAGCGCGGCCTGGGCAACGGCATCTCGTTGATCATCATGATCGGCATCCTGGCCGAGTTCCCGCAGAGCTTCGCCCAGGAGGTGGTGGGCCGCATGGGCCCCGGAGGCGGCGGTCTCGTCCTGCTTCTGGTCGAGGTGGTCATCTGGGTGCTCATCATCGCCGGCTGCATCCTGCTCGTGCAGGGCACCCGGCGGATCCCCGTGCAGTTCGCCAAGCGCGTGCAGGGCAACAAGCAGTACGGTGGTGTGCGCAACTACATCCCCCTCAAGGTGAACGCGGCGGGGGTGATGCCGATCATCTTCGCCCAGGCCATCGTGCTGATCCCCATGTACGTGGCACAGGCCTTCGAGGAGCCCCCCCAATGGCTCATCTCCATCGCCAACGCCCAGGGCCTCTTCTACAACCTGATGCTGATGTTCATGGTGGTGATCTTCACCTACTTCTACACCGCCATCACCGTGAACCCCGTGCAGCTCGCCGATGACATGAAGCGCAACGGCGGCTTCATTCCCGGAGTGAAGCCCGGCAAGCAGACCGCCGACCACATCGACGAACTGCTGAGCCGCATCACCCTGCCCGGAGCCATCTTCCTCGGCCTGGTGGCCATCCTGCCCGCCTTCGCGCAGATGGCCGGCGTGAAACAGGGCTTCGCGCAGTTCTTCGGTGGAACCTCGCTGCTGATCATGGTGGGTGTGCTGCTGGACACCCTCCAGCAGATCGAAAGCCACCTGCTGATGAGACACTACGACGGCCTGATGAAAACAGGTCGGATCAAGGGACGGACGAACGCGGCCTATGGCATGGCGGGATAGGTCATGGCGAAGACCGTGAACCTGCGAAGCGATGCCGAGATCGCACTGGTAAGGGAGAGTTCTTTGCTTGTTGGGAGGACCTTGGCCGAAGTGGCCAGGAACATCGGACCGGGGGTCCGCACCGGCGATCTGGACCGGCTTGCGGAGACCTTCATCCGCGACCACGGCGCCGTGCCCGGCTTCAAGGGCCTGTACGGCTGCCCCAGCACGCTGCTCATCAGCGTGAACCAGGAAGTGGTGCACGGATTGCCGGGCGACCGCGTGCTGCGCGAGGGCGACCTCGCCAGCGTGGACTGCGGCGTGCTGATGAACAGCTTCTACGGCGACAGCGCCTACACCTTCGCCATCGGCGAGGTGGACCTTGCCGCGATGCGGCTGTTGCGCGTCACCCAGGAATGCCTGCAACTGGGCATCGCCCAGGCGGTGGACGGACGCCGCACCGGCGACCTCGGGTACGCCATCCAGCATCACGCGGAGACCAACGGGTATGGCGTGGTGCGCGAGCTGGTGGGGCATGGTGTGGGCGAGAAGCTGCACGAGGCCCCGGAAGTGCCCAACTACGGGCGCCGCGGTCATGGCGTGCAGCTGCGCGCCGGCATGGTGATCGCCATCGAACCGATGATCAATATGGGCACCAAGGAGGTGCACCAGTTGGATGATGGCTGGACGATCGTCACACAGGACGGACGGCCCAGCGCCCACTTCGAGCACACCGTGGCCGTAAGGTCCGGGCAGGCGGAGGTCCTCTCAAGTTTCAGCGCCATCGAAGCGGTGCTGGAGGCCAAGGGCGACGCATACGTGAAGCTGGATGAGGCGAAGGTGAACGGATAAGAACAGGAGAACGAACGAACGACAACGAGAACAGGGAACGGAAGAACGGACGAAGGCATGAGCAAGACGGGGAACATCGAGCAGGATGGCGTCATCAAGGAGGCGCTGAGCAATGCCATGTTCCGCGTGGAGCTGGAGAACGGCCACGTGATCACGGCCCACATCAGCGGCAAGATGCGCATGCACTACATCCGGATCCTCCCCGGCGACAAGGTCAAGGTGGAGATGAGCCCCTACGACCTCAGCAAAGGCCGGATCACCTTCCGTTACAAGAGCTAAGCACCCATCCGATGAAGGTCAGGACCTCCCTCAAGAAGCGCTCGGCGGACTGCAAGATCGTCCGCCGCAAGGGGCGCCTCTATGTGATCAACAAGAAGAACCCGAAGTTCAAGCAGCGTCAGGGCTGATAACCGCACCACCATGGCACGTATCGCAGGCATCGACCTACCCAAGCACAAACGCGGGGCCATCGGGCTCACCTACATCTACGGCATCGGGCGCAGCCGCGCGCTGGAGATCCTCCGCAACGCGGAGGTCGACCCCGACAAGCAGGTGGAGGAATGGAGCGACGATGAGCAGTCGCGCATCCGCCAGTTCATCAACGACAACATCAAGGTGGAGGGTGCCCTGCGCAGTGAGGTGCAGCTCAGCATCAAGCGCCTGATGGACATCGGCAGCTACAGGGGCCTGCGCCACCGCAGCGGCCTGCCCGTGCGCGGCCAGCGCACCCGCACCAACAGCCGCACCCGCAAGGGCAAGCGCAAGACCGTGGCCAACAAGAAGAAAGCAACGAAGTAATCAGTTGCCAGTTGTCCGTTGCCGGCAGGCAGCTGCTGACAACGGACAACGGACAACCGACAACTGAACGACAATGGCAAAGCAGCAGGACAAAGGCGCCGCCGCCGGCAAGAAAAAGAAGAAGAACGTGCATGTGGAGGCCTTCGGACAGGCCCACATCCACGCCACGTTCAACAACATCATTGTGAGCCTCACCAACAACAAGGGCGAGGTGATCAGCTGGTCGAGCGCCGGCAAACAGGGCTTCCGCGGCAGCAAGAAGAACACCCCCTACGCCGGCCAGGTGAGCGCGGAGGAGGCCGCACGCGAGGCCTTCGAGCTGGGCCTGCGCAAGGTGAAGGTGTTCGTCAAGGGGCCCGGCGGCGGACGCGAGAGCGCCATCCGTGCCCTGCACAACAGCGGCGTGGAGGTCACCGAGATCGTGGACATCACCCCCATGCCACACAACGGCTGCCGTCCGCCCAAGAAACGCCGTGTTTGATCGTTAACAACAACCTGTAGGGGCGCTGACGGGCGCCCCGGTGTTGGTGCGGGAGATCGAAGGCCGCACCCAAAATCCAAGAAGATGGCACGTTACACCGGACCACAGACCAAGATCGCGCGCAAGTTCAAGGAACCCATCTACGGTGAGGACAAGTGGATGGAGCGCAAGCCGTACAGCCCCGGGCAGCACGGACCGACCAAGCGCCGCAAGAAGGAGAGCGAATACGCGCTCCAGCTCGCCGAGAAGCAGAAGGCGAAGTACACCTACGGCATCCTGGAGCGCCAGTTCCAGAAGATGTTCGGGGTGGCCGCGAGCAAGAAGGGCATCACGGGTGAGACCCTGCTGCAGCTCTGCGAGGCCCGCCTCGACAACACCGTGTACCGCCTGGGCATCGCACCCACCCGCCGCGCCGCCCGCCAGCTGGTGAGCCATGGCCACATCACGGTGGACCAGCAGGTGGTGAACGTGCCCAGCTATTCCCTGCGCCCCGGCCAGAGCGTGGCCGTGCGCGAGAAGAGCCGCAGCCTGGAGGCCATCACCAACAGCGTGTCCTCCGCGCACAAGCGCTTCGACTGGCTCGAGTGGAACCCCTCCACCCTCTCCGGCAAGCTCATCGCGATGCCCGAGCGCGCCCAGATCCCGGAGAACATCCGCGAACAGCTCATCGTGGAACTGTACTCCAAGTAAGAACCTCCCCCAAACCGAACGGACACACCATGCCCATCCTTGATTTCCAGCGGCCCGACAAGGTCGTGATGATCGAAAGTGACGACCAGCGCGGTTCCTTCGAGTTCCGCCCCCTGGAGCCCGGCTACGGCATCACCATCGGCAACGCCCTGCGCCGCATCCTGCTCAGCAGTCTCGAAGGACATGCCATCACGGCCATCCGCATCGACGGTGTGGACCATGAGTTCAGCACCATCAAGGGCGTCATTGAGGACGTCACCGAGATCGTGCTCAACCTCAAGCAGGTGCGCTTCCGCCGCCAGCTAGAGGATGTCAGCACCGAGAAGGTGTCCTTCACCATCACCGGCAAGGAGGCCTTCACCGCCGGCGACATCGGCAAGCACACCACCGGATTCCAGGTGCTCAACCCCGAGCATGTGATCTGCCACATGGAACCCACCGTGAAGCTCACCATCGAGCTCACCATCGGAAAGGGCCGCGGATACGTGCCCGCCGACGAGAACAAGACCGGCACCGCGCCCGTGGGCACCATCTTCATCGACAGCGTCTTCACGCCCATCAAGAACGTGAAGTACACCGTGGAGAACACCCGTGTGGAGCAGAAGACCGACTACGAGAAGCTCACCATCGAGGTGGTCACCGACGGTTCCATCACCCCGAAGAACGCCCTTCAGGAGGCCGCCAAGATCCTCATCCACCACTTCATGCTGTTCAGCGATGAGCGCATCAGCCTGGAGATCGAGGAGCGCGTGCAGGAGGAGGAGTTCGACGAGACCAGCCTTCACATGCGCCAGCTTCTGAAGACCAAGCTGGTGGACATGGACCTGAGCGTGCGTGCCCTCAACTGCCTGAAGGCGGCCGACATCGAGACCCTCGGCGACCTGGTGAGCTACAACAAGAACGACCTGTTGAAGTTCCGCAACTTCGGCAAGAAGAGCCTCACCGAACTGGAGGACCTGGTGGAGAACAAGGGCCTGAGCTTCGGCATGAACGTGAGCAAGTACAAACTGGACAAGGAGTGAGGTAGCGGCGGTGGCCCCACCATCCGCTGCAACACCACCAAGAGAACAGAGTCATGAGACACGGCAACAAGAACAACGCCCTGAGCCGCAAGAAGGCCCACCGCGACGCCCTGCTGAGCAACCTGGCCTGCTCGCTGATCGCCCACAAGCGCATCAACACCACGCTGGCCAAGGCCCGGGCCCTGCGCCGCTATGTGGAACCCCTGATCACGCGCAGCAAGGACGACAGCATGCACAACCGCCGCACGGTGTTCACCTACCTGCAGAACAAGGAGGCCACCGCGGCCCTGTTCCGCGATGTGGCACCGAAGGTGGCCAGCCGCCCCGGGGGCTACACGCGCATCATCAAGCTGGGCAACCGGCTCGGCGATGCCAGCGAGATGGCCATGATCGAGCTGGTGGACTTCAACAGCGTGTACACCAAGGAGAAGCCCGCCGGTGCCGAGGTGAAGAAGACCCGCCGCAGCCGGCGTCCCGCCGCTGCCACCAAGGCCGAAGGCAAAGCAGCCGAGGCCCCCACGGCCGAGGAGGGCAGGGCCGAGTGACCAGCTCGCCCCCGCATCATGCACGAACGGCGCCCATGGGCGCCGTTCGATGTTCATGATCGTCCCGTGCAGGCGGCCGCGCCTCCTCCGCAACGTAGTTTTGCGCCCCCTTCCGCTGCCTGCCCCGATGCCCCTTCGACTCCTGCTCCTTACGCCGCTTCTCGTCACCGTCCTGGCCACGACCGCCCAGCCTCCCGGCTTCGCCGTCACCACCATCGCCAGCGGCATCAACGCCCCCACCGCCGCCGCTTTCCTGCCCGATGGCCGCATGCTCGTGGGCCAGAAGGACGGCCTCATCCGCATCTCCACCACCCCGGTGGACCAGGCGCCGGTGAGCCTGACCACCTACATGGTGGCACCCGTGGACAACAGCGCCGAGCATGGCCTGGTGGGACTCTGGATCAGCCCCTTCTTCGCCACCGATTCACTGGTGTTCGTGTACCGCTCGACCGGCGGCCAACGCAACCGTCTGTCCACCTTCAAACACCTCGGAGCCAACGCGTTGACGGCCAGTGAAACGGTGATCTGGGAGACCCCGGTCTATTCGGGGTGCTGCCACACCGGAGGTGCCCTTGCCTTTCTTCCGGACACCACGATCCTGCTGGCCGTGGGCGACGACTACACGCCGGCCAACGCACAGGACATGGCCAGTGCCTTCGGCAAGCTGCACCGCTTCCGTTGGGACGGCAGTGCGCCCCAGGACAACCCCTTCGCCGACGCCACCCCCGGACCGCTGAACGCCAACGGGGTGCTCAAGACCATCTATTGCAGCGGCCTGCGCAACCCTTTTCGCGGTCACCTGGACCCGGAGACCGGCCGCTTCCTCATCGGCACCGTGGGCGCCAACAACCATACGCTGGCCTGGGAGGACGTGCACCTCGCCACACCCGGTGCCAACTTCGGATGGCCCTTTTGCGGCGAGCTTGGTCGGTTGCCTGACGGCACCTGTGATGACCCGGCCTTCACCGACCCATTGATCACCTACCCGCACCTGGGCCTGGGCGCGGCCATCACAGGTGGGGCCACCTACCGTGGGAGCAACTACCCCGGCATCTGGAACGGACGTTATTTCTACGGCGACTTCATCCGCGGTTGGGTGAAGTGGGCCCAGCTGGACGCCTTGGGCGCGGTGGTGGCCGAAGGGACCTTCATGGACACCACCCTCTACGGAGGCACCCAGGCCAACTTCTGCACGCAGCTGCTGCCCGGCCCCGGGGGCGACCTCTTCTACCTCTCTTACTACGACCTGCCCGCGTTCACCGGCGCGGTGAAGCGGATCATCCACACGCCCTCGTCCGGCCCCCAATGCGTGAGCGCCGAGGCCGATCTGACCCTGGGCGTGGGACCCCAGCTCACCGTGTCCTTCACCGCGCAGGCCGTGGACCCCTTGGGCGGCACGCCCATCTACACCTGGTCTTGGTCCGATGGACAACCCGCCGCCACCGGGGCTTCCGTGCAGCACACCTTCACCGGTCCCGGCAGCTTCATCGCCGAGCTGCAGGTGGCGAACGCGCTGGACACCACGGTGTGTGCGAGCATCCCCATCACCGTGCTGCCGCATGAAATGGAGATGAACGTGGACCTGTTGCTCGATGGTCCTTTCGAGCCTCTGCTCGGCTGGATGCGCGACGAGCTCCGCGTGCAGGGGCTGATCCCCGATGCGGAACCCTATTCCGACCTCGGCCTCACCCCCACCGCAGGTCCGGGTGCCACCCTGACGCCGGGCGCGCTCAGCAACAGTGGTCCCGAGGCCGTGGTGGACTGGATCCTGATCGAACTGCGCGACGCGGCCGACCCCACCGTGCTGCTCGACCGCACACCCGCCCTCCTGCAACGGAACGGCCAGGTGGTCTCCCTGGACGGGGTGTCGCCGTTGATCATGACAGCCCCGGCGCGCTTCGCCCATGTCGCTGTAAGGCACCGCAACCACCTTGCGCTCATGTCGGCCGCCCCGCTCGATCTGGGTACCTCCACCCTGTCGCTTGACCTGCGCGACCCGACCACCGCCTGCTTCGGCACCGATCCGCGCCGCGAGCGGGGCCTCCTGCGCACATTGTGGACCGGCAACGCCACCCTTGATGGCAAGGTGAGCTACGTGGGTGCCGGGAACGACCGCGACGCCGTGCTCGTGTCCATCGGTGGCACGCCCCCCACCGCCGTGAGCAGCGGCTACCTGCAGGCCGATGTGAACCTGGACGGGATGGTGAAGTACACCGGTTCGCGCAATGACCGCGACCTGGTGCTGGTGACCATCGGCGGGGTGACCCCTACCGCCGTGCGGCTGGAGCAGCTGCCCTGAGGCCCCGATCCCACAGGTGTGGACAAAAGGCCCGATGGCCGAAGGCCCGGCCCGGTATCTTTGACGCCCGATGTTGGTCAGCCAACGCCCCAAGGCCGCCCTGTTGCTCGCGGATGGCACCTTGTTCGAGGGCCGCGCCATCGGCGCACAGGGCATCGCCACCGGCGAGATCTGTTTCAATACGGGGATGACCGGGTATCAGGAGATCTTCTCCGACCCCAGCTACACCGGTCAGCTCATGGTGATGGCCAGCCCACACATCGGCAACTATGGCGTCAAGGCCGGGGAGGAAGAGAGCGCCCGCGTGACCATCGCCGGTCTGGTGGTCAAGAAATTCAGCGAGGTCTGGAGCCGACCCGGTGGGACCGGCTCGCTGGAGGACCACCTGCGGCAGGCCGGCATCGTGGGCATCAGTGAGGTGGATACCCGCCGGCTGGTGCGCCACATCCGCGACCACGGCGCGCAGAACGCCCTGATCAGCAGCACCGAACTCGACCCCCGGCGCCTGGGTGACCGATTGGCCGCCGTGCCCTCCATGGCCGGCCTGGAGCTGAGCAGCCGGGTGACCACCCCCGTGGCCTTCGAGACCGGCGACCCGGCCTCGCCCCATCGCGTGGCCCTGGTGGACTTCGGGGTGAAGACAAACATCCTGCGCTGCCTCACCGAACGGGGCTGCCTCGTGCGTGTCTTTCCCATGCACACCCCGCTGCATGAGATGCTCGCCTGGCGGCCAGGTGGCTTCCTGTTGAGCAACGGCCCGGGTGACCCGGCGGCGATGCCCGCCAGCGTGGCGCTGGTGACCGCCATCCGCGACAGCGGCCTGCCCGTGTTCGGCATCTGCCTGGGGCATCAACTGCTCGCCGAAAGCCTCGGCATCGGCACCGAGAAGATGCATCACGGCCATCGTGGCATCAACCACCCGGTGAAGAACCTGGTGACCGGGCACGACGAGATCACCAGCCAGAACCACGGGTTCGTGGCCCGTCGTGCGCAGGCCGAGGCGCATCCGCACGTGCTCATCACCCACGTGCACCTCAACGACGGCAGCATCGCAGGCATCCGGTTGAAGGACCGTCCGGTCTTCAGCGTGCAACACCACCCGGAGGCCGGCCCCGGCCCCAACGATGCGCGCTACCTCTTCGACGACTTCGTGGCGAACATGAAGGCGCATTCCCCCGTACCAAGGTCCCTTCACCAGACCGCTTAGGACGCGCCCCGATCCCGCCTTTCCCTTTCCGCTTTCCCCATGAGCCTGATCGCCAAGATCCAAGCCCGAGAAATCCTCGATTCACGCGGCAATCCCACCATCGAGGTGGAGGTGTTCACCGATGAGGGCCATATGGGCCGGGCCGCCGTCCCCAGCGGTGCCAGCACCGGCGCCCACGAGGCCGTGGAACTGCGCGACGGCGACAAGAAGCGCTACCTCGGCAAGGGTGTCACCAAGGCCGTGGAGCATGTGAACACCACGCTGAACAGCGAACTGCACGGTGCACCCGTGGATCAGCAGGCCTTGATCGACAAGGCGATGATGGGCCTGGACGGCACGCCGAACAAGAGCAACCTGGGCGCCAACGCCATCCTGGGCGTGAGCCTGGCCGTGGCCAAGGCCGCCGCCAGCCAGGCCGGCCTGCCCCTGTACCGGTATGTCGGCGGGGCGAACGCCTGCACCCTGCCGGTGCCTCTGATGAACATCCTCAACGGCGGTGCCCACGCGGACAACAAGGTGGACGTCCAGGAGTTCATGATCATGCCCGTCGGCGCCACCAGCTTCGCACAGGGGCTGCGCATGGGGGCCGAGGTGTTCCACCACCTCAAGGCCGTGCTGAAGGCCCGCGGCCTGGCCACCAACGTGGGCGATGAGGGCGGCTTCGCCCCCGACCTGCCCAGCAACGAAGAGGCCCTCAAGGTGGTGATGCAGGCCATCGAGAAGGCTGGCTACCGCCCTGGCGAGGACATCGTGCTCGCCCTGGACTGCGCCAGCACGGAGTTCTACGACGCGAAGAAG
The DNA here is from genome assembly GCA_016715895.1 of Flavobacteriales bacterium. Taxonomy (NCBI): domain Bacteria; kingdom Pseudomonadati; phylum Bacteroidota; class Flavobacteriia; order Flavobacteriales; species Flavobacteriales bacterium. The sequence goes on along the minus strand of JADJXH010000004.1, from coordinate 1,336,310 downwards.
AAGCGGTACGTGCTGGAGAGCACCGGTGACAGCCTCACCAGCGACGAGATGGTGGCCTTCTGGAAGGACTGGTGCAAGCGCTATCCCATCGTGAGCATCGAGGACGGCATGGCCGAGGACGACTGGGCCGGCTGGAAGAAGCTCACCGAAGCCGTGGGGTCAACCATCCAACTGGTGGGCGACGACCTGTTCGTGACCAACACCGCGCGGCTCGCAGAAGGCATCGACAAGGGCATCGCCAACAGCATCCTCGTGAAGGTGAACCAGATCGGCACCTTGACCGAGACCCTGGAGGCCGTGGACATGGCCCACCGCGCCGGCTATTCCGCCGTGATGAGCCATCGCAGCGGGGAAACGGAGGACAGCACCATCGCCGACCTGGCCGTGGCCACCAACTGCGGTATGATCAAGACGGGCAGCGCCAGCCGCAGCGACCGGATCGCGAAGTACAACCAACTGCTGCGCATCGAGGAGCAGTTGAGCAGGAGCGGCCGCTATCCCGGGAAGGCCCTGCGCTTCGGGCGCTGAGCGGCTACCTTCGCGGGAGCCCCTTCGGGCCGCTCCATGCCGCGCGCATCGCTTTTCCTGCTCGCCGTCCTCCTCGGTGCGGGCACCGCATCCGCGCAGGACCCGGCCGACTCCGCCTTCTGGCACGAACCCGTGAAAGGCCCCCTGAAGCTGCGGGCCATCGGGGGCATCATGGGCGTCACGCTGGAGAACCACGGTCCCATGGGCTTCGACCGCTTCGCACAGTTCTGCCGCGAGGCCCCTCCTCCGCTCGCCGGAAAGCCCTCCGACTACTACTTCGGGTACTCGAGCACGGCCATCGGCGGCAGCTTCGGTCCGCGCTTCGCCCTGGCCCGCCTTCGCGATGGTCGCAACAGCGAGCACGGCTGGACGATGCATCTGGCCCTCCAGCCCCGGCTGTTCAACCTCTTCTTCCACACCGACAGCCTGCTGGGCGACACCGCACGCACCGTCGAGTATCTCTACTCCATCTCGCAGCTGGAGATCGCCATCGGCGGCGGACCCTATTGGACCCTCTTCCTCAGCAACAGTTTCTTCCTTCGGCCCGGCCTGGTCGCCGAGCTGGGGCACGCCGGATCGGGTGCCCTCACCGCCACCGGCATCCGCACCGACGAGGTGAACGGCACCGCCACCGAGACCACCTTCCTGGACCGCAGCGTGGCCGTGCGGGCATGCACCTACCTGCGCGCCTCGGCCTGTCTTCAGGCGGGCTTCCGCATCGGCAAGCGGGTGGACCTGAGCGCACGCGGACAATGGGGCACCGGGTTGATGTGGCTGCACGGAACGGACCTCACCGCGATGCGGAGCAGCACGCTTTACGCATTGGATGTCGCCTTCCTGATCCGGCGGTGAAGCCTGCCCGGCGGGCTACCTTTCGCACCTCCATGGAACACCTCAAGGGACTCAACGAGGCACAGCACGCCGCGGTGGTGCACACCGATGGGCCCAACCTCGTGATCGCCGGTGCCGGCTCGGGAAAGACCCGCGTGCTCACCGTGCGCATCGCCCACCTCCTCGCCGTGAAGGGGGTCGATGCCTTCCGCGTCCTCGCCCTCACCTTCACCAACAAGGCGGCCCGCGAGATGAAGGAGCGCATCGCCCAGGTGGTGGGGCGCGGCGAGGCCGCCAACCTGTGGATGGGCACCTTCCACAGCGTGTTCGCCCGCATCCTGCGCGCCGAGGCCGACAAGCTCGGCTACCCCAAGGACTTCACCATCTACGACACCGACGACAGCCGATCGCTGATCAAGACCATCCTCAAGGAGTGGCAGCTGGATGACAAGCTGTACAAGCCCAACCAGGTCCATGGCCGCATCAGCATCGCCAAGAACAACCTCATCGGGCCCCTGGAGTACCTGAACAACGCGGAGCTGATGGCCGCCGATGCCGCCGCGATGCGCCCGAGGCTCGGCGAGCTCTACAAGGCCTACGCCGAGCGCTGTTTCCGCGCCGGGGCCATGGACTTCGACGACCTGCTCTTCAACACCAACCTGCTCTTCCGCGACCATCCGGACGCCATGCTGAAGTACCAGCAGCGCTTCCGGTACATCCTGGTGGACGAGTACCAGGACACCAACCTGGCGCAGTACAACATCGTGCGCACCCTGGCCGCGCGGCACGAGAACCTCACCGTGGTGGGCGACGACAGCCAGAGCATCTATGCCTTCCGCGGCGCCAACATCCAGAACATCCTCAACTTCCGGAAGGACTATCCGGACCACACCCTCTTCAAGCTCGAACAGAACTACCGCAGCACCAAGATCATCGTCGGCGCCGCCAACTCGGTGATCGACAAGAACCGCGACCAGATCCGCAAGACGGTCTGGACCGACAACCCGGAGGGCGAACGCATCCTGGTGCACCGGGCCATGAGCGACAATGAGGAGGGTGCCTTCGTGTCGCACAGCATCTTCGAGATGCGCATGCAGCGCCAGGTGGCCAACAAGGAGTTCGCCATCCTTTACCGCACCAACGCCCAGAGCAGGAGCATGGAGGAGGCCCTGCGCAAGCTCAACATCCCCTACCGCATCCATGGCGGGCTCAGCTTCTACCAGCGGAAGGAGATCAAGGACCTGCTGGCCTACTTCCGCCTCACCTGCAACCCCAACGACGAGGAGGCGCTCAAGCGCATCATAAACTACCCCGCGCGCGGCATCGGGCAGACCACCGTGGAAAAGCTCATGGTGGCCGCCGGTGACCGCTCCATCAGCGTGTGGGACCTGCTGAACGCGCACCTCGGCGAGCTCGATGTGCACGACGGCATGCGCAAGCGCCTGGCCGAGTTCGTGCTGATGATCCGCAGCTTCCGCACCATGCTCGCGGACCAGAGCGCCCACGCCCTGGGGGAGTACATCGCACGCACCACCGGCCTGCTCAGCGACCTCTTCGCCGACAAGACCCCCGAAGGCGTGAGCCGGTACGAGAACATCCAGGAACTGCTCGCCGGCATGAAGGCCTTCAGCGATGCCCAGGAAGGCACCGATGCGCCACGCACCCTTTCCGATTTCCTCATCGATGTGGCGCTGCTGACCGACGCGGACAACGAGGACCCGAACGACACGGACCGCGTGAGCCTGATGACCATCCACAGCGCCAAGGGGCTGGAGTTCTCCTATGTGCACATCGTGGGGCTGGAGGAGGAGCTCTTCCCCAACCAGATGAGCGTGACCACCCGCGCCGACCTGGAGGAGGAGCGCCGCCTGTTCTACGTGGCCCTCACCCGGGCCCGTGTCCGCGCCACCTTGAGCTACGCCATGAGCCGCTACAAGTGGGGGCAGCTCACCGCAGGCGAGCCCAGCCGCTTCATCGACGAGATCGACCCGAAGTACCTGGAGATGCCCGCGGCCAACACCCGCGCTACTTCGGGCTTCACCGAGCGCCGGACCATCGCACCGCCCTGGGCCAGCCGTGCCGGAGCCTTCGACAGGCCCGCTGCCGAAGCGGGCGGGAGGTCGTTATCCGGTCGCGAACCCTCAGCCCCTCCGGCGCGTCCCGTTCCTTCATCCCGACCGGCCCCTCCACCGCCGCAGCGCAAGAACCTGAAGCGCATCTCCGATGGCGGAGCACCGCTGGAGGCCACCAGCAGCCTGGGCGAACCGTCGCCCGAGCTCGCCGAAGGCATGACCGTGGAGCACGAGCGGTTCGGCCGGGGCAAGGTGCTCAAGATCGAGGGTCGTGCACCGGACCTGAAGGCCACGGTGTTCTTCCCCACCGCGGGACAGAAGCAACTGCTTCTGCGGTTCGCGAAACTGCGGGTGATCGAGGGCTGAACCTCCGGCTCAGTTGCCCTGGGCCTGCTTCATCGGGCAGCCACCGGCCAGGGAGAGGTACACCCCGCCCTGCATCCCCATGCCCAGGCGATCGCCGAGCCGGTTTCCGCCCCGTCCCTCCACGAACGCTTCATCCGTGCGGTCCAGAACGGCCTTGTACACCACCTGCGGCTCCATGAAGAAGCCCATGCTGTGGCACAACGGGATCGCGTAACGCACGCCGGCGCGAAGCGCCAACCCCGGCTGGAACGGCGCATCCACACGGCCGCTCGAAAGCTCGGACCCGCTGGCATCGAACCGCAGGGCATTCGTGCGGTAGGGCAATGACACGTCCGCGCCCATCATCAGGCCGAAGGTGCCTCCGCACTTGCTGGCACAGGTGAACAGCTTGTACTGACCCAACACCTGAAGCAGGACGCCACGGCCCTCCACCTCATTGAGCGGCACCGTACCGTCCGGGGTCTCCTGTTCGGCACTGGCACGGCGCCATTCATGCGCCACGCCGAAACCCAGGCCGAACCGCTCGCCGAGCGGTCGTGTGTAGCGGAAGCCCGCCGCCAGCGCCATGTTGTCGCGACAGCCGGACTTGTCCAGGCTGAAGGTCTCCGGCACCGCCTTCGTGGAACCGAAGGTGTGGGCGAATTCCTGGGCCCCCAGGTGAAGGACGCAGGTGGCCAGTCCGAGCGTGATGAGGATGCGCATGGTACGTGTGATGTTTCGAACGTCCAAGGTAACACCCTGACGCCGGGATCGGTTCGCGGGCAGCGGATCGAACCGTGGCCGGGCCTAAGGGCCCTTCCCCTACCTTTGCGCTGACCCCGGTGCGACCCGCCCGGTGCGGTCCACGCCCCTTCCGAACGATGAACGCCGTCGCCTACGACTACAACACGCGCCGTCCGCGCCTGATCATCCCTGAGTACGGCCGCCACGTACAGCGCATGGTGGAGCACTGCATGGCCGTGGACGACCGCGCCGAGCGCACCCGCCTGGCCAAGGCCATCATCCAGGTGATCGGCCGGCTGAACCCCCAGTTGCGCAACAGCGAGAACGCGGACCGCACCCTGTGGGACCACCTCTACATCATGAGCGAGTTCAAGCTCGATGTGGACGGTCCCTTCCCGAAACCCTCGCCGGAGGAGCTGGAGACCAGGCCGGAGCGCGTGCCTTATCCGCAGAAGGCCATCCGCTTCGGCCACTACGGCAAGCTGGTGGAGCGCATGATCGAGCAATGCGCCGCCCTGGAGGCGGGGGAGAAGCGCGATGCGTACGCCCACCTCATCGCCAACCTGATGAAGCGCCAGTTCCTGACCTGGAACCGCGACACGGTACCCGACGGGGTGATCCTGAAGGACCTGGCCGACCTCAGCAAGGGGCGCGTGAAGCTCAAGGAGGACCAGCAGCTGGCCAGCACCGATGCCCTGCTGCAGGCCCAGCGCAGCGGCCCGCGCAACGAGGCCGAGGTGCGCAAACGGGGCAAGAAGCGCCATCGCAACCGCAACAAGAAGGGCGGTCGCTACTGAGCCCCCCGGCCAGGTGTTGTCAGTCCCCTGTTGTTAGCAGCACGCCGCGCGCCGGTCGCGCAGCACCATCCGCAGGCGCTTGCTTCGCAGCACGAAGTGCCATGCCATGGGAAGTTTCCGCATTGAAGGGGGGCGCCGCCTGAAGGGTGAACTGGTGCCGCAGGGCGCCAAGAACGAGGCCCTCCAGATCCTCTGCGCCGTGCTGCTCACCAGCGAACCGGTCACGATCCACAACGTGCCCGACATCGTGGACGTGAACAAGCTCATCGACCTGCTGCGCGCCATGGGCGTGCAGGTGGAGACGCTCGGAACGGGCTCGTACCGCTTCACCGCGAAGACCGTGGACCTGGAGTTCTTCCTCGACCCCGAATACAAGCGCATGGGCGGCAGCCTGCGCGGAAGCGTGATGGTCTGCGGACCGGCGCTGGCGCGCTTCGGCCGGGGCTACATCCCCAGCCCCGGCGGTGACAAGATCGGCCGGCGCCGCATGGACACCCACTTCAACGGCTTCGAGCGGCTCGGCGCCAAGATCACGTACGATGCCAGGGAGGGTTTCTACCGCGCCGAGGCCACGCAGCTCCGCGGCTGCTACATGCTGCTCGACGAGGCCAGCGTCACCGGAACGGCCAACATCATCATGGCCGCGGTGCTCGCCGAGGGCCGCACCACCCTCTTCAACGCCGCCTGCGAGCCCTACATCCAGCAGCTCTGCACCATGCTGGTGCGCATGGGAGCGAAGATCACCGGCATCGGGAGCAACCTGATCCACATCGATGGCGTGAAGGAGCTGGGCGGCACCGAGCACCGCCTGCTGCCGGACATGATCGAGATCGGCTCCTTCATCGGCCTGGCGGCCATGACGCGCAGCGAGATCACCATCAAGGACACCGGGTACGACCACCTGGGCATGATCCCCGATGTGTTCCGCAGGCTCGGCATCGCCGTGGTGCGCCAAGGCGACGACATCCACGTGCCCGCCCAGGAGCACTACACCATCACCAGGTTCATCGATGGCAGCCAGATGATCGTGGCCGATGCGCCCTGGCCCGGCTTCACACCCGACCTGCTCAGCATCGTCCTGGTCACCGCCATCCAGGCCAAGGGCAGCTTGCTCATCCACCAGAAGATGTTCGAGAGCCGCCTGTTCTTCGTGGACAAGCTCATCGAGATGGGCGCACAGATCACGCTCTGCGATCCGCACCGCGCCCTGGTGATCGGCCACGACTTCCAGATCCCGCTGCGCGGCATCCGCATGACCAGCCCCGACATCCGCGCGGGCGTGTCGCTGCTGATCGCCGCGCTCAGCGCCGACGGCATCAGCACCATCGACAACATCGAACAGATCCGCCGCGGTTACCAGAACATCGAGGGGCGACTGAACGCCATCGGCGCGCGGATCGAGGTGATGTGAGCCCGTGCGCACAGGAGCACCTGCGCCCATGTGCACATCACCGGCCAGGGGCTTTCCGGTCCGCGGCACGGTCTTGGCTGACCACGCCGCACCCTTCCCCTACCTTCGTGCCATGAAACTCCGCCCTGCGATGAACAAGCTGCGCGTGCTGATCCTCTCCGCCGTGGCCCTGCTGGCCATCTACGGCTTCACCGAGCGCCTGGATCAGAAGGCCGCCAAGGGGTCCAAGGTGGGCACCAACATCGGTGATCTGGCGCCCGAGCTGGCCTACATGAACGTGGACAGCACGAAGGTCCTCAAACTCTCCGAGCTGCGCGGCAAGTACGTGCTGATCGACTTCTGGGCCAGTTGGTGCGGCCCCTGCCGGCGCGAGAACCCCAACGTGGTGGCCGCCTATCAGAAATACAGCGCCGCCAAGTTCAAGGATGGCAAGGGCTTCGAGATCTACAGCGTGAGCCTCGACAAGAGCCGCGATGCCTGGCGCCGCGCCATCGAGCAGGACAAGCTGAGCTGGAAGTACCACGTCAGCGACCTCAAGTACTGGGCCTCGGAGGCCTCGCGCCTCTATGGCGTCTCAGGCATCCCCATGAGCTTCCTGGTGGACCCCAACGGGGTGATCATCGGCAAGAACCTGCGGGGCATGGCCCTGCACCAGGAGCTCGACAAGTACGTCAAGAGCCTGTGATCCTTGAGCAGGACCCCCGAGGGCCCCGCCACGGCGGGGCTCTTTCGTTGCCGGCGCCCCTGTCATTTTGTCCCCCACCCCACCCCCGGCATCGTCCTTGACCCATGCGCCGCATCTTCGGAAAAGCCCGGAAACCCATGACGGACCGTCCCCAAGCCGCCGCCGAGGCGGAACATTCTGCCAAACCGACCTCGCACGGCCTGCCCGCCGACGCCGCCGATGAAGCGCGCAAGGACCCGCTGACCGCGGCCTCTGAGGCGGCCGCCGAACACGTGATGCACGATGCCGAGGCCGATGGCCGCGAGGACATCAGTACCCTTCAGGCGGAGCTGGACCAGGCCAAGGCCGAGGTGGCCGACCTGAGGGACAAATGGCTGCGGCTCAATGCCGACTTCGACAACTTCCGGAAGCGCACCGCCCGCGAGCGCCTCGACCTCATCCAGTTCGCCGCCGAGAACGCCCTGAAGAACGTGCTGCCCGTGCTGGACGACATGGAGCGCGCCATCGCCAACAACGCGCGCACCGAGGACGTGGCCGTGATGAAGGAGGGCTTCCACCTCATCCAGAGCAAGCTCCTCCACATCCTCGGCAGCCAGGGCGTGAAGCCCATGACCGAGGTGAAAGGACAGCCCTTCGATGTGGACCGTCACGAGGCCATCACGAAGGCCCCCGCTCCGAGCCCCGAGCTGAAAGGGCGCGTGCTGGACGTGGTGGAGAACGGCTATACCCTGCACGACAAGGTGATCCGCTACGCCAAGGTGGTGGTGGGCGAATAAGGCACGCACCTCCGGCAACCCTCCACCCGCACCGATGAGCAAGCGCGATCCCTACGAGGTCCTGGGCGTGGCCCGCACCGCGAGCGCCGACGAGATCAAGAAGGCCTACCGCAAGCAGGCCATCAAGTTCCACCCCGACAAGAACCCCGGCGACAAGGCCGCCGAGGAGAAGTTCAAGGAGGCTGCGGAGGCCTACGAGATCCTCAGCGACCCCGAGAAGAAGGCCCGTTACGACCGCTTCGGCCACCAGGCCCCCGGTGGCTTCGGCGGAGGTGGCCAGGCCGGTGGCATGTCGATGGACGACATCTTCAGCCACTTCGGCGACATCTTCGGCGAGGCCTTCGGGGGCGGCGCGTTCGGAGGCTTCGGCGGAGGCCGTGGGCGCGGTGGACGGGTCATCAAGGGCAGCAACCTGCGTGTCCGCCTCAAGCTCTCCCTGGAGGAGATCGCCCTGGGTGCCGAGAAGAAGATCAAGGTGACCAAGCTGGTGCGCGGCAAGGGCAGCGAATACGGCGCCTGCGGCACCTGCAAAGGCACCGGTCAGGTGACCCGCGTCCAGAGCACCTTCCTGGGCGCCATGCAGACGGTGAGCACCTGCCCGGCCTGCGGCGGCATCGGACAGACCGTGAGCAAGCGGGCCCCGGGCAGCGATGAACATGGCCTGGTGCGCGAAGAGGTGGTGGTGCCCATCCGCATCCCCGCCGGTGTGGAGGAGGGCATGCAGCTCAACGTGAGCGGCATGGGCAACGAGGCCCCGGCGGGCGGTGTGCCGGGCGATCTGCTCGTTGTGATCGAGGAGGAGCCGCATGCCGAACTGAAGCGCGACGGTCAGCACCTGCACCACGAGGCCTTCATCAGCATGCCCGACGCCGCGCTCGGCACCACCATCGAGGTGCCCCTGGTGCAGGGCCGCGCCAAGGTGAAGATCGAGCCCGGCACACAGAGCAACCACACCCTGCGCCTGCGTGGCAAGGGGCTGCCCAGCCTGAACGGCGGTGGGGCGGGCGACCTGTTCGTCCACGTCGCGGTATGGACACCCACCGACCTCACCAAGGCCGAACGGGATGCGCTGGAGAAACTGCGCACCAGCCCGGGGTTCCAGCCACGACCCACCAACAAGGACAAGGGCTTTTTCGAGCGCGTGCGCGAGATGTTCGGCCATTGAGGTGCGGCGGGCGGGTGCCTATCTTGCTCCTGTCCATGCTACCCGCGCATCGTTCCACGCCCCGCGCTCGGTCCACCCCGCGTGTGGAGAGCGCGGCGCCTCCCACATCCGCACGCTCCCCGTTCCATCGGCTGCGGTGGGGCCACCTGATCCCCCTCTGGTTCGTCGGCGTGCCGTGCGTAGCCGTCCTGGCCGGCCCCACCCTGCTCACCGTGGACGGCTGGCTGCGGCTGCTCGGGGCGCTCGTGGCCCTCATCGCCGTGGTGGCCCGGCTGCTCGACCGGCGCTACCGCTTCGGCCCCTGGGCCTCCTTCATCGCCGGGCTCTTCGGCGGGCTGCCCCTGCTCGCTCTGCTCGTGCTCAGCCTCAACCGCATGGCGGGCCGCGAACGGGTGGAGGAACTCCACATCGTCGGCATCGAGCGCCGCGCGGACCTCGATGGCCTGCTGCTCCACCTCGAAGGCGATGCCTACGCCGACTTCCCGCGCAAGCTGCGGCTGGCCCCGCTCGACCCGGCGGTGTGGTCCGCCGAAAAGCTCCGCACCACCTTCCACGACGGGCTCTTCGGCTTCCCCGTGGTGAAACACCAGGAACTGCTGCCCGGGCCCTTGGGACATCGCCTGCCCGACCGGACCCGACTTCCCTGATCCGGGCCCCGTCGACTGACGCCCCTCACGCGGGGCCCCTTCACACCGGGCTACCTTCGCGCCGACCATGACCGCGATCCTCCTCTTCTTCGTCCTTCACTGGTACCTGAGCCTCTTCGTGCAGACCTTCTACCTGCATCGCTATGCCGCGCACCACATGTTCACCATGAGCCCCTTCTGGGAGAAGGCGTTCCATGTGCTCACCTTCATCGCCCAGGGCAGCAGCTACCTGAGCCCTTACGCCTACGGGGTCCTGCACCGCCTTCACCATGCGTACGCGGACACCGAGCAGGACCCGCACTCCCCGAAGTACGACCCCAGCCTGTTCAGCATGATGTGGCGCACCAAGACGATCTACCATCAGCTGTTCGACCGGTCGATGCCGGTGGAGGAGCGCTTCACCAAAGGGGTGCCCCAGTGGCGTGCCTTCGAGGTGTTCGCCGACGCGTGGCCCACCCGCATCGCCTGGATCCTGGGATACACCGCCTTCTATGTGGCCTTCGCCCCCAGCTTCTGGTGGTACCTGCTGCTGCCGCTTCACTACGTGATGGGCCCGCTGCACGGCGCCATCATCAATTGGTACGCGCACAAGTACGGCTACCGCAACTACGAGGTGAGCGACACCAGCCGCAACATGTGGCCCGTGGAGGTGCTCGTGATGGGCGAAGGCCTGCACAACAACCACCATGCGCACAGCGGTCGGGCCAACTTCGCGGCCAAGTGGTGGGAGTTCGACCCCACCTGGCCCATCATCCGCGTGCTGAACGCCCTGCGGATCATCCGGCTCCGGCCGGCCGCCGTGCCCGTGCCCGAGGTCAGGCCCCGGCAGCAAGCTGCCTGAACATCGCCTCAGCCCGGGCGATCAGGGTCTGCGGTCCGTGACCCGCAAGGCGCATGGCGCGCAGGCTGGTCGCCCCCTCCGATTTGCTGAGCTTGGCCCCGGTGTCGTCCAAGAGCAGCGGATGATGTGCGAACCGCACGTTCGTGAACGCGGCAAGTCCCAACACCCGCGCCAGGTACAACTGCACCAGCGTGCTGGGCAAAAGGTCCTCGCCGCGCACGATGAAGGTGATCCCCTGGTCCACATCATCCGCCAGGGAGGCCAGCTGGTAGGCCGGGCGGCGCGGACGACCATCCGGTGATCGTTGCAGCACAACGGGATCCGGCAACCAGGCGAAGGGCCGTTCGGACCGGGAGGGGCCGAACAGGTCATGCACGGTCACCTCCTCGTCTTCCGGGATCCGCACCCGCCACGCGAGCTGTTCATCGTCCAGGTCGAACCCCGCGGTCCGGCAGGGGCAGGTGGCCTGCCCGGTGGCCTGCAGGACCGAGCGTTGCCGGCGCGAGCAGCGGCAGGCATAGACCTGATCGTCGGCCCGCAGGGCATCGGCGAGCGACCGGTAGCGCGGGATCCGGAGCTGCTGCGACCCGTGCAGGCGCAGGTCCACGGCGTCACGCGGGCCCACGTCGGGATGGATGTCCAGCCAGGCCAGGCTGTCGAAGATGTCCTCCACGTAGGCCGCACGCTCCCGTTCGGCGTCGAGGTCGTCGATGCGCAGCCGCAGGCTGGCGCCGGTGCGACGCGCGAGCTGGTGGGTGAGCAGGAAGTTCAGCGCGTTGCCGGCATGGAGGAAACCGCTGGGCGTGGGGGCCAGCCGGGTGCTTCCGGGGACGGGCGACACGGAAGATGCGGGCATGAGGGTCGGTGCCCGGGGCGGGACTTGAACCCGCACGGCCCTTGCGGGCCAAGGGATTTTAAGTCCCTCGTGTCTACCGGTTCCACCACCCGGGCGGGGCCACCGCGCATGGCCGGTGGACGGGAACTCCCGAAAATAGCGATGCCCCCGCCAGGCGGCGAAGGCATCGTGAGCGAGAAACGGGACTCGAACCCGCGACCCCGACCTTGGCAAGGTCGTGCTCTACCAACTGAGCTACTCTCGCTTGAAACCCGTCCACGGCCGGTCGGGGGTGCAAATATAGGCGGTCCTCCGATCCGTGCAATGCGGGGTTCACGCCTTCCGCAGCTGCGCCGACCGGGCACCGGCCATCCGCTTGATCTCGTTGAGCTTCAGCAGGGCCTCCACCGGTGTGAGCGTATCGATGTCGAGCGCTTCCAGCTGGCCGCGGATGCCTTCCAACGCGGGGTCGTCCAACTGGAAGAAGCTCAGCTGCAGGTCGCGGTCCAGCCCTTCCACGGCGCGCCGGCCGGGAGCTGCGGGCAGTCCACCCTCGCGCTCGCCCAGGTCGCCGGCATGGCTCCGCTCCAGGTGGGCCAGCACCTTCTCGGCGCGCCGCACCACGCTCTGCGGCATGCCGGCCATGCGCGCCACATGAATGCCGAAGCTGCGGTCGCTGCCGCCGGGCACCAGCTTGCGCAGGAAGTGCACGCGCCCGTCCACCTCGCGCACCGCCACACTGGCATTGCGGATCCGCGGGTAGGTCGCCGCCATCTCGTTCAGTTCGTGGTAGTGCGTGGCGAACAGGGTGCGCGGCCGGCCGGGGTGTTCGTGCAGATGCTCGGCGATGGCCCAGGCGATGCTGATGCCGTCGTAGGTGCTGGTGCCCCGGCCGATCTCGTCGAGCACCACCAGGCTGCGCGCGGTGAGGTTGTTGAGGATGCTCGCCGTCTCGTTCATCTCCACCATGAAGGTGCTCTCCCCGGTGCTGAGGTTGTCGCTGGCCCCCACCCGGGTGAAGATCCGGTCCACCACCCCGATCCGCGCCGCCGACGCCGGCACGAAGCTGCCCGCCTGCGCCATCAGCACGATGAGCGCCGTCTGCCGCAGCAGGGCCGATTTTCCGCTCATATTGGGGCCGGTGATCACCACCAGCTGGCGCTCCTCGGGGTCCAGCAGCAGGTCGTTGGCCACGTAGGTCTCTCCAGGCGGCAGCTGCTGTTCGATCACCGGATGGCGCGCGTCGCGCAGGTCGATCGTGCGGCCGTCATCGAGCACCGGCCGGGCGTAGCCCCAACGCGCCGCCGTGAGCGCGAAGCCCCGCAGCACATCAAAGGCCGCGACGGCGCTGGCGGTGGTCTGCACCGGCCGGATCCGCACGCAGACCGCCTCCACCAGTTCCGCGAAGCGACGCGCCTCCAGGTCGAGGATGCGCTCCTCGGCCCCCAGGATCCGCTCCTCCAAGGCCTTCAGCTCATCGGTGATGTAGCGCTCGGCGCCCACCAGCGTCTGTTTGCGCACCCATTCGGGCGGCACCTTGGCCTTGTGCGTGTTGCGCACCTCCAGGTAGTAGCCGAACACGTTGTTGAAGCCCACCTTGAGGCTGGGGATGCCGGTGCGATCGCTTTCACGCTGCTGCGCCTCCAGAAGCAGGTCCTTGGCGTGGCCGCTCACATGCCGGAGCTCATCCAGTTCGGCATCGATGCCGGGACGGATGACGCCGCCCTTGTTCAACGCGGCCGGGGCCTCGGGCTCCAGGGACCGCGCCAGCTGCTCGCTCAGGGTGGTGTCGGCATCGATGCCCCCGGCCACGGCGGCCATGGCCCCTCCCGCCTGCAGCAGATCGTGGCGCAGGGCCTGCCCCGCCTCCAGGGCCAGCCGAAGCTGGTTCAGTTCACGCGGGGTGATGCGCCCGGCGGCGGCCTTGCCCGCCAGCCGTTCCAGATCGCCGATGGCCTGCAGGTGCGCCCCGCTGCGCTCCAGCAGCGCGGCGTCCTCCACGCCCTGGGCCACGGCGGCATGGCGCGCGTCGATGGCCGCTCGGTCCACCAGCGGGAAGGTGAGCCAGCGCTTCAGCAGGCGCGAGCCCATCGGGGTGGCGCAGCGGTCCAGCACGTCGCAAAGCGTCCGGGCCCCTTCGTTCACCGGCGCCACCACCTCCAGGTTGCGCAGCGTGAACCGGTCGAGGCCGACGTGCGCCCCCGGCTGCAGGCGCGCCAGTCCGGTGATGTGCGCCAGCCGCTCGTGCCGGGTGTCGCCCAGGTAGTGCAGCACCGCGCCCGCCGCCCGCTGGCCCAGCTGCAGCTCCTCCACCCCGAAGCCCTTCAGGCTGGTGGTGCCGAACTGCCGCAGCAGGCGCTCCCGGGCCAGGTCGTCGGTGAAGACCCAATCCTCCAGGGCATAGCTGTACTGTCGGCCGATGAACTCCTGCACCAGGGAATCGTCAGCGGTGCGAGGGTGGAGCAGCTCACTGGGTGCGTGGCCCTCCATGAACTTCCGCACCCCTTCCGCCTCCTCCTCCCCCACCAGGAACTCGCCCGTCGTGATGTCCAGGAAGGCCACGCCGTAGCGGCCGCGGTGCGCGCAGACGGCTGCCAGCCAGTTGTTGCTGCGGTGGTCCACCACGCGGTCGCTGAAGGCCACCCCGGGCGTCACCACCTCGGTGACCCCGCGCTCCACCACCGTCTTGGCCAGCTTCGGGTCCTCCAGCTGATCGCAGACCGCCACCCGGTGGCCGGCCCGCACCAGGCGGGGCAGGTAGGTCTCCAGCGCATGGTGCGGGAAGCCCGCCAGCGGCACATCGCCCGCAGCGCCGTTGTTGCGGCGGGTGAGGGTGATGCCCAGCACCTGCGACGCCCGCACCGCGTCCTCCCCGAAGGTCTCGTAGAAGTCGCCCACGCGGAACAGCAGCACCGCATCGGGGTACTGCCCCTTGATGCGTTGGTATTGCTGCATCAGCGGCGTTCCGCCGCGCCCCGCCTTGCTCATGGTGCCCGTGCCGGCCTCCTATTTTCGCCAGCCCGGAAAAGTACGGCCCGTCACCTGTCCGCACCCTCTCCGGTTATCCACGATCCATGCCCACCGGCGACCGCAAGCTGCACCTCGAGGAACTGGGCCGGCCCACCCCGGAACAGTTCCGTGCCACGCCCCGCCGGCCCGTGCGTGTGGTGCTGGACGATGTGCGCAGCCGGCACAACGTGGGTTCGGTGTTCCGCACCGCCGATGCCTTCGCCCTCGAGGGGATCACCCTGTGCGGCTTCACCCCGCTGCCGCCCCACCGCGAGATCGAGAAGACCGCCTTGGGCGCCACCGCCACCGTGCCCTGGGAGCACGCCCCCGATGCCGCCGACGCCGTCCGCCACCTGCAGGCCCGCGGCTACCGGGTGCTGGCCGTGGAGCAGACCATGCATGCCGTGCCCCTGATGGAGGTGGTGCATGCACCGGAGGCCCCGCTGGCCCTGGTGTTCGGCAACGAGCTGCACGGAGTGAGCGATGCGGTGATCGCGGCCTGTGACGGCTGCCTGGTGATCCCCCAGCATGGCGCCAAGCACTCCCTGAACGTCTCGGTCTGCGCCGGCGTGGTGCTGTGGTGGTTCGTCGGCCGGTAGCGGAACAGAACCCCTTCAGCGGAGCCGCGTAGAAAGGCAACCCTCGGCCGTTCAACAGGTCTATGGGGATAGGACGGCCGCCGCTCACTTGGCCGTTCCGTCCCAGCCGATACATTTGAACGGAAACCGGGTGCACGCATGAAGGGACGCTACGCGCTTCGCATCACTGTCCTGCTGCTATCGGGCCTCCTTGGGGGCGCCGGCCTTCATGCCCAGTACTTCCGCAAGTCGAACTACTGGAAGACCAACCGCAACGAGATCACCATCGGGCTCGGCGCCGCCAACTTCCTGGGCGAGCTGGGCGGCCGCGACCAGATCGGCACCTCCTTCATCTGGGACCTGGAGGTGAGCCAGACGCGCCCCGCGTTCAGCTTGGGCTGGCGGTACTACCTGCGCGAACGCATGGCCATGCGCACCTCGCTGGCCTACGGCGTGCTGGCGGGCAACGACAACCTCACCGCCGAGACCTTCCGCCGCAACCGGAACCTCAACTTCCGCAGTGATCTGTTCGAGTTCAGCGTGCTGTTCGAGCTGCATGCCTTCAAGGAGGAGCTCGGCCACATCTACGACCTGCGCGGCGTGAAGGGCCAGAAGGCCAGCCGTGTGGGGCTCTACGGCTTCATCGGCGTCGGCGGCTTCTACTTCGACCCGCGCGGCAAGTTCAACAACACCTGGGTGCGGCTGAAGCCCCTCCACACCGAGGGCCAGGGCCTGCCGGGCGGGGCGCAGGAGTACAGCAACTTCGGTTTCTGCGTGCCCATGGGCTTCGGCATCCGAAAGGCGCTCACCAAGCAGTGGAGCGTTGGCCTGGAGCTGCAGCACACCACCACCTTCACCGACTACATCGACGATGTGAGCACCGTGTACTACGACCCCGACGCCATCCGCACGGTGAGCGGCGATGTGGGCGTGTACATGGCCGACCCCAGCCTGGGTGTGGGCGACAACGTGAACGAGCTCACCACCAGCCCCGGCCAGCAGCGCGGCGACAGCAGCGACAACGACGCGTACCTGTTCCTGCGCCTGCAGGTGCATCACAAGCTGTACAAGTACAAGAGCGGCAGCAAGAAGTACCGCACCCGCATCCGCCGGCAGAAGATCATCTTCTGAGCCGGGTGCGCGGCTGTGCCGCGGATCATCATGCCCTGCCGCTCCGCGGTCGCCGGCTGTACCGCGGATCCCAGCCTCCACTCAGTTCGGCAGCGGGCTGCGCCGGAAGGCCCGGCCTGGTGGAGGTGGAACCGATCGAGTACGAAGCGAGGGAGCCAGTTCATGCGAGCTGGATCATCGCATCCACGCCTCAAGCGCGGACGAGCGATCCAAGGCAAGCGCGGGCGAACAGGCGACCTTCCACACAACTCATGGGTCACCCGTCCCGCTGGAGCCATCGCACGCTGAGGACAGGCGCGGTGTTGGGGCGACCGTGTCCCGAAGCAACTCCTGTCCTCCCGGCCCGTGCGACCCGGAGCGAACGAAAAAGCCCCCGGGCCTGAGGCCGGGGGCTTGGGATGGATCGCGTTCGGACTTAGATGCCCAGGTTGTCCTTGAAGGCGCGGAACTCGAGGTCCTTACGGGCCTTGTCGGCCAGCTTGGCGTCCTTCTGCACGGCCAGGGCCAGCTGGTTGCGCACCATGTCGCCGTTGTTCTGGCGGGCGCCGCAGATGGCCATCAGGTAGTGGCCCTCGGCGGTGTCCTTGTCCGGGCTGCCCTCCAGCATGCGCTGGGCACCGGCGGCGTCACCGCTCAGGAGCTTGGCCAGGGCGCTGTTGAAGTCGTTCACCCCGCCGAAGCTGCTGTTGGCGCTGCCGTAGTCGCCGTTCTGGATGTGCACGATGCCCATGTTGTAGCTCACCTCCGGACCGGCGGCGGTGGACTTCTTGTAGAGCTCCATGGCCTTCTTGCGGTCGCCCTTCAGGCGGGCGCAGGCGCCGAGGTTGTTGGTGCTGATGGGGTTATCATGGATGCTGTTCGCCTTCTGGAACTGGGCCTCGGCCTCGGCCAGGCGGTTCTGCTGGTAGTGGATGTAGCCCACGTTGTTGGCCCCGCGGTAGTCCGTGGGGAAGATGCGCTCGGCCTCCTTGTAGATGCGCAGCTGCTCGTTCATGTCCGTGGTGAGCGTGGCGGCGAAGAGCAGTTCCTCGATGGTGAGGCTGTCCGGCATGGTGCGGCTCATGGCCGTGAGCTGCTCGTCGGTCTTGCCCACGCGCTCGTAGTTGAGCTTCACCTCGCTGCGGCGCAGTTTGGGCAGGATGGTCTCGCGGATCTCCGTGTAGGTGGCCGCCATGTTCTTGATCTCGCTCTCGCGCTTGTTCACATCGGGGTACATGCCGAGCACGCGCAGCACCAGGTCCTTGTCCGCGAAGGTGCTGGCCTTCATCTCGCGCTCGAACCCGTCCCAGTCCTCACCGTGGCTGGTGCTGCTGAACAGGCTGTCGCCCTTGGCCAGCTTGTTGCGGCCCAGCTCGGCCTGGAGCCAGCGCA
The DNA here is from genome assembly GCA_016715895.1 of Flavobacteriales bacterium. Taxonomy (NCBI): domain Bacteria; kingdom Pseudomonadati; phylum Bacteroidota; class Flavobacteriia; order Flavobacteriales; species Flavobacteriales bacterium. The sequence continues at coordinate 1,318,544 of JADJXH010000004.1, read as the reverse complement.
TGGCATGCTTGTCCCGCTTGTTGGCGAGGCCCTCGTTCATGTCCACCTCCCCTTCCGGCGAAGCGTAGGCATCGATGCGCATGCCCTTGATCACCACGTTCGGGTTCTTGGCGTTGGCCTTCAGGAAGTCCTGCATGGCCTTCACGTCGGCGTCCTTCATGTCACCGTTCACGGGCACGTCGCTGGCCACGTTGTAGTTGAGCTGCAGGTCCTGGCTGTGCTGGGTGATGCGCTGGAAGGCGTCCTTGGCCAGGATCACCTTGTCGTCGCTCTTCACCAGGTAGGGCGTGGTGATGACGCCGTCGGCGATCTTCACCGGATCGAAGGGCTTCTCCTTCTTGCCCTGCTTGCCGAGGATCTTGATCATCAGCTCGCTGGTCTCCATGCTGGGCGTGTAGGCGACCTTGTCGGTGTAGTTGAAGTCCTTGCCGCTCTCGTAGGGGATCACGGTGTAGTTGCCGGCAGCGCCCTCGCCCTGGAAGCCGGCCATCTTCAGCGGGGTCTCGCCCCCGGCGTAGGTGATGGCGGGGGTGAGCTCCACCTGGGCCTTCTTGTAGAAGTACTTGCCGGGGAAGTTGCCCCGGATGTTCACCGCCACGCTGTCGCCCTGGACGATCAGGGGGTTGGGGTCGACCGTGTACTTGATGGTCTCGGCGTACTTGGTCATTTTGCCCAATCCGCCGCAACCGGCAAGAACGAGGGCTGAGCCGGCCAGGAGGGCCGCGCCGCGCAGGGGGACGTGCTTCATGTGTTCGGGATGCTGATGGTCAGGAGGTTCCGGGCGCAAACATAACAACGCCCCCGTGGGCGGAAGGCCCGGATCCGGCCAATTCTCCACGGCGCCCTGTGGATCAGAGCTGCAGCACGTCGAACGGCCTGTCCTGCGGCTCTTCCAGCCGCCCGCACAAGGCCTCGAAGGCCTCCGCATCGTGCAGCAGGTCGCGGCCGCCCAGGTCCACCACCAGCACCTGCGACCCGTCGGTCTTCTGCAGGTGGTCCATGTACAGCTCGCGCAGCCGCTCCAGGTAGTCCGGCCGGATGTCCTGCTCGTAGCTGCGGCCCCGTTGGCGGATGCGGTCACGCACCCGCTCCAGGGGAAGGTGCAGGTACACAATGAGGTCGGGGCGTGGCAGGGAGCCGTACATGATGCGGTACAGGTCGCGGAAGAGCGTGTTCTCCTCGGGGTTGAGCGTGGCGCTGGCGAACACCAGCGATTTGCCGATGGAGTAGTCGGCCACGGTGCGCGGGGCGAAGAGGTCCTGCTCGCTGGCCCGCTTGAGCTGATGGTACCGCTGCGCGAGGAAGCTCAGTTCCACGGCGAAGGCATAGCGCTGCGGGTCGGCGTAGAATCGGGGCAGGAAGGGGTTGTCGTCGAACTCCTCCATCACCAGGCGGGCGCCCCAGCGTTCGGCCAGCCGCCGCGCCAGCGTGGTCTTGCCCGCGCCGATCAGGCCCTCCAGCGCGATGTAGCCGTGGTGCATGGGGCGCGAAGTTGGGCGATCAGCTCCGGAGGTCGTCCAGCAGCTGCAGCACGGTGCGGTCCCGGCCGGGGGGCACGGCCAGCGGCAGCAGGTCGGCGGCGGGGGCCAACGCGAAGGCGCGCTCATGCAGGCGTGGGTGCGGCACCTGCACCCCCGGCCGGTCAACGCGCTGGGCGCCCCAGAGCAGGATGTCGATGTCGATGGGGCGCGAGGTGTAGCCCCCGCTGCCGCGCAACCGCCCCAGCTCGCGCTCGATGGCGAGCAGATGGTCCATCAGCTCGTCCGGCCCCAGCACCGTGTCGATCAGCAGCGCCCGGTTCAGGAAAAGCGACGGGCCGGCGAAGCCCCATGGCTCGGTCCAGTGGTCGCGGCTGCGGGCGAGCACCGGGCCGCAGCGTGAGGCGATGGCCTGTTCGGCGCGGCTGAAGGTGGCCCGCACATCGCCCTGGTCGGCCCCCAGCAACAACAGCACCTCGGCGCTCACGGGGCGAAGGTATCGGCCACCTTCCATCCCCCCCGCCCACCGCTGGTGTGATCGCGGGCGCAGGCCGCTCGCACGGCCGGGTACTTTCGGCCTCCGAACGAACCTCCTTTCCGACCATGGGCCAATTCCTCAAGTATGTGTTCGCCTCCATGCTGGGCTTCCTGCTGGTGTGCGTGCTCCTGTTCGTGCTGCTGCTCGGCATCGTGGCCGCCGCCGGCGCCTCCTTCGGCGACAAGGCACCCACGGTGAAGAAGGGCTCCGTGCTGCACCTGCGCCTGGATGACCAGATCGTGGACCGCGGCCGCAAGGACGAGCTGGACCTGGACTTCGGTCCCTTCCAAGGCGCCGGCCGCACAGGGCTCGACGAGCTGCTGGAGAGCATCGACAAGGCCGGCCGCGACGAGCGCATCAGCGGCATCTTCCTGGAGCCGACAATGCTGAACACCGGCAGCGCCACCGCGCAGGAGATCCGCCGCAAGCTGCTGGAGTTCCGCACCACGAGCGGCAAGCCCATCTATGCGCACTCGGAGTTCCTCACCCAGGGCACGTACTACCTGGCCAGCGCGGCCGATTCGGTGTTCGTGGTGCCGGAAGGCGACCTGGACTTCCGCGGCCTGCAGGCCCAGCTCACCTTCTTCAAAGGGCTGTTCGACAAGGCCGGGGTGGACATCCAGTTCATCAAAGGCAGCAACAACAAATACAAGAGCTTCGGCGAGTCGTACACCGAAACGGAGATGACACCGGCCAACGAGGAGCAGTTGGGCGCCCTGATCGACGGCATCTGGGACCAGTACCTCGAAGCCATCGCCACCTCGCGCCACATGGATAAGGCCCGGCTGGACCAGATCGCCGACAGCCTGCTGATCCGCCAGGCGCCCGACGCCCACCGCCTCGGGCTGGTGGACGGCACCCTGTACCGTGACGAGGTGCTGGCCCTGATGAAGAAGCGCTTCGGCGTGGAGGAGGGCAAGGAGCTGGAGCTCGTGTCCCTGGGCACGTACAAGCGCGCCAGCGTGAAGGGTGATGACGTGATCACCGGCTCGGCGACCGCCAAGGCCAAAGTGGCCGTGGTGTACGCCACCGGCGGCATCAGCAGCGGCAAGGGTGATGAGGAGAGCATCGGCAGCGAAACGCTGTCCGAGGCCATCCGCAAGGCCCGCGAGGACAGCACTGTGAAGGCCATCGTGCTGCGGGTGAACAGCCCCGGCGGCAGCGGCCTGGCCAGCGATGTGATCTGGAGGGAGATGGGGCTGGCCCGCGCGGCCAAGCCGGTGGTGGTGAGCATGGGCGACGTGGCCGCCAGCGGTGGCTACTACATCAGTTGCAACGCCAACACCATCTACGCCGAACCCAACACCATCACCGGCAGCATCGGCGTGTTCGGCATCATCCCCAACATGCAGGAGCTGTTGAACGAGCACCTCGGCGTGACCGTGGACGGTGTGAAGACCAACCACTACGCCGACCTGTTCGACGTGTCGCGCCCGCTGCGCGCCGACGAGCGTGCCCTGATCCAGGAGCTGGTGGACCGCTTCTACGAGGACTTCAAGGCCCGTGTGGCCGAAGGCCGCAAGATGAGCGTGGCCCAGGTGGACAGTGTGGGCCGCGGCCGGGTGTGGACGGGAACGGACGCCAAGCGGGTCGGGCTGGTGGACGAGCTGGGCGGTCTCGAGGACGCCATCACGGCCGCCGCGCGGATGGCCGGCGTGGAGGAGTACCGCACCGTGGGCTACCCCGAGCAGGAGGACCTCTTCAAAAGCCTCATGAAGAGTCTGAACGCACAGGCCTCCACCTACGTGGAGCGCGAGGTGCTGGGCCTCGACCCCGACGTGGTGCGCCAGGCCCGCGAACTGCAGCGCGTGAAGCAGGCCACCGGCATCCAGGCCCGCATGCCCTTCGCCATCGCGGTGCACTGACCCGTCCGAAAACAGCGAAGGGCCGTTCCGAAGAACGACCCCTCGACTGCCCTAACGATCGGTCCACTGACCAAAACCTGCCTTCTGTACGGCGAGGCCGATGGATGGGTTGCAGTGACCGCGGAAAAAGATCCCGGGTTCAGGCCAGTTCGATGTGGAACCCGCTGTGGTTCCGCACGTTGAGCACGCGGCCATCGGCCCAGATGAGGTACTGCCCCTTGATGGCGGCCAGGGTGCCGGACACCTCCGGCTCCTTGTCCAGGTTGATGCTCTTGACCTTGGGCGGCAGGTGGTCCACGGGATAGGCCAGGGTCCACACCTCCTCCTCGGACAGGGCATGGGGCGCGAGCTCTTCCGGCAGTGCGGCGAGAGCCCCGGATCGGGCGGCCGGCAACACATCGGGTGGCGGGTCCACAGGGCGCAGCATGGCCCGCCAGTCGGTGCGGTCCGCGAACAGCTTCTTGAGGGCCACTTCAATGAGGCCTGCGAGCTGACGGTGCGGCGTTCGCGCGATGGGCAGGGCCCGCACCGCACCCTGATCGATCCAGCGCACCGGCACCTGCGTGCTGCGCGTGACGCCCACCTTCACCCCGCCGGTGTAGCTGAGGTACACGATGTGCTCCTGGTCGTGGTGCTCCCGCTCCCACGCCGGATCGCGACCCTCGCCCAGGTGGGCGCGGCACAGCTCGGGCCGCACGATGCACTCGGAGGCCTCCGGTGCATCGCGGAAGCACGGGAAGCAGAAGCCCTGGCCGAAGAACTTCGTCACGCTCCGCCCGCACACCACACAGGTCTTGGCTCCGGTGGCGCGCACCGTGAGCGCCGCTCCGACCCGGGTGTTGAGGTCCATGGTATCGGCAGCCAGGCGCATGCTGTAGCGTACCTCGCCATCGCGTGGGGAGGTGCCCTGAACGAACGTGGCGCTGAGCTTGCGGAGGGGTCCGGTGTGCATGTCGGCGGCGGGTCCTTACCTTTTCGGCACAAGATAGCCGCGCCAACGGACCCCATCCGCTCCCGACATGCCCGTCAACGCGCTGTTCTCCTTCCTGATCAAGAAGCGGTTGCAGCAGATCAACCTCTTCCGCGACAACCCGCACGAAGCCCAGCTGGAGGTGTTCCACCACTTGGTGCGCAGCGCCCGCCACACCGAATGGGGCAAGCGCCACGAGTATGGCACGGTGCGCGAGCCCGACACGTTCCGCGAGCGGGTGCCCCTGCAGGACTACAACGATGTGCGCCCCTATGTGGAACGCATGCGGCAGGGGGAACAGAACCTGCTCTGGCCCACGGACGTGAAGTGGTTCGCCAAGAGCAGCGGCACCACCCAGGACCGCAGCAAGTTCATCCCCGTGACGCGCGAGGCGCTGGAGGACTGCCACTACAAGGGCGGCAAGGACCTGATCGCCCTGCACTACGAGCAGTTCCCGCAGAGCAAGCTGTTCATGGGCATGAGCATGGTGGTGGGCGGCAGCAGCACCATCGAGCGGCTCCGGCCTGACGCTTATGCGGGCGATCTCAGCGCCATCATCATCCGCAACCTGCCCATCTGGGTGGAGTTCCGGCGCACCCCGGCGATCGAGGTGGCGCTGATGGACAAATGGGAGGAGAAGATCGAGCAGATGGCACGCGAGACCATGCGCGAGGATGTGCGCTGCATCGCCGGTGTGCCCAGCTGGACCCTGGTGATCCTGCGGCGCATCCTGGAGCTCACCGGCAAGCGCCACATGCTGGAGGTGTGGCCCAACCTGGAGCTCTTCATGCACGGCGGTGTGAGCTTCCGCCCCTACCGCGACCAGTTCGCCGCGCTGTTCCCCTCGCCCACCATGAACTACCTGGAGAGCTACAACGCCAGCGAGGGCTACTTCGCCATCCAGGACCGGCACGGCGCGGACGACCTGCTGCTGATGCTGGACTACGGCATCTTCTTCGAGTTCATGCCGCTGGACCAGGTGGGACGCGAACGGCCGGAGACCAAACTGCTGCACGAGGTGGAGGTGGGGCGGCAGTACGCCCTGGTGGTGAGCACCAATGCCGGTCTCTGGCGCTACGTGCCCGGCGACACGGTGCGCTTCACCAGCGTGCGCCCCTACCGCATCCAGGTGAGCGGCCGTACGCGCAGCTTCATCAACGCCTTCGGGGAGGAGCTGATCGTGGAGAACGCCGACCGCGCCATCGAGGCCGCGTGCCGCGTGCATGACGCCATCGTCCGCGAATACACCGCCGGACCCATCCACCAGAGCGCCACGGGGCGCGGCGGACACGAATGGATCATCGAGTTCGAGCGCAGCCCCCGGGACCTTGATGCCTTCATCGCCACCATGGACGCCTCGCTGCGGGAGGTGAACTCGGACTACGACGCCAAGCGCACCGGCGACCGTCTTCTGGCCAGGCCCGTGGTGCACGCGGTGCCGGCCGGCACCTTCCACGAGTGGATGAAGCTGCGCGGCAAGCTTGGCGGCCAGCACAAGGTGCCGCGCCTGGCCAACGACCGCAGCTACCTGGAACAGTTGTTGCCGCAACCGGTGCCGTGATGTTGCGCCGGGTCCCTGCCCTTGCCCTGCTGGCCGCCCTCCCGGCCCTCCAAGGCCGTGTCGCCGCCCAGACCACACCCCTGATCGAGGCGGTGGTCGAAGGCCGGTTCGATGCCTTCACCACCGATGAGCTGGGGAACGTGTACGCCCTGCGCGGCGACGAGCTCACCCTCTTCAACCCGCGCGGGGAGAGCTGGCTGCGCAACAGCGTGAAGACCTTCGGCCGCATCGCCGTGCTCGATGCGTTCTACAGCCTGAAGCCGCTGCTCTTCAGCGCCGAGCAGGGCCAGCTGGCCATGCTGGACAACACGCTGAGCCTGCAGGGCAGTGTGATCAACCTGCCGCGCAGCGGCTTTCCCCAGGTGGTGCTGGCCTGTGCCAGCGTGCAGAACCACTTCTGGTTCTTCGACCAGCGCGAGGGCGAACTGATCCGTGTGGACGCGCAGCTGCGGCCCGTGGCGGCCACCGGCCGCATCGACCAGCTCATCGGGCTCACCCCCGAGCCCGTGCAGATGCAGGAGCTGGACAACTGGCTCTACGTCAACTCGCCCCGCCACGGCATCCTGGTCTTCGACATCTTCGGCACCTACGCCCGCACCATCCCGCTCACCGACGTGGAGCGCTTCGAGGTGCGCCACCGCTCGCTCTACCTGGTGCGCGCCGGCCGGTTCGAACGGTTCGACCTGCGCGCGCTCGACCTCACACCGCTGCCGCTGCCGCCGCTGCAGGCGGGTGAGGTGCTGCGCGATGCGCGCGTGGAGCAGGGCCGCATGATGCTCCTTCTTCCGGACCGCATCGTGATCGCGCGTCTGCCCGCGCCCTGACTTTTCCACAAGGGCGTATGGCGCAGCAGGAGGCGGATATCTTCGCCATCCCGCTTCAGCACCGACTCATCATGCACATCGCGATCGCCGGCAACATCGGTTCGGGCAAGACCACCCTCACGCAGCTCCTGGCCAAACACTACAAGTGGGACCAGCTGCAGGAGGCCGTGGACAACAACCCCTACCTGTTCGACTTCTACAAGGACATGCAGCGCTGGAGCTTCAACCTCCAGATCTTCTTCCTCAACAGCCGCTTCGAGCAGCTGCTGGAGATCCGCCGCAGCGGCCGCAGCGTGATCCAGGACCGCACCATCTACGAGGACGCCTTCATCTTCGCCCCCAACCTGCACGCGATGGGGCTGATGACCACGCGCGACTTCGAGAACTACTTCCGCCTGTTCCAGAACATGGACAGCGCGATCATGCCCCCCGACCTGCTGATCTACCTGCGCGCCAGTGTGCCCAACCTCGTGAAGCAGATCGCCGAGCGCGGCCGCGAGTATGAGAACGGCATCAGCATCGACTACCTCAAGCGCCTCAACGAGCGCTACGAGGCCTGGATCAGCACGTACGACAAAGGCAAGCTGCTGATCATTGATGTGGATGACAACGCCTTCCATGTGAAGCCGGACGACCTGGGGAAGATCATCCAGTCCATCGACGCGGAGATCCACGGCCTCTTCCCGGCGGAGACGACCTCCACCAACGGCCACGCGAAGCCCGCGAAGGCGGCCGCCAAAGCCCCGGCCAAGGCCACTGCGAAGAAGCGCTGACCCTTCAGCTCAGAAAGGTCGCAGGTCCGGCTCAATAAAACGGGTCGCGGCCAGGTCGCTTGCATACACCCTGCCGCTGTAGTGCGCGTCCAGCAGATCCTGGAAGTTGCTGCGGAGCTTGGAAAATTCCGCAATGAAGGAGGCGAAGTCCGTTGCGCTTGAACGCGCAAGGAAGTGGGCGATCATGCGCGTTGAGGCGATCGTGATCGTAAGGTTGAACTTCTCCGCCCTGCCCAACGCACGGGCATAGCGTGCGATCATATCGCAGAGGACCTCACCGGCTCGCTCAGTTCCATGCGAACGCACCATGATCCAGCCAAGCCGCAAGTGCGCTTCGTGCGTGAACAGCGCGGGTGCCAGGGTGCAGTTGGTGAATTGCGCGACGAACGCGTCATCGGTGAACCGGTTGTGGTCGTTCATGTTCGTGGGAAATGAGAACCCCGGCCCAAGGACCGGGGTTCTTCGTTCGAGGTGACGGACGATCAGAACCGGTGGCCGAGGTCGAGCGCGGCGGACACGTGATCCTTCGATGGCGCTTCGGGCAGGCTGGCATCGCTGCTGCCAGCCGGCATGTTCTGCATCACCGGTGCGGGCGTAGCGGCGTGGTGACCGGTTTCCGCGATGTGCGGAGCGATGATGAGCGCCACGATGGAGGTGAGCTTGATGAGGATGTTCATCGAAGGACCGCTGGTGTCCTTGAACGGATCACCCACGGTGTCGCCGGTCACCGCCGCCTTGTGGGGGTCGCTGCCCTTCTTGTAGGTCTGGCCATCGATCACAACGCCCTTCTCGAAGCTCTTCTTGGCGTTGTCCCAGGCGCCACCGGCGTTGTTCTGGAAGATGCCCATGAGCACCCCGCTGACGGTGATACCGGCCAGCAGGCCACCGAGCGCCTCGGGTCCGAAGGCGAAGCCCACGATCACCGGGCTCAGCAGCGCCAGCGCGCCGGGCAGGATCATCTCGCGGATGCTGGCCTGCGTGCTGATGGCCACGCACTTCTCGTACTCCGGCTTGGCCTTGCCCTCCATGATGCCGGGGATCTCGCGGAACTGCCGGCGCACCTCCTTCACCATGTCCATGGCGGCCTTGCCCACGGCGCTGATGGCCATGCTGCTGAACAGGAAGGGGATCATGCCGCCCACGAAGAGCATGGCCAGCACGTCGGCCTTGTAGATGTCGATGGCCGTGATGCCAGCGAGGCCCACGTAGGCCGCGAAGAGCGCCAGGGCGGTGAGCGCGGCGGAGGCGATCGCAAAGCCCTTGCCGGTGGCGGCCGTGGTGTTGCCGGTGGCGTCCAGGATGTCGGTGCGCTCGCGCACCTCCTTGGGCAGGCCGCTCATCTCCGCGATGCCGCCCGCATTGTCGCTGATGGGGCCGAAGGCGTCGATGGCGAGCTGCATGGCCGTGGTGGCCATCATGCCGGCGGCGGCGATGGCCACGCCGTAGAGGCCGGCCAGCTGGAAGGCGCCAAAGATGCCCGCAGCGAGCACCAGGATCGGCAGGAAGGTGCTCTCCATGCCCACGGCCAGACCGCCGATGACGTTGGTGGCGTGTCCCGTGCCGCTCTTCTGGACGATGCTGTCCACCGGCTTGCGGCCCATGGCGGTGTAGTACTCGGTGATGTAGCTCATCAGAAAGCCCACCACCAGGCCGAGCACGATGGCGTAGAACACGTTCATGCGTTCGATCTGCAGCACCACTTCGCCCCGCTGGAAGGTCATGGTCTCCGCCAGCATCCAGCCGATGACGAAGAAGCTGGCGATGGCCGTGAGGAGGATGGAGCCGATGTTGCCCTTGTTGAGCGCCGCCATCACGCTGTCGGTGTCCTTGCTGATGCGCACGAAGAAGGTGCCGATGATGCTGAAGAGGATGCCGAGGCCGGCGATCAGGATGGGCAGCAGGATCGGGGCCATGCCGCCGAAGTTGTCCGCGCTCACCACTTCGCGGCCCAGCACCATGGTGCTGAGGATGGTGGCCACGTAGCTGCCGAAGAGGTCGGCGCCCATGCCGGCCACATCGCCCACGTTGTCGCCCACGTTGTCGGCCACGGTGGCCGGGTTGCGCGGGTCATCCTCGGGGATGCCGGCCTCCACCTTGCCCACCAGGTCGGCGCCCACGTCGGCGGCCTTGGTGTAGATGCCACCGCCCACACGGGCGAAGAGCGCGATGCTCTCGGCGCCGAGGCTGAAGCCCGCCAGCACCTCCAGCGCCTTCATCATCTCCTCGCCGTTGGGGCTGGCGCCGCTGACGTACATCTTGTAGAACACGATGAAGAGCACGCTGAGGCCCACGACCGCCAGCCCGCTCACGCCGAGGCCCATCACGGTGCCGCCGTTGAAGCTCACCTGCAGGCCCTTGGCCAGGCTGGTGCGTGCGGCCTGTGTGGTGCGCACGTTGGCCTTGGTGGCGATGTTCATGCCGATCCAGCCCGCGAAGGCGCTGAAGAAGGCGCCGATCAGGAAGGCCACGGCGATCACCCAGTCGCTGTGCTCCACCAGCGTACCGCTCCAGGCCAGCAGCACCGAGGCGATCACTGCGAAGATGCCGAGCACTTTCCACTCGGCCTTCAGGAAGGCGCTGGCTCCCTTGGCGATGTAACCGGCCAGCTCCTGCATGTTGGCATCGCCGGCGTCCTGCTTGCTCACCCACATGGCCTTGGCCACCATGACCACCAGGCCCACCACGCCCAGCACGGGCAGGTAATACATCAGTTCAACTCCCATCTCGTTCTGTGTTGTGTATGGTCTTGTCCGTCAGCGCCTTCCATCCCCACTGGGCGGAAGAGGGCCGCGAAATTAGAAAAGTCCTGACGGAGTGGCGAACAGCGAGTGGCGCGTGAAATACCCACCAGGGCCAAAGACACGGGCCGGCGGCATCCACTCGCCGATCGGCGCGCTGGATAGGTGCGCAGGCACTCGTCACTCCTCACTCGCTCCTCGCCACTCCGTGCGCAGGCCTTGCGCGTGAGCGATCGTCACTCCCCTCACTTCCGCAGGTACATCACCTCCTTCACGGCGGCGATGACGCGGGCGGGGTTGGGCAGGCTGGCCTCGATCAACGGCGGGCTGAAGGGAAGCGGCGTGTCGGCCTGGTTCACGCGGAGCACGGGCGCATCGAGGAAGTCGAAGGCGTCCTTCTGCACGCGGTAGGCCACCTCGCTGGCGATGCTCACCATCGGGAAGTTCTCGTCGACCACCACCAGGCGATTGGTCTTCTGGACGCTGGCCAGGATGGTGGCGGTGTCAAGCGGGCGGATGGTGCGCAGGTCGATCACCTCGGCGTTCACGCCCTCCTTCGCCAGCTCCTCGGCCGCGGCCAGGGCCACCTTCATCATCTTGCCGAAGCTCACGAGGGTGACGTCGGTGCCCTTGCGCGCCACGTGCGCCAACCCGATGGGCACGAGGTACTCGCCATCGGGCACCTCGCCCTTGTCGCCGTACATGCGCTCGCTCTCCATCACCAGCACGGGATCGTCGTCGCGGATGGCGCTCTTCAGCAGGCCCTTGGCGTCGTAAGGGTTGCTGGGGGTCACCACCTTCAGCCCGGGGATGTTGGCATAGAAGGCCTCGAAGCTCTGGCTGTGCGTGGCGGCAAGCTGTCCGGCGCTGCCATTACCCCCGCGGAACACGATGGGGATGTGGAACTGGCCACCGCTCATCTGCAGCATCTTGGCGGCGTGGTTGATGATCTGGTCGCTGGCCAGGATGGCGAAGTTCCAGGTCATGAACTCCACGATGGGGCGCAGGCCGTTCATGGCGGCGCCCACACCGATGGCCGTGAAGCCGAGCTCGCTGATGGGCGTGTCGATCACGCGCTGGGGACCGAACTCCGCCAGCATGCCCTTGCTCACCTTGTAGGCGCCGTCGTACTCGGCCACCTCCTCGCCCATGAGGAAGACCGAAGGGTCGCGGCGCATCTCCTCGGACATCGCCTCGTTGAGGGCCTCGCGGAACTGAATGGTGCGCATGGACGTGGAAATGGGCCCCAAAAGTAGGCCGCGCCGGGTCGCCCCGGTCACGGCCGCGTGAAGCGCAGCGCCACCGGCCGCCCCGGCAGGTCCACCGCCAGGATGTAGGGACCGGCCGCCAGGCCTTGGAGCCCGATCACCGTGCGCACACCTGCCAGCCTCCCCTGCCGCATCACCCGGCCCGTGGCGTCGATCACCCGGTAGGTCGTCGTGGTCGATCGTCCGCTCACGAGCACCACCTGATCGCCGGCCGGATCGCCTTCCAACCGCAACCCGCCCTGGGCCCCCTCCTCCACGATGCCCACGCCGGTGACCGCGTAGCAGGCCGAGGTGTCCGTGCACCCGTTCTGCGTCACCTGCACCGCATACTGGCCATTGGCCGTGGCGGTGAACTGCGAGGCCACGGCACCCTGCACCGGTGCGAAGCCATTGCCGCAGTCGAGCCATTGGAAGGTGGCGTTGGTGGCCTGCGCGAACAGGTTCGCGTTCAACTGGAGCACCGATACGTCCACCGGGGTCACGTCCACGAACAGGGTGATGATGCTGTCGCACACGGCCCCCTGCAACGTGTTCACGAATGTGCCTGCGGTGTCGATCAGGGTTCCACCGAAGTCGTAGGTCTCCCCCTGGCAGAGGGTGAGCTCCTGCACATAGCCCCACTCGGCCCCGAAAACGAAGTTGCTGCCCGGGCCGTTGAGCGCGAAGCCCGTGAGCGGCGCCTGGGCCCCGGCCTCCACGTCGATCGCCGCCGTGATGGCCGTGTTGTTGCCTCCCGGCGTGCCTTGATCCATATCGAAGTGGACGAGCAGGGCCGGGTCGGTGAAGTCGATGGCAGCGCTCACCAGGCAGCGCACCTCCTCGGCGGACAGGGCCCGCTCCCAGAGCATCACCTCATCCAGAACGCCATTGAACAAGAAGTCGGTGAACTGGAAGGGCAGGGTGCCCAGATAGAGGGGCTCTGCCATGTTGGTGATGGTGCCGGAAGCGGCGATGCTGCCCACCTCCGTGCCATCGTGGTACATGCGGAGGGTGCCACCATCGTAGGTGAGCGCGAGATACTGCCAGGCGCCCACTTTGAGCACCGGTGCGGTGATCGTGAAGTCGACGCCACCGCTGTTCCGGAACCGCCCCTCCACCGCTTGCGCCCCTACCTGGATGAAATAAAGGTCCGCATCCACGTTGTTGCGGATGCCGCAAAAGCCGTCCAGATCGGGGAAGGCCGGCGCGGTGTTGCGCGGCTTCACCCGGCAGGCCAGGGTCATGCCCGCCGCACCGGCCACCAGCGCCGAAGCGTTGTCCAGTTGCGCCTTGTCGTTGATGCCATCAAAGTCCAGAGCGTTCTGGATGACCAATTGCGCAGGCACCAGCAGGGGCAGCACCAGCGCGGCCAGGATGAAGCTCAAGGTTCGCATATCGTTCCGGTTCGTGGCGGGAAGTTAGCCGTCCCCATGGATCGGTCGCTCCTTACTTTCGCGCCCCGCCGCGGGTGCTTCCCTCCGAACCATCCCCCGGCGCCAACGTTCCCCGATCATGAAGATCCTCGTCCTGATCAGCCAGGTGCCCGACACCACCGCCCGCATCGCCTTTACTGCGGACAATACCCAGTACGACGGCAACGGCGTCACCTTCATCGTGAACCCCTACGATGAGTGGTACGCGCTGGTGCGCGCCCTGGAGCTGAAGGAGGCGGCGGGGACCGGCAGCGTCATCACCATCACGGTGGGCCCGGCCGACACCGAGGCCACCATCCGCAAAGGCCTGGCCATCGGCGCCGACGAGGCGGTGCGTGTGGACGCCCGCCCGGAGGATGCCTACCAGGTGGCTGCGGAAGTGGCCGCCTACGCCAAGGACAAGGGCTTCGATCTGGTGCTGGCCGGCAAGGAGACCATCGATCACAACGGCGGCCAGGTGGGCGCCATGGTGGCCGAACTGCTGGACCTGCCCTACGTGCCCCTGGCCAGCAAGCTGGAGGTGAGCGGTGGCACGGCCACCGTGGAACGCGACGTCCCGGGCGGTGTGGAGGTGCTGGAGGTGGCCCTCCCCTGCGTCCTGGGTGCCGCCAAGGGCATGGCCGAGCAGCGCATCCCCAACATGCGGGGCATCATGGCCGCGCGCACCAAACCCCTGCACGTG